>CAZJYN010000018.1:0-24917 GCA_964550285.1 uncultured Rubrivirga sp.
CGTGGGACAAAAGATCAACCCGCACGGCTTCCGGCTGGGCATCACGACCGACTTCACCTCACGTTGGTTCGCCGACGACGTCAAGAAGGGCCAGCGCTACCGCGACTACGTCGAAGAGGACGTCAAGATCCGCAAGCTGCTCAGCCAGGGCATGGAGCGCGCCGGTATCGCGAATGTCGAGATCGAGCGCACCCGCGACCGGGTTCGGGTGGACATCCACACCGCGCGTCCGGGCATCGTCATCGGACGCCGCGGCGCCGAGGCCGACCGCATCCGCGGTGAGTTGGAAAAACTCACCGGCAAGCAGGTGCAACTGAACATCCTCGAGGTCAAGAACCCCGAGTCCGAAGCCCAACTCGTTGCTCAGGGGATCGCCGAGCAGTTGTCCAGCCGTGTTTCGTTCCGTCGTGCGATGCGCAAGGGCATGCAAAGCGCGATGAAGGCCGGCGCTAAGGGCATCCGCGTCCAGGTCTCCGGCCGCCTCGGCGGTGCGGAGATGTCGCGAACGGAGTTCTACCGCGAGGGTCGGGTCCCGCTGCATACGCTGCGCGCCGACATCGATTACGGCTTCTACGAAGCGCGTACCACTTTCGGTCGCATCGGTGTGAAGGTGTGGATCTACAAGGGCGAAGCGCTCGGCTCGCGCGCGGAGCGCGAAGCAGCGGCAGCCGCTGCCCGGCTCAGTGGCCAGCGCGCTCGCCCGGATCGCCCGAAGCGCGCTCGCAGCGAGGACACCCCCGCTGCGGAGACCGTCGCAGAGGCACCGGCAGAGGCACCGGCTGAGGCACCGGCTGAGGCACCGGCAGAGGTACCCGCTGAGGCATCGGCCGCTGCACCCGAGCAGACGCCCGCCGAAGCACCGGCCACGCAAGGACAGGAGGGCTGAACATGCTGATTCCCCGCAGGGTCAAGCACCGCAAGCAGCACCACCCCAAGCGCACCGGCGCGGCCAAGGGCGGCACGAACGTTTCGTTCGGTACCTACGGCATCCAGGCCCTCGAGCCTGCCTACGTGACGAACCGTCAGATCGAAGCCGCTCGTATCGCCATCACCCGGCACGTCAAGCGCGGTGGGCAGGTGTGGATCAACATCTACCCCGACCGTCCGCTTACCAAGAAGCCGGCCGAAACGCGGATGGGTTCGGGCAAGGGCTCCCCGGAGTGGTGGGTCGCGAACGTCAAGCCCGGACGGGTGATGTTCGAACTGTCCTACCCCGATGAGGAACTCGCGCACGAGGCGCTCATGCGCGCGGTGCACAAACTCCCGATGAAATGCCGGATCATCCGGCGCGACGAAGCAGGTGAGGACTGATGGCAGTGGGAACCGCCGCAGGTGAGCTGCGGAACCTGACCCAAGAGGAACTGGTCACTCGCCTGCGCGAGTACAAGGAGGAGCTGTTCAACCTCCGTTTCCAAGGGGCCACGGGTCAATTGGAAAGTCACGGTCGCTTGCGTGCGGTCCGCAAGGACATCGCTCGCATCTACACGATCTTCCGAGAGCGCGAGTTGGGTATCACGCCCATGCTCGAGACCACCGAGGACGAGGAGGGTGCGGCATGAGCACCACAAGGACCCAGCAGGCGGACAGCCAGCGTGGATACCGCAAGGTCCGCGAAGGACTCGTGGTCAGCGACAAGATGGACAAGACCGTCGTCGTTGCCGTGGAGGACCGCTTCAAGCACCCGCTGTACGGCAAGGTCGTGCGCCGCACGAGCAAGTTGAAGGCACATGACGAGGGCAACACGGCCGGTGTCGGGGACCGGGTGCTGCTGATGGAGACCCGCCCGCTGTCGGCCACCAAGCGGTGGCGCGTGGTCGAGGTCGTGGAGAAGGCCAAGTAGGAAGCCGACCGCGCATTGCGGCCGGGTGGGTTCCGCCAGGCTCGTAACGAGAACCGGCAGACGATCAGGAGATAAGAAGTGATCCAGCAAGAGTCGCGACTGCGAGTCGCCGATAACACCGGTGCCAAGGAGATCTTGTGCATCCGGGTGCTCGGCGGATCCGGACGTCGCTATGCGTCCGTGGGAGATGTCATCGTGGCGACCGTCAAAGACGCCATCCCCGGTGGCGGCATCAAGCGCGGCGAGGTCGTCAAGGCCGTCATCGTGCGCACGAAGAAGGAGCGGCGTCGTCCGGACGGTTCCTACATTCGCTTCGATGAGAACGCGGCCGTCATCTTGAAGGGCGACGGAGAGCCGCGCGGCACGCGCATCTTCGGGCCGGTCGGCCGAGAACTGCGGGAGAAGAAGTTCATGAAGATCATCTCGCTGGCTCCGGAGGTGCTGTAGCCATGAGCAAACTCAGCGTTCGCAAGGGAGACACCGTCCAGGTGATCTCCGGTAAGGACCGTGGGCTGACCGGCAAGGTCATCGAGGTCTATCCAGAATCCGACCGACTCATCGTCGAGGGCGTCAACCGAATCAAGAAGCACACCCGAGTCGGCCAAAACGCCCGCGGCGCGAAGACCGGCGGGATCGTGACCACCGAAGCACCGATCCACGTGTCCAACGTGATGGTCATCGACCCCGAGGACGGTCGTCCCACCCGTATCGGGTTCCGGCGGGAAACCGTCGAGAAGCGACGCCCGGACGGCACCACCTACGAAAGCCAGCGCAGCGTACGTATTTCCAAGCGCACCGGGAAGGATCTGTGATGAGTGCGGCAACGACCACCCTCCCGCGGCTCAAAGCGCGGTACCGCGAGGAGATCATCCCCGAACTGCGCAGCGAATTCGACCTCGCGAACATCATGCAAGTTCCGACCGTCACCAAGGTGGTTGTGAACATGGGCGTCGGCGAAGCCGCCCGCGATTCCAAGTTGATCGAGGGCGCGATCCGCGATCTCACCGAGATCACCGGCCAAAAGCCCCAGGTCACCCGGTCGCGCAAGTCCATCGCACAGTTCAAGTTGCGCGAGGGCCAGCCGATCGGTGCACACGTGACGTTGCGCGGCGATCGGATGTGGGAGTTCCTCGATCGCCTGCTGTCTATCGCACTGCCGCGTATCCGCGACTTCCGCGGGCTCTCGCCCAAGCAGTTCGATGGTCATGGCAACTACACCTTCGGTCTCACTGAGCAGTCCGTGTTCCATGAGATCGACCAGGACAAGATCGACCGCACGCGGGGTATGGACATCACCGTTGTCACCACCGCCCCGAACGACGACCAAGGACGCGCGCTGCTGCGGCTGCTCGGGTTCCCCTTCAAGGAGGCGTAGGCCATGGCCAAGAAGGCTTTGATCCAAAAGCAACAGAAGACACCTAAGTTCAAGGTGCGGGCCTACACCCGCTGCACCAAGTGCGGACGTCCGCATTCGGTGTACCGCAAGTTCGGCCTGTGCCGGGTGTGCCTTCGCGAGATGGCGCACGCGGGCGAGCTACCCGGAGTCACGAAGAGCAGTTGGTAACGACGCCGCAGGTCCACGAGCACCCGCTCGCGGATACCACGACGAGGAAGGCCGGTAGGCCATGACAATGACGGATCCGATCGCAGACATGCTGGCACGTCTGCGCAACGCCAACTCGGCGTACCACGATTCGGTGATGATGCCGCACTCCAAGATCAAGGCGAACATCGCCGAGATCTTGAAGGCCGAGGGCTACATCGCCGGCTACGACGTCGCCGATGCCGATGTCGGCAAGACGCTGACCTTGCAGTTGAAGTACGGACCCTCCAGGGAGCGGTCCATCGCCGGACTGCGCCGAGTCTCCAAGCCGGGTCTGCGCGTCTATGCCAAGAGCACCGCGTTGCCACGGGTGCTCGGCGGGCTCGGAGTCGCGATCTTGTCGACCTCCGGCGGATTGCTGACCGATCGACAGGCCGCGAAGAAGGGCGTAGGTGGGGAAGTCCTCGCCTACGTCTGGTAGGGGAAGGAGAGTTAGATGTCACGAATCGGAAAACTCCCCATTCCCGTGCCCTCCGGAGTCAACGCCACGATCGAGGGACGCTCGGTTACGGTCGCCGGCCCTAAGGGCACGCTGTCTCTCGACGTGGCCGAGCCGATCACGATCACCGAGGAAGACGGCTCGCTGATAGTCGCCCGTCCGGACGATGAAGGCCCCTCCAAGGCGCTGCACGGTCTCACCCGTTCCCTGGTGAACAACATGGTCGTCGGCGTCACCGACGGTTTCACCAAGACGCTCGAGATCGTCGGCACCGGTTACCGCGTGACCGCGAAGGGCACGGATATCGAACTGTCCCTCGGGTACAGCCACTCGATCACCGTCAAGGCCCCGGAGGGAATCACCTTCGCGGTCGAGACCCCGAACAAGTTCTCGGTCAGCGGCATCGACAAGCAACTCGTCGGTGAGACTGCCGCGAACATCCGCAAGTTGCGCAAGCCCGAGCCGTACAAGGGCAAGGGCGTGCGCTACGAGAATGAAGTCATCCGCCGCAAGGCTGGAAAGGCGGGCAAGTAGTCATGGCCACGAGTACCTACGGTGTGAAGCTCGGTTCCGGCAACAAGATCGCCGTCGGCCGCAAGCGCCGCCACATCCGGGTCCGCAAGAAGGTCAGCGGCACCGTCGAGCGTCCCCGGCTGGTCGTGACACGATCCGCCAGGCACATGATCGCCCAGGTGGTCGATGACACCGCCGGCCGTACGCTGGCATCGGCGTCTACGATGGAGGACGACCTCCGTGGGGCGAGCGAGGATAAGACCGCCAAGGCGCGCAAGGTCGGCCAGAAGGTCGCCGAGCGCGCGAAGTCCGCGGGTGTGGGTGCGGTTGTCTTCGATCGCGGCGGACACCGATTCCACGGTCGCGTCGCGGCCCTGGCCGAAGGAGCCCGCGAAGCGGGCCTGGACTTCTGAGACGACCGAGAGCGAAAGAGGAAAACATGTCAGGAACCGACCGGCGGGCAGGCGGCGAACGCCGCGACCGCAAGGAGCGGAGCCCACGCGAGGAGAAGTCGCAGTACCTCGAGCGCGTGGTGTCCATCAATCGTGTCGCGAAGGTTGTCAAGGGTGGTCGTCGCTTCAGCTTCACCGCACTGGTCGTCGTCGGCGACGGCGACGGCATGGTGGGAGTGGGCTACGGCAAGGCCAAGGAGGTGCCGGCGGCGATCGCCAAGGGCGTCGAAGAGGCCAAGAAGCACTTCTTCAAGGTGCCGCGCATCCAGGGCACCATCCCGCACCCGGTGACCGGTGAGGCCGCTGCCGGGGTCGTCCTGCTTCGTCCGGCCGCACCCGGTACCGGCGTTATCGCCGGTGGCCCGGTCCGTGCGGTGCTCGAGTGCGCGGGCGTACACGATGTCCTGAGCAAATCGCTGGGCTCGGATAACGCCATCAACATCGTCCACGCGACGGTCACGGCGCTGAAGATGCTCGAGCCGCCGGAGGCCGTGGCTGCCCGTCGCGGCCTGCCGCTGGAAGACGTAGCACCGGCAGCCATGCTGCGCGCGAAGGCAGGGGTGACCTCCTGATGACGCAGTTGAAGGTAACCCAGCGAAAGTCCGAGATCGGCGGAACCAGCCGGCAGCGGGACACTTTGCGCTCGCTGGGCTTGAAGCGAATCGGCGACGTCGTCGTCAAGGAAGATCGACCCGAGATCCGTGGCATGGTGACAACCGTGGCGCACTTGGTCGATGTCGAGGAGGTTGACTGACATGACTCTTAAGGTCCATCACCTACGTCCAGCACCCGGAGCCCGGACCGCCAAGACCCGCAAGGGCCGTGGCGAAGCATCCAAGGGCAAGACCGCCGGGCGCGGAACCAAGGGCACCCGGGCGCGCAATACGGTGCCGGCCACCTTCGAGGGTGGTCAGATGCCGCTGCACATGCGCCTACCGAAGTTGAAGGGCTTCAAGAACCCGAACAAGGTCGAATTCCAGGTGGTCAATGTCGCCACCTTGGCGACCTTGTTTCCCTCCGGTGGCGACGTCACAGTCTCCGACCTGGTCGAGAAGGGGGCGGTTCGCTCCGGCAAGCCGGTCAAGGTGCTCGGTCAAGGAGATATCTCGGTTGCCGTTACGGTGAGTGCGGATAAGTTCTCCGCGACCGCTCGTGACAAGATCGAGGCTGCCGGAGGTTCGGTCACCGAACTGTAAGGCGGGGCGCTCCGGCGCTGGTTGACGGTTCACGAGGCGATCGAAGGGAAGGGGAGGATCGAGTGCACATAAGTGCCTTCGGGGCTGCACTTCGAACACCCGACCTTCGCAGGAAGATCCTGTTCACCCTCGGTCTCCTCGGTCTGTACCGGCTCGGTGCCGTGCTGCCCACGCCCGGAGTGGACTACGCGGCGATCCAGCGCTGCATCGACGTCGTCCAGGACAACTCGGTCTACGCGCTGATCAACCTGTTCAGCGGTGGGGCGCTGCTGCAATTGAGCGTCTTCGCGCTCGGCATCATGCCCTACATCACCGCCAGCATCATCTTGCAGTTGTTGACCGTGGTGATCCCTCGCCTTGAAATGCTTAAGAAGGACGGCCAAGCGGGCCAAGCGAAGATCACGCAGTACACGAGGTACGTGACGATCGGCTTGGCTGTCTTGCAGTCCACTGCGATCTTGTCCCTGGCCCGCACGCCGGGAGCGCTGTTCAGCGGGTGCAACGAGACCATCATCCCGAACCAGGGTGTGTGGGTCATCTTGGTCATGGTGATCGTGATGACCGCGGGAACGGCAGTGGTCATGTGGTTCGGCGAATTGATCACCGAGCGTGGAGTGGGCAACGGCATGTCCGTGCTGATCTTCACCGCGATCATCGCCACGATCCCAGCTCAGTTCGCCTCGATTCTCGGCAGCCGGGGCGCGTTCACCTTCACGATCACCGTCCTAGTCGGGCTAGCCGTCATCGCTTTCGTGGTCTTCGTGGAGCAGGCCCAGCGCCGGATCCCGGTGCAATACGCCAAGCGGATGGTCGGCCGTCGGATGTACGGCGGCACCTCGACCTACATCCCACTCAAGGTCAACATGGCCGGCGTCATCCCGGTCATCTTCGCGTCGTCGTTGTTGTTCTTGCCCACGCTGTTCGTGCAGCTCACCGGCAGTCAGTCGGGATGGGCGCAATGGGTGCAGCAGAACTTCGGAACCGGTACCGGAGCCTGGTATCTGCTGACCTACTTCCTGCTGGTCATTTTCTTCGCCTACTTCTATGTGTCGATCACCTTCAACCCGACCGATGTGGCCGACAACATGAAGAAGTACGGCGGCTTCATTCCAGGCATCCGGGCAGGCAAGCCGACCGCGGACTACCTGGATTACGTCCTGACCCGGCTGACGGCGCCGGGATCGCTCTATCTGGGATTGATCGCGGTGCTCCCGGTCTTCGCCTTCGGTGGCCTTGGGGTCGCTCAAGACTTCATCTTCGGTGGCACCAGCTTGCTGATCATGGTCGGCGTCGGCCTGGACACCGTGAAGCAGATCGAATCGCAACTCCAACAGCGCAACTACGAAGGCTTCCTGGGTTAGGCCATGCGCGTCGTCTTCATGGGTCCACCCGGTGCCGGCAAGGGCACGCAGGCCGCCCTGCTGGCCGCCGAGTTGGGGGTGCCGCATATCTCCACCGGTGACATCTTCCGTGCGAACGTCGCCGATGGCACCGCGTTGGGTAAGGAAGCCCAGCGCTACATGGACGCCGGCGAGTACGTACCCGACACCGTCACTAACGCCATGGTTCGCGATCGACTCACTCATGAGGACTGCCGCCCGGGCTTCCTACTCGACGGATATCCGCGCACCGTGGAACAGGTAGCCGAACTCGACGCGATGCTTCGCTCGGCCGGACAGGCACTCGACGTGGTCGTGGAGTTGACGGTGGAGATCGACGAGGTTGTCGGTCGATTGGTGAAGCGTGCGGCCGAACAGGGTCGCAGCGACGACTCCGAGGATGTCATCCGGCGGCGCCTGGAGGTCTACGCCGAGCAGACCGCTCCGTTGCTCACCACCTACTCCGATCGGGGCCTGCTCATGCAGGTCGATGGGATGGGAGAAGTCGAGCAGGTCACCACGCGCCTGTTGGCTGTCGTCGTCGCCTGATGCTGAGGTTGCTCGATGTTCCGTAAGTCCGAGTCGATCGAAATCAAGTCGGTTGACGAGATCGCCTTGATGCGTGAAGCAGGGCTCGTCGTCGCGAAGACCTTGGAGACGCTGCGCGAGCAGATCGCCCCAGGCATGACCACCGCCGACCTCGACTCCATCGCTCGCGAGAGCATCTCCGGCCACGGTGCTACTCCGTCGTTCCTCGGCTACTACGGCTTCCCTGCGGTCATCTGCACATCGGTAAACGAGGAAGTCGTACACGGGATCCCCGGCGAGCGGGTGATCCACGAAGGAGACATCGTGTCGATCGATTGCGGCGCGATCGTGGAGGGTTGGCACGGGGACGCAGCGATCTCGATCCTCGTCGGTGAAGTCGATCCCCGGGTGCGCGAACTCTCGGAGGTCACGAAGGCGGCATTGTGGGCAGGGCTGGCGCAAGCGCGTGAGGGTCATCGACTCTCGGACATCGGCAACGCTGTCGAGACATGCATCCGCGATTCCGGTGACTACGGCATCGTCGAGGAGTACGTCGGTCACGGGATCGGCTCGGCCATGCACATGCATCCGCCGGTACCGAACTACGGACGTCCCGGTCGTGGACCGCGCTTGGAACCGGGGATGGCGTTGGCTATCGAACCGATGGCGACCCTCGGTCAGCCGAGCGTTGCGGTGCTCGCCGATGAGTGGACCGTCGTTACGGCCGACAACCTTCCTGCCGCGCACTGGGAACACACGGTGGCGATCACCGATGACGGCCCCTGGGTCACGACCTCCATCGAGGGCACGCGTCTGTAGCGTTCGGGTGATGTCCACGCCGCAGTTGATCTTCAGCGGCGGGAGTGGTCGAAGCGGCACGACCGTGCTGGCGAAGTTGCTGCGCACTCATCCCCAGGTACGAGCGAGTAGGCCGCTGGAGATCCGGTGCTTGACCGACAGTGCCGGGCTGCTGGATGTCTGCCTAGGTCCAGGTGTCGATGCTCCCCTTGGCGTTCGAGTGTTGGCCCGCTCGCATCCGCTGCTGTTCGGCGAGTTCCGTCGTCGGCTACGCGGGCGTTGGTGGGAGCGCACCAATCGACTCGGGAAGGCCAGTGGGCTGCACCGCGGGATAACACTGCAGCAACGTGAACGGCTGTTGGACGAACTGCGGCGCACTATCGGCCAGGACGCCCCGAAAGCGGGGCGAGGATTTCTCGTCGACCTCGCGCGCATGCAAGGCCTGGATGCGGAGCGCTACTGGGTGGACACGTCGCCACCCAACATCGCGCATGCCGATCGCATCCATCGATTGGTGCCGCAGGCGCTGTTCGTCCACATGGTGCGCGATGGGCGAGACACCATGGCCTCGGTGATGAGTGAACCCTGGGGTCCTGGTGAGCCGGTGGCTGCGGCAGCGTGGTGGAGCGAACGTATGGTGGCGGCCCACCGGGCCTTGAGTGACGTGCCGGAGGGTGCGGTGCTGACCATCTCCTTGGAGTCATTGGTGGTGAGCGAGCGCGCCGAGGAGTACCGCAGGTTGCTGGAGTTCTTGGACCTGCCGGACCGACCCAGGATGCGCCGGTACTTCGCCGAGCAGATGCCCGCCGAGCGGGTACGGCCCGGTTCCTGGCGTGAGCGGGTAGCCGATCCCAAGCAACTGGAGCGGGCATACCGGTCCGCAGCCGAGCGACTCGAGGCGCTCGGCATCCCCACCCACGAATTCCGACCCCCACGCCCCCATGCGAATCCCCCGGAATCCGGGGGAAGCGTTTCGCTTCCCCCCGAATCGGGGCGAAACTGAGCGTTTCGCCCGGATTCCGGGGGATTCGCATGGGGGCGTGGTCGGGGGGTGGGCCTACCCCGGTGCGACGGCGAGGCGGGCCGGGCGTAGACTTCTGGGGCTGATATCGGGCTTCCCCGTCCATCCGCGTGAACTAGCCGCGAAAGCGGCGCATTCGCGCGCGTGCGCAGGTCGCCCGGCGTCGGCCGAACCGCACAGGATCGGATGGACCGGTCCGCGCAGAAGGATGGCAATGGGTAAGAAGGACGGCGCGATCGAGCTCGAGGGCACGATCACCGAGTCACTACCCAATGCCATGTTCCGCGTCGAATTGGACAACGGGCACCAGGTGCTCGCACACATCAGCGGGAAGATGCGGATGCACTACATCCGGATCCTCCCTGACGACCGCGTCGTCGTGGAGTTGTCGCCATACGACCTCACGCGCGGCCGGATCGTCTACCGATACAAGTAACGGCTGCCTACGGGCGATGGAGAACGGAAACCGCACATGAAGGTGCAACCGAGCGTCAAGAAGATCTGCGACAGCTGCAGGCTGATTCGTCGCCACGGGCGCGTGATGGTCATCTGCTCCAACCCTCGCCACAAGCAGCGTCAGGGTTAGACGGCTGCCAGCGCCGCTGGCGCCGACCGACCCGCGGTGACCGGGAGAGACAACCCGAACACCACCCTTACGGGAGCACCCGACCCCCCACCTGCGAGGTGGGGACGACACCCTCGGCCACGGGGCCGAGGACCGGTCTTGGCGGACCGGAACGGTCTCCCACCGAAACCCCGTGCTGAGTGAAGATAGGACCGCCCCATGGCACGTTTGATCGGAGTGGATCTCCCGCGCGAGAAGCGCCTGGCGATCGCGCTCACCTACATCTACGGCGTCGGCCGTTCACAGGCCGCCAAGGCCCTCGAAGCCACCGGTATCGATCCGAATAGCAAGGCCAAGGATCTCACCGACGATCAGGTGCTCGCGCTGCGTGACTGGATCGAGGCCAACTTGAAGGTCGAGGGTGACCTGCGCCGCGAGGTCGCTGCCGATGTACGCCGCAAGGTGGAAATCGGTTGCTACCAAGGCCTTCGGCATCGCAAGGGTCTGCCGGTCCACGGCCAGCGCACCCATACGAACGCTCGGACCCGCAAGGGACCGCGCAAGACCGTCGCCGGCAAGAAGAAGGCTTAGTCGGATCCGCAACCGACCCACTAACCAACCCCGATCGAACGTCCACGAACGTAGGAAGTAGGCAAAGAAATGCCCCCCAAGTCCGCCGGCGCGAAGAAGGTGCGCCGCAAGGAGAAGAAGAACGTTGCGCATGGTCATGCGCACATCAAGAGCACGTTCAACAACACCATCGTCTCGATCACTGATCCCACGGGTGCGGTGATTTCCTGGGCGTCGGCTGGTCAGGTCGGCTTCAAGGGCAGCCGCAAGTCCACTCCGTTCGCCGCACAGTTGGCCGCCGAAGCCGCCGCGCGACGCGCGATGGAGCACGGCATGCGCAAGGTCGACGTCTTCGTCAAGGGTCCCGGCTCCGGCCGTGAGACCGCCATCCGCTCGCTGCAGGCCACCGGCCTGGAGGTGGGCTCGATCGCCGATGTCACCCCCGTGCCGCACAACGGCACCCGTCCCCCCAAGCGTCGCCGCGTCTGATCGCGCGCAGGAAAATAGGAGAAGCAACGATATGGCGCGTTACACCGACGCAGATTGCAAGCGCTGCCGGCGAGAGAAGATGAAGCTCTTCCTCAAGGGAAGCAAGTGCGAGTCACCGAAGTGCCCGTTCGAGAAGCGGCCCTACCCGCCCGGCCAGCATGGTCGCGGACGCAGCAAGGACAGCGAGTACTTGCTGCAGTTGCGAGAGAAGCAAAAGGCGGTGCGCATCTACGGAGTCCTCGAAAAGCAGTTCGGGAACTACTACGTCGAAGCCAACCGACAGTCCGGCAAGACCGGCGATAACCTGCTTCGCATCCTGGAGTCCCGCCTCGACAACGTGGTCTTCCGGGCCGGATTCGCCAAGTCGCGCGACATGGCGCGACAGTTGGTGGCGCACGGTCACCTCACGGTGAACGGCAAGAAGGTCGACATCCCCTCCTACCGGGTCTCGCCGAACGACATCATCGAGGTCAAGCAGTCGTCCAAGGAAATGACCCCGTTCGTTGTCGCACACGCCGAGATCGGTGAGAAGACGGTGCCCGCGTGGCTCGAGGTCGTGGGCTCGAAAATGCGCATCATCGTCCACTCGTTGCCCGAGCGCGAGGTCATCGACACCCCAGTCCAAGAGCAGCTCATCGTCGAGCTCTACTCCAAGTAAGCAACACCCCGGTTCGGCTGCGGGCCGGGGAGCGTTCAGATACGCGACTTCATATAGCGGTCGTCGCGGGAAGGAAGAACACAGTGCTCATCAGTCAACGTCCCATCCTCACCGAAGAGCCGATCAGCGAATTCCGGTCGCGTTTCGTACTCGAACCGCTAGAGCCCGGCTTCGGCTACACGCTCGGCAACTCGATGCGGCGCACCCTGCTGTCCTCGATTCCGGGCGCAGCGGTCACCAGCATCCGCATCGACGGCGTCCTGCACGAGTTCAGCACGATCGAGGGCGTCACGGAAGACGCCACCGAGATCATCTTGAACCTCAAGCAGATCGTGGTCTCCTCCGATCACGACGAGCCGGTCGTGATGTACCTGCGCAAGCAAGGCCCCGGCGTCGTCACCGCGGCTGACATTCAGCCGCCGGCGGGCGTGGAGGTCCACAATCCCGACCTGCAGATCGCGACGCTCAACGCCAAGGGCAAGTTGGAGATCGAACTGGTCGTCGAACGTGGTCGCGGGTACGTGCCGGCGAGCATGAACAAGCAGCCCGGCCAGGAGATCGGCCGCATCCCCGTGGACTCGATCTACTCACCGGTGATGAAGGTGAGCTACAAGGTCGAGGCGACCCGCGTGGAGCAGCGCACCGACTTCGACAAACTCGTCCTGGATGTTGAAACCAAGCCCAGCATCCGGCCTCGTGACGCCGTCGCTTCCGCCGGCCACACGCTCGTCGAGCTGTTCGGACTCGCGCGTGAACTCAATGTGGAGGCCGAGGGCATCGACATCGGTCCGTCTCCGACGGATGCGTTCGTCGCCGAACAACTCGGTACCCCCATCGAGCAACTAGACATGACGGTTCGCTCCTACAACTGCCTCAAGCGCGAGGGAATCCACACTGTCGGGGAACTCATCACGCGCAGCGAGGCTGACCTACTCGATATCCGCAACTTCGGTCAAAAGTCCATCGACGAGGTCAAGGTCAAGCTCGCCGGTCTGGGCCTGGCACTGAAGGACAGCCCGCCTGGGTTCGATCCGGGTGCAGCGGTCTACTTCGCCGACGACGAAGGCGTGGAGGATTTCGGTGACTTCTCAGCGGAAGGTTCGACGAACCCCGCCGCCGCGACCGATGGAACCGACGGAGACGACTTCGCGTACGCAGAGGACGAGCAGCTCTAAATCGATGGTCGGACAGGCCACCGGCTAGGAAAGCATCAAGGAGAGAAGATATGCCTACCCCAACTAAGGGTGCCCGCCTCGGCGGTGGTCCGGCGCACGAACGTCTCATGCTCGCGAATCTGGCGACCGCGCTCTTCGAGCACGGGAAGATCACGACCACCGAGGCGAAAGCCAAGCGGCTGCGTCCGCTCGCCGAGCGACTGATCACCTTCGCCAAGCGTGGAGATCTGGCTGCCCGGCGCAGGGTCATGACCGTGGTACGCGACAAGACGGTGGTGCACATGCTGTTCACCGAGATCGGACCGCAGTACGCGGGACGTCCCGGTGGCTACACCCGCATCACCAAGATCGGCCCCCGGAAGGGCGACAACGCGCCCATGGCCGTGATCGAACTCGTCGAGCCGATGGCCGAGCAGGTCGTCGCCGAGGCGACCGGAGCGGCCAAGCGCGCAGCCAAGGAGCGCGAGGAAGCAACGACCGAGGCGGTTGTCGAGCAGGCCAGCGAAGAAGCCAGCGCCGAGGCCAGCGCGGAGGCCAGCGCCGAGGTGAGCGACGAGATAGTCGAGGACACCGTCGACGAGGTCGCTGAGGAGCAAGCAGCGGAGCAGGTCGGCGAGCAGTCCGGCGAGCAGTCCGGCGAGCAGGGCGATGAAGAAGGCGCTGCCGACGCCAAGTAACCAAGCCAACTACGAACGACGGGTGGTCGGATCATGAGTGATTCGACCACCCGTCTTCGCATGAAGGTCGCCTACGACGGCTCGGATTTCGCTGGCTGGGCCAGGCAGCGTGATCAGCGAACGGTGCAAGGCGAACTCCAGCGCGTCCTTTCGCACTTAGCCGGTGAGTCGATCGCCTTGACCTGCGCCGGTCGAACGGATGCCGGCGTCCATGCGCGAGGCCAGGTGGTGCACCTGGACGCTTCGAGCGTCGGCGAACTCGAGGTCGGCCGCATCAACCGTGCGCTCCCTGGTGATATCCGCATCCTCGATGTGGACGAGGTGACCGGAGATTTCGACGCTCGCTTCTCCGCGCTGTGGCGCCGATACAGCTACACCGTGAGCGATGACCCGCGAGGTCCCGATCCGCTGCTTCGTCGGTACGTACTCGATATCGGCAGGGAACTCGATATCGCGGCGATGAACGCTGCCGCGACTGCGCTGGTCGGTGAGCACGACTTCACGAGCTACTGCAAACTCAAGGAACATGGCACGACGGTTCGGCAAATCCTGGCGCTGGAGTGGGAACGTCGGATCGATCCGACGGGCGATAACGCCACTGCCGTCATGCACGTCACCGCTGATGCCTTCTGCCACTCGATGGTGCGCAGCCTGGTCGGTGCCCTTATTCCCGTTGGGGAGCATCGAAAGCCGGTCGATTTCCCCCGGGCCGCTTTGGACATGAAGGCGCGGGCGGCCGGAGTCACGGTGATGCCCGCACACCCGTTGATCCTCGAGGAAGTCGGCTACCCGCCCCAGAGCCGATGGGCCCAGCGCCAGCAGCAGACTCGAACCGTGCGGGGCCTACCTCCCTCGTAGGCCCGGGGACAGGGCGTTCGGGAGGTCGGGTAGCCTATGACGCTGCTGCCTGCACCCGCGCGGTGCGCAGCCTGGTCGTCCGGAAGGCGACCAGTACGGCCCCTTCACCGCGAGGGGGTACAGAAACCGGTCCCAACGACAGTAAAGGCGGCGTCCTGTGCGCACCTATAGCCCCAAAGCCGGCGAGATCACTCGCGAATGGCATGTCATCGACGCGACCGACGTTGTCCTCGGTCGCCTCGCCTCCCACGTCGCCACGCTGCTGCGCGGTAAGCACAAGCCCACCTTCGCCCCGCACGTGGACGGTGGTGACTTCGTCGTCGTCGTCAATGCAGACAAGGTCGCGCTGACCGGCTCCAAGCGAGAGAAGAAGATCGACTACCGACACTCGGGCTACCCCGGCGGCTTGAAGTCGATGTCCTATGAGGAACTCCTCGCGACCAACCCCGAGCGCGCAGTGGAGAAGGCCGTCAAGGGCATGCTCCCGCACAACAAGTTGGGCCGTCAGCAACTGAAGAAGTTGAAGGTCTACACCGGCGGCGATCATCCGCACGCTGCACAAAACCCCCAGCCCTACGAAATCACCCAGGTCGCGCAGTAGTCGCGCCGGTTCTACGAGCATCGAAAGAAGAAGAGGAAACCGTGTCTGAGGCAACTGTCGAGATCGAAGAGGTCGAGGAGACCGACGTCCCGTCCGAATACACCAGCGAGTCCCCGGCCAACGCTCCCGTGGCGCGCGAGATAACAACCGCCCCCGGTTCGGCGATCGGTCGCCGCAAGCAGGCCGTGGCCCGCGTTCGGTTGGTACCGGGAACCGGTCAGTGGACCATCAACGGTCGATCACTAGATGAGTACTTCCCGAACAAAGTGCACCAGCAAGAGGTGAAGGAGCCCTTCGTCACGCTCGGCGCCGAGGGTCGCTTCGACGTCATCGCACGCATCAACGGCGGCGGTGTCTCCGGCCAGGCCGGCGCTCTGCGGCTTGGGATCGCTCGTGCGCTCAGCGCGATCGACGAAGAGAACAACCGCTCGGCGCTGAAGAAGGAAGGCTTCCTGACTCGTGATCCGCGTGCCAAGGAGCGCAAGAAGTACGGCCTGAAGAAGGCCCGCAAGGCACCGCAGTACAGCAAGCGCTAAGACCGTGGGCCGGCTGTTCGGTACCGACGGGGTTCGGGGTCTTGCCAACCGGGACATCACCGCCGAGCTCGCCGTGGACCTAGCGGTGGCTGCTGCGGGGGTCCTCGCCGAGGCGGGGGAGTTCGTCGGTCACCGGCCTCGTGCGATCGTCGGGCGGGACACCCGTGCGAGCGGTGAGTTCCTCGAAGCTGCTGTCGTCGCAGGGTTGGCAAGCGCCGGAGTGGATGTGCGCGTGGTCGGCGTCCTGCCCACCCCGGGGGTGGCCCAGCTGACCGCGAATACCGGCGCCGATCTCGGCGTGATGCTCTCGGCTTCGCACAACCCGATGCCCGACAACGGCATCAAGTTCTTCGCCCGTGGCGGGGTGAAATTGGCCGATCACATCGAAGATGCCATCGAATCGCGCCTCGGCGCAACGTGGGACCGTCCGACCGGCGATTCGGTGGGCCGGGTGACCCGTGACGAGGATGCCGGCGGTGCCTACGTCGAGTACCTGCTCGGCACTATTGACCAACGACTCGACGGACTACGCGTTGTGGTCGATTGCGCGAACGGCGCTGCCAGTGCCGTCGCGCCCGCGGCCTTGCGTCTAGCCGGCGCCGAGGTGCAAGCGATCAACGATGCCCCCGATGGCTGGAACATCAACGCGCAGTGCGGGTCCACCCACCTTGAAGGCCTGATCGACCAGGTAAGGCAATCCGGTGCCGATGTCGGATTCGCCCACGACGGCGATGCCGACAGGTGCTTGGCGGTTACCGCCGATGGTGCCGTAATAGATGGCGATCACATCCTGGCGATCTTGGCCATGGCTTTGCGCGATCGTGGTCGGTTGACCCACGACACCGTCGTAACGACGGTCATGGCCAACATGGGTTTCAAATTGGCGATGCAAAGCGTGGGAATCGTCGTCGTGGAGACCGCAGTCGGTGACCGGTACGTCGTCGAGGAGATGGGCAGCGGTGGTTTCGTCCTCGGGGGTGAGCAAAGTGGTCACGTCGTCTTGAGCGATTTCGCCACGACCGGAGATGGAGTCCTCACCGCCCTCCAAGTTTTAGCGCAAATGGTGAGGACGGGGCGGTCGTTGGGCGAATTGGCAGCCGCCGTCGAGAAGCTGCCGCAAGTCCTGGTGAATGTGCAGGGAATCGATAAATCGGCGATCGAGTCCAATGCGGCTGTCCAACAGGCCGTCGAGGAAGCAGAGCGTCAGCTGGCCGGACATGGTCGCGTGCTGTTGCGGCCGTCGGGTACCGAACCGGTCGTGAGGGTCATGGTCGAGGCTACGACCCACGATGACGCCGAGCGACTCGCTCGCGCCATAGCCGACGTGGTGAGTGCCGAGCTAGCTCTCGACTAGTTCGATCACTCATCCGCTGGCGCAGGGCGAGTGTCACCCAGCCTGCCAAGGCCATACCCGTGAGGTTTATCAGCAATTGGAGCGCGCTTCCTCTTACCTGATCCCATTGCGCGAACACCAATCCGACGGCAACGTTTCCGGATGCGGGGATAGTCGTGACGGAGATGAAGACACCGATTATTCCGGTGGATTGCGATGTCGTGAGTGCGAGCACCCCGGCTGCTGCGGCGATCGCAGCCACGAGCAGGGACCAGACATTGGGCGAGTAGATGAAGGACACACCGGGGCGCGGGGCGCTGACGTCAGCTTCCGTTACCAAGCCCACGAGTCGCGCGATTGCAACGAAGCCGACCGTGACCGCTACTGAGAAGGAGAATCCGAGGATCAGGGTGCGGGCGGCCTGACGCAGCAACGACCTGCGGCCGCGCACGAGCGCGAGCCCCATCGCGATGACGGCCATGAACTCCGGACCCAGCACCATGGCGCCGATCACCAGGATCGGGGAGTCGGTCATCACCGCTATGGCCGCAAGGAGGGTTGCCATCGTCATGAATGCCAGGAAGGTGCCGGTGATCTTCGATTGGGCGTAGGCACGTTCGATGACCTGCGGCCAGATCACGTTGTCGGCACCGGGGGAGGTTTGTTCGGCATGGAGCGCACGGGCTGAGATCCAGGTGTCCGGCTCGATGATCTCGATCGAACCCCGCTCTTGGACCTTTAGGTCCATCAAGGCGGCAACCAGATCGTTGACTGCGTCTCGTTCGACCTGGGCCTCGAAGAGATCACCCGGTGGGTCCGCGCTCGCCCCTGGCATGTGCACCAGCCCACTGAGGCTGGGCGTCGCGCGCAGCAGTCGATCGCACTGGGTCGTCAGTTCGGATGAACAGATGACCCGCATCGTCAACACGGGCCTACTGTGTCATCTCCGGCGTAGTGTGGGGCCCATGTGCGGAATCGTCGGGTACGTAGGCGAGAAGCAGGCCCTCGAGGTGGTGGTAGCCGGGCTGCGCAGACTCGAGTACCGCGGGTATGACTCCGCGGGTGTCGCGGTGATCAGCGATGGTCGACTCGAGATTCGCAAGAAGGCCGGCAAGCTTGCGAACCTGGAGACCCTGCTGGGCCAGGATCCGCTTCCGCAGTCCACCACCGGTATCGGGCACACCCGTTGGGCAACCCACGGCGGCCCGACCGATCACAACGCCCATCCGCACGTGAGCGAGGACGGTCGGGTGGCCGTCATTCATAACGGCATCATCGAGAACTTCGCCGAGCTTCGCGAGGAATTGCAATCTCGCGGCGTGGAATTGGCATCGGAGACCGATACGGAGGTCGTCGCCCATCTACTGGCCGAAGCGATGCCGGATGCGGATCTGACGACGGCTATGCAGGCGGTGTGTCACCGACTCGAAGGGGCGTTCACGCTAGTGGCGATGGATCCGCAGGATCCCACCACCGTGGTCGGTGCTCGCCGGAGTTCACCGTTGGTGGTCGGCTTGGGTGAAGGGGAGAACTTCCTCGCCAGCGACGTCGCCGCATTCGTCGAGCACACGCGCGAGGCGTTGGAACTCGGCCAGGACCAAATCGTGGTGCTGCGCGCCGATTCGGTGCAGGTGCTCGACTTCGAGGGCGCACCGGTCGATGCCAAGCCCTTCTCGGTCGACTGGGACGCCTCGGCTGCCGAGAAGGGTGGCTATGAGCTGTTCATGCTCAAAGAGATCGCCGAGCAGCCGAAGGCGGTCGCCGATTCGCTGCGCGGCAGGTTGGACGCGCAGCAGCGCATCCGCCTCGACGAAACCCAGATCGAAGACAGTGTCCTTCGACAGATCTCGAAGGTGGTCGTCGTCGCCTGCGGGACGGCCGCCCATGCCGGGATGGTCGCGAAGTACGCCATCGAGCACTGGACGAAGTTGCCGGTGGATGTGGAACTTGCCAGCGAATTTCGTTACCGCGATCCGATCGTCGGACCGGATTCGCTCGTCATCGCCATCTCGCAGTCCGGCGAGACCATGGACACGCTCATGGCCTTGCGGCACGCCAAGGAACAGGGAGCTCGCACCCTCGCGATCTGCAATACCGTCGGTTCCACCATCCCCCGCGAATCAGACGCGGTTTTATACACCTACGCCGGGCCGGAGATCGCCGTCGCATCCACCAAGGCCTTCCTCACCCAGATCATCGCGGCTTACCTCGTCGGGTTGTATCTAGCCCAGGCGCGCGGTGCGATGTTCGAAGATGAGATCCGCGCGATCATGCAGGACCTGTCGGATATGCCGCAGAAGGTGGACCTCGTACTCGACACCGTCGAACCGGTGCGCGCTCTGGCGCAGGAATACGCCAAGGCTGGTTCGGTGCTGTTCCTCGGCCGCCATGTGGGTTACCCGGTGGCCCTCGAGGGCGCACTGAAACTGAAGGAATTGGCCTACATGCATGCCGAGGGCTTCCCTGCCGGGGAACTCAAGCACGGACCCATCGCGCTGATCGAGGATGGGGTGCCGGTGATCGTGATCGTGCCTTCACCTCGGGGTCGCTCCGTGCTGCACGGCAAGATCGTGTCCAACATCCAGGAGATCCGGGCCCGAGGAGCCCGGGTCATCGCCGTGGCCGAAGAAGGGGACGAGGCGATAACCCCCTTCGCCGACCACATCATCCGCGTCCCGGAGACACCCACTCTCTTGCAACCACTGGTTTCCACGGTTCCGCTGCAGGTCTTCGCCTGCGAACTCGCCACGGTCAAGGGCCACGACGTCGACCAACCGCGTAACCTCGCCAAGTCCGTCACGGTGGAGTGATGCTGGGCCTCTACCCGGTGGCCGAGGTGCGTGCTGCCGAGGAGGAAATCATGTCCCGGGTGCCTGCCGGGACGTTGATGCAGCGGGCCGCCTTCGGCCTTGCGAGCGAATGCGCTCGAGTCTTGCGCAGCGTCGCAGGTCGGGTGAGTGGATCGAAGATCGTCATCTTGGTCGGATCGGGAAACAACGGTGGCGACGCCCTGTTCGCGGGTGCTCGGCTGCAAGAGCGCGGTGCCGGCGTTCGTGCGTTCGCCCTCGCCGATCGCCACCATGGCGACGGGGCGCGTGCCTTGGTTCGAGCTGGTGGCCGAGTGTCGCTTGCTACTGCCGCGGAATTCCCAGATGCCATCGCGCAGGCCGACCTCATCATCGATGGCATCGTGGGGATCGGTGCCAGTGGTCCGCTACGCGATCTGGCCCACGCCGCGGTGATCGCGGCGAACGATTCAGATGCTCTTCGCGTAGCCGTCGACGTGCCCAGCGGTGTCGAAGCAGATAGCGGTGCGGTGCCGGGCGATGCTGCCTTTCGCGCTGATCTCACGGTCACTTTCGGCTGCGCCAAGCCGGGGCTGTTCGCCATGCCCGGGCGCAGTTGGGCAGGAGCCGTGCGGGTAGTCGATATCGGCCTTACCGAAGCGCTGCCCCCGCCCAGTTGGCAGGTGTTGGAGCCGATCGACGTTCTCGGGTATTTCCCGGCGCCCGCGGAGCGTGACTACAAGTACAGCCGTGGTGTGGTCGGCGTCGCCGCCGGTAGCACTCGCTACCCCGGTGCCGCGTTGCTGACCATCGGGGGAGCGCGCTATGCGGGTGTGGGGATGACCGTCGCCTTCGATCGGGCCGATGGGGTGGCGCGCGATGCAGTACGTGCCTACCCGGACGTCATCACAACGGGGCAGGATCCGCGAGAGTTGGAGCGAGTGCACGCGTGGGTGTGTGGCCCTGGCTTGGTCGACGATCCGGCGAACGACCATCCGGTCAGCGATCTCATCGAGGTCCTGTTGCAGGTGTCGGTGCCCGTCGTGCTCGATGCCGGAGCCCTTGGCGTCGTCGCCGATAGCGAGGGGTTGCATGAAGCCATACGCGCTCGCAGCGCACGGGGAGCTGTCACCGTGCTGACCCCGCATGCCGGTGAATACCGAGCCTTGTTCGGCGAGGACGTGCAGGCGGCGATCGAGTCCGGGGCGATCGTGGTTCGCAAGGGTCCGGCAACTGAGATCCTCGCGCCCGATGGAACGGTCTTCGTCGATAGCTCCGGCACGCCCGATCTCGCGTGCGCCGGCAGCGGAGATGTCCTAGCCGGCTTGATCGCAGGGGTCTTGGCCCACACCGGCGAGGATCGTTTGGATGCAGGAGCCGGCGCCGCAGTCGCTGCGGCCACCTGGATGCACGGTGCCGCCGGCCGACTAGCCGCGGCCGCCGATCGTCCGGTGCTCGCAACCGATCTAGTCGCGGCGTTACCGGAGGCGATCGCCGAACTGCGTCGGGGTGATTGGTCGTGGTGACCGCGGATCCCTCGCGGGCCGTCGCAGTGATCGATCTCGACGCGATCGCCGCCAATTTCGAGCGTGTCGGCCGGGTCGGAGTCCCGGTGATGGCGGTGGTCAAGGCCGATGCCTACGGGCATGGAGTGGACAGCGTGGCGCCGTGGCTGCGCCACCACGGGGCTAGCTGGCTCGGAGTGGCGCTGCCGAGTGAGGCGCTCACGTTGCGAGCGCAAGGCGATCGCGGACGCATCCTCGCCTGGCTGTGGGCACCCGGCGATCCCGGCGTCATGGATTGCGTCGCTTCCGATGTGGACTTGTCGATCTCCGATGCCTGGGCATTGGCCGAAGTCCGCGAGGCGGCCAAGCACACCGGTCGCACAGCTCGGATACATCTGAAAATCGATACCGGGCTCTCGCGCAACGGAGCTTCGGCCACGGCGTGGCCGGAGTTGATGCAGCAGGTGCGCAATGCGCAGGACGACAAAGACGTAGAGGTCGTGGCGATCTGGTCGCATCTAGGCAGCGCGGACATCCCCGGCGAGGAGCGCACGCAGGCCCAAGTCGAGGCTTTCACCGAAGCGCTCGGTGAGGCTGCCGCCGCCGGTGTGCAGCCGCAGTTGCGGCACCTAGCCAATAGCGCTGCGGCGTTGAGCAGGCCGGACCTGGCGTACGACATGGTGCGTTCGGGTATCGCGCTGTACGGGCTGACCCCGGGCGAGGGGCTGGGCAGCGCCCGCGATCTGGGACTGAGACCGGCAATGAACCTGCAGGCGCGGCTTGCCCACGTCAAGGCGTTGCGCGCAGGCGCGTGGGTGTCCTACGGCGATTCCTGGCAGGCACCCGCCGACACCACCATGGGTCTCGTGCCCCTCGGTTACGCCGACGGCGTCCCGCGCAGCGCCGGCAACAAGGTGGAGGTCGTCGTCGGTACTCGGCGCTGCCCGATCATCGGCCGCGTGGCGATGGACCAGTTCGTGGTGGACCTCGGCCCTGCTGCCAAGGATGGTCCCGGTGATCCGGTGCAACTCTTCGGCGGCTTCGCCGATGCCGCATCGCAGACACCGACCGCAGATGACTGGGCCCAGCGCCTGGACACCATCGGCTACGAGATCGTGACCCGCATCGGTGGTCGGGTCCCACGCCAGTTCATCCCACGAACACCGCCCGCGGGACAATAGGACGAATGGACCTGACGTCAGCTGTACGCGTAGCCGGCCGGGGAGTGGCTGCAGCGGGGGTGCTCGCGGCCGGAGCGGCCGTCGGCGTGCTCGCCGAGCGGGCATTGATCCGTCGCACGGCACTACCCGACTCCTCCAGTGAGGCGGATGAGTTGGGCACCTTGCGCGGAGAGCAGCGTGAGTTGCTGACCGAAGACGGCACCCGGTTACACGTGGAAGTCGACGAACCGCAAGATCCGCAATGCGCGGACCTGACCGTCGTCTTCGCCCACGGCTACGCCCTCAACCAAGACTCCTGGCACTTCCAACGCAAGGCACTTCGCGGCAAGGCGCGGCTGGTGTTCTACGACCAACGCAGCCATGGTCGTTCGAGTCGCGCAGATTACGAATCGCACCACATCGATCAACTCGGTGTCGATCTCGCCGCAGTCCTGGAAGCAGTAGCACCGACGGGGCCGGTCATCTTGCTCGGGCACTCCATGGGTGGGATGACCGTAATGGCCTACTGCGAGGCGCATCCCGAGGAGATCGGCGAACGCATCCGCGGCATCGGCTTGATCGCTACGACCGCCGGAGACGTAGCCGCCGGCTCCCTCGGCTTCCCCCGACCCCTAGGTCGTTTCGTGCAAAGCGTGGCAACGCCGATCGCGGCCACTTTGGCCAAGCGATCGAACCTCATCGACGGTTGGGACGAAAGCGACTTCGGGTTGCTGCTTACCCGGTTGTACTCCTTCGGCTCCCCGACCTCCGATCACGTGGGTCGCTTCGTCGCCCGGATGCTGGCGGGAACGAGCTTGGAGGTCGTGGCCGAGTTCTTGCCTGCGCTACATGAGCACGACAAGCACGACATGCTCCCGGTGTTGCAGCGGGCCGAGGTCCTCGTCATCGCCGGGGAGAAGGATCGCCTCACCCCGCCGGCATTGAGCGAGGACATCGTCGAACACATTCCCGGTGCCGAGTTCGCCCTGCTCGGTGACGCCGGGCACATGGTGATGCTCGAGCGCCCCGAAGAGGTGAACGACCTCATCGTCGGCCTCATCGAACGGGTGCGTCGCGGTATTCGATCCGAGCAAGGTGCCGCGTGATCGTGCGCACGCACGACCCCGCCCAGACTCAGGACCTCGGCAGGCTGCTGGGTTCCCTCGCGCGCCCCGGGGATGTCCTGGTGCTCGAAGGTGATCTCGGTGCCGGGAAGACGACCTTCACCCAGGGGTTGGGTGCGGGATTGGGTGTGGTGGAACCGGTTACGAGTCCGACCTTCGTCGTTGCGCGCGAACACCGCGGTTCGAATCTCGCGCTCGCGCACATCGATGCCTACCGGATCGCCAGCCTCGCCGAGTGGGACGACCTCGACATCGACCTCGACCACGGGGTGACGGTCATCGAGTGGGGAGACCGCATCGCAGCCGCGTTGCCCGAGGACCATCTGCTGATCCGTATCCGTCAGGAGGAACCGGGTCGGGTGCTGGAGTTCACGACCGGCGGTCCCCGCTCTGCGGGTTTGCTATCGCTACTGGAATCAGCCGCATGATCCTCGCCGTCGATACCTCCAGCGCCGTCACGGTGCTCGGGCTCGGTGATGCCACCGGTGCGCGGGCGCGGGCTCGTGCCGAAGGAGCGCGTCGCCACGCTGAGGAGATCGACACGCTCTTCGCCGGCGAGATCGCACCGGCCCTAGTCGGTGCACCCCCCGTACGGGCGGTGGCGGTGGGAATCGGCCCGGGGCCCTACTCCGGACTTCGGGTCGGCATCGCCTTCGGCATCGGTCTGGCGCGAGCCTGGGGTGTCCGGATAGTCGGGGTGTGCTCGCTTGATGCCCGCGCCTGGCAGGTAGCCGATTCCCTCGCAGCGAGTGAGCCGGCGGAGTTCATCATCGCTACGGATGCCAGGCGCAAGGAGAACTACGCCGCGGGTTATCGGCGAGGCACTCGCATCGAACGGGCGTGGGGTCCGGTGGTCAGCGCCGACGACCTGCCCGATCCCGTCCATCGTGATGTGGAGATCGATCCGGCTGCCATGGCAGTGCGCGTGGCCGGCTTCGTCGATGACGGCTTCGAGCCGCAACGAGTAGACGACGAACTGGCGGTGCACGGCAGCGACGCATCGACCTACGCACTTGGCCCCGGCCCGCTGTTCTGGCCGACCCCGCTGTACTTGCGGCAGCCGGACATCACGATCGCCGGGCTCGCGACGCCGTGAGCGAGAACCACGAGA
>CAZJYN010000018.1:25017-28903 GCA_964550285.1 uncultured Rubrivirga sp.
GCGAGAACCACGAGATCCGCCCGATGCGCTGGTGGGACATCCCGGCGGTCCATCGACTCGAGGAACAGTGTTTCTCCTGCTTTCCAGGGGAGGCCTGGAGCCTCGAGCAGTTCTGGCACGAACTTGCCCAACCCACGCGCACCTACGTGGTTGCGGAAAAGGGTGCCTCGATCATCGGTTACGCCGGTGCTTTCGTATTGGCACCGCAAAGCGACATCCAGACCGTGGCCGTCGACCCGCAGCATCGCGGTACCGGGATCGCCGATCGACTGATCGAGCGTTTGATGGCAGACGCCGCCGCAGCGGGTGCGACTTCCATGTTGCTCGAGGTGCGGGCGGACAATGCAGCCGCGATGGGACTGTACGAACGGCATGGCTTCGAGCCATTGAGCAGGCGCAGCAAGTACTACCCCGATGGTGGGGATGCACTCATCTGGCGGCGTCGACCCTTGGAGAGCGTATGAGTGCGGTCGTGTTGGGCATCGAGACCTCGTGCGATGAGACCGGCGTGGGCATCGTCATCGGTCGTGACCTCGCCGCCAATGTCCTGTCGACGAGTATCGAGGAGCAGGCCAGGTTCGGTGGTGTGGTTCCCGAAGTGGCCAGTCGAGCGCACGTCGATGCCATTGGTCCGGTCATCGACGAGGCGTGCGCGGTGGCCGGAGTCTCACTACGGGACGTCGATGCGATCGCGGTGACCGCCGGTCCGGGGCTCGTCGGTTCACTTCTCGTCGGGGTCTCCGCCGCGAAGGGTCTCGCCGCGGGCCTAGGTGTTGACGTTTACGCAGTGAATCACCTAGCGGCGCATGTAGCCGTCGACGAACTCCAACACGGGGAACTGCCCGATCCGCTGATCGCGCTCTTGGTCTCCGGTGGCCATTCATCCTTGCTATTGATGAGCGGCGGACAGGTAACACCGCTGGGCAGCACCTTGGATGATGCCGCCGGCGAAGCCTTCGACAAGGTGGCCAGGCTGATCGGATTGCCGTTCCCCGGTGGCCCGCACATCGATCGTGCCGCCGAGCGCGGACGCCCCGACGCCGTGGCATTCCCGCGGGCACTCGCGCACGACCCCGATCACCGGTACGACTTCTCCTTCTCCGGCCTCAAGACGGCGGTTTCCCGGGTGGTGCGCGAGCAGCGCATCGATCCCGCCGATGTCGCGGCGAGCTTCCAGGAAGCGGTGGCCGATGTCTTGACCCGTAAGGCGATAGCGGCATGCCTCGATCACGGGGTCGATCACCTCGTGCTTGGAGGTGGAGTCGCGGCCAACTCCCGCTTGCGAGCCTTGGCCCAGAAACGTGCGGATGCAGCTGGCGTCAACCTTCGCGTCCCGCGTGCGGACTTATGCACCGACAACGGCGCGATGGTCGCCGCCCTTGGTGCCCGGTTGATCAGGCAACAGGTGGCACCGACGGAACCAGGATTCCCGGCTACGTCCACGTTCGACGTTCATCGAGTGCTCATCGGGGATTGATCGGGAGGCTATCCAGGCGCTACCGATCGCGCGTAGAGTGGTTCTCGGTCACGACCTTCGGGTCGACTTCCCCTGACCTTGGAGCGTGCGTATGCGAGCGTTGGTGGCAGTTGTCATCGCCGTGGTCCTCTCGTTCGCGCTCACCGCTCCGGCCAACAGTGCCACCGGAGCCGATTCCGGTTCGACCAACGGGCTGCGGGCATCGGGGACTCCCAGCGGCTACGCGACTATCCCTACTTTGCGACCGATCTACCGAGTCAAGACCAAAGAGCCCGTGGTCTTCATCACTATCGACGACGGCATCTACAAGGACCTAGCAGCGCGACGTCTGGTGGAGAAGCGCCGCATTCCTGTCACGAGTTTCCTGACCGCATGGACGGTGCAGGATCGAGCGCGCTACTTCGAACGGGTGTCGAGCCGAGGGTCGATCCAAAACCACAGTGCTACCCACGCATCCTTCTCGCTGCTGTCCACCGACCTTGATCATGAGTTGTGCTACACGCAACGCAAACTCAGGCGCGACTTCGGCAACACTCCGTGGATGATGCGCCCTCCCTATGGTGCGGCGGCGGATAGTCCGCGGGTGCGGGCGGTGGCCCGTCGATGCGGGATCGAACGGATAGTCATGTGGGACACAGTCATCGATGACGGTCGTGTCTCGTACCGAGATGGTCGACTGCGGCCGGGGTCGATCATGCTCTTGCATTTCGGACCCGACTTGGAACAAGACTTGCGCACCGCCCTCCGTGTGGCTCGCAAGGCCGGTCTTCGACCAGCGGACCTCGCCGCGTATCTCCCGAAACTCTCCTGACACCACTTAGAGCCGTTCGGCGAGGATTACCTCGGGCAATTCGCGCGCGATGATCACGGCGTAACGGTTGCCATCGGAAAGCCCGATACGAGCGCGCCACGTGCCAAGCGGAGCCGTTGACTCACGGGATTTGATCGCCACGGATTCGATCCCGTGATCGCGGGCGAGAGCCCGCAGGCCCTTAGCTGGCGCGGTATCGAGGATTCGGAACCAGCGCACCCCGGGGATGTTCGCCTTGTCCGCGGTGATCCAGTTGCTCGAGGCCGACACGCGCCTGGCACCGGCTGCGCACAGCTCGGGCAGAGCGCGGTGGAAGACCGGATGGGGTTCGCCCACGAACTCCGCCAATGGACCGATGGGAGCAGCGGTGTCGTCGTCTACAGCGTGGGTGAGATCGGTGCCATCTGCTAAACCGTCGAGCAACGTCGCTTGCCGGAAATGCTGTAGGGCAGGCATCGGCAATGAGTACACAGCGCACTCGACCACGTAGTCCCAGATGCCGACCCACTCTGCGGACCAGTGCGCTGCTGGAGTGAAGCCACCGGGCGCCTTCGCCGCGACCCATGCGTGTTCGGTGCGCAAGCGTTCGACGAACGACCACGGCGGGGACCAGCGATCCGGGTCGCGCTCGGGCGCCGCCCGCGTGCCGTCGACCCGCTGGGCAAGGCCCCGTCGCGCAGGGTCCACCAGCCAGCAGACCGGCTCGACTAGCCGGTTGTACTCCGGGAGTGCCCGGACATCGATTTCGGTGGCATCGGCGTTCACGACCGTCGCCTCGGGAAGGTTGGCGCGGCACAACTCGGCGGTGAGCGGATCCCGCTCGATGGCCAGCACCTGCATCCCGGCCGCAGCGCAGGCCCAGGCGTCGACCCCCAAGCCTGCGGTGGCATCTACAACCGAAGCCGCGCCAGCGGCGGCTAGGTGGCGAGCGCGGCGGGTAGCCACGGCCAGGTGGGTGGATTGTTGGGCACCGTTCCTGGTGAGCAGCCAGGGTCCCGGGGGGATGCTGCCGTCCGCCCGTGCCCGGTGGCCGAGTTCTCGTTGGGTGGCGACGGCTGCGGCGAAGTCCGCGCTGAAGTTCGGATGCGCCCGGCGCACCTGCTCGATGGCCCGCCACGGATCGGGCTCGGGCGCAGGCGAGATGAGCTCCCAGCGCTCGTGCGGGGAGTAGTCCCGGGCCAAGCTGACAAGTGCGTCGTCCACGCCTCGGATCGTGCCAGCAGCGCCGCGCCTAGCACTCGAATTGACAGAGTGCTAAGCCAGGCGTAATGTTCGCGTTGGCACTCTCCCCGTGAGACTGCCAACAGTCCTAGCCGTTTCCCGCCCACCCGGGCGGCCGCCGACTCATCCGGAGGATGCAACCGTGTCGGTCTCCATAAAGCCCCTCGAGGACCGGATCTTGGTCCAGACCCTAGAAGCCGAGCAGACAACTGCCTCTGGCCTCGTCATTCCCGATACCGCCAAGGAGAAGCCGCAAGAGGGCAAAGTCCTCGCTGTGGGCCCTGGTCGGTTCGACGACGACGGCGAGAAGCGGGTCCCGCTGGATATCAAGGTCGGTGACGTCGTCATCTACAGCAAGTACGGCGGCACCGAAGTGA
>CAZJYN010000019.1:0-18225 GCA_964550285.1 uncultured Rubrivirga sp.
GCACCGAAGGACTTGATGCGGAACAGTTTCAGGTCCAGCACCACGATCTTGCCGGCCTTGGATCGGGCATTCTCGACGAACAGCATCGTGATGATCGCGATGAGTCCGAGCAACCCGGCCACCGGCGCGATGGAGATGCTTTGCGATGGCCAGTCCCAGCCACCGATGCTGAATTGGTTCGTTGGCACCCACCAGCCGTAACGCTGGCCTTCGATGAGTGCGAAAACCACACCGATGAGTCCGAGGGTGACCAAGATCGTGCCGGGAACGTCGATTCCTTTGCGCCCGGTGGCATCGCGGGTCTCCGGGACCACGATGAAGACACCGATCAACACGATGATGCCGATGGGCACGTTGATCAAGA
This sequence comes from uncultured Rubrivirga sp., assembly GCA_964550285.1. GTDB lineage: Bacteria > Actinomycetota > Actinomycetes > S36-B12 > S36-B12 > S36-B12. The sequence continues at coordinate 365 of CAZJYN010000019.1, forward strand.
ACGCCCAGTGCCAGGAGTAGTAGGTGGTCAGCCAGCCGCCCACTAGCGGCCCGAGGGCCGCCATGCCGCCGATGGTGCCGCCCCACACGGCGAATGCGACGGCACGCGCCTTGCCGACGAACACGGCGTTGATGACCGACAAGGAGCTGGGCAAGATCATCGCCCCGCCGACACCTTGCAGCGCGCGGGCGGCGATCAACGTTCCGGCGTTGTCGGAGGCGGCAACCAGGACGCTCGCGCTGACGAAGGAGACCACGCCGATGATGAACAACAGTTTGCGGCCGAAACGGTCGGCCAGGCGGCCGAAGAAGATCAGTAGGGAGGCGAAGGTCAGGGAGTAGGCGGCGTTGATCCACTCGGCGTCGTTCGTGCTCAGGTTCAAGTCCTGAACCATCGTGGGGATAGCAACGTTCACGACGGTGGCATCGAGGATGATCATGGCCACGCCCAAGGCGAGGAACAGCAGCGCTACCCACCGCTTCTTGCCGGTCATCGCCGCTTGATCGGGCACCATGTTCACGTGTTCTCCTTCGTTTTACGCCGCACAGGCAGGCGCAGTCTGCCGTATTCGACTCGTGCTGGGATAATTACTTAAGTGAGTGTCGTTCAGGAAATGAGTCGGCTGCCCTTGCAGGTCGGTGCTCAGGTGATCGACCCACCGGTGGTCCTCGCTCCCATGGCCGGTATCACCAATCGGGCCTTTCGCCGGCTATGTCGGGAATCGGGCGCCGGGCTCTACGTCTCGGAGATGGTGACCAGCCGCGCCCTAGTGGAGCGCAACGCGGCGACCATGGACATGGTGGTCTTCGCCGACGATGAATCCCCGCGCTCGGTGCAGCTATACGGAGTGGATCCGCAGGTAATGGCCCAGGCAGTGCGGATCATCGTCGAGGAAGATCGCGCCGATCACATCGACATGAACTTCGGCTGCCCGGTGCCGAAGGTGACCCGCAAGGGTGGCGGTAGCGCGCTGCCGTGGAAGAAGGACCTGTTCGCATCGATCGTCGAATCGGCTGTCCTGGCCGCCGATGGTCGCGTGCCCGTTTCGGTGAAGATGCGCAAGGGCATCGACGACGATCACCTGACCTACCTCGAGGCCGGGCGCACGGCGGCTGCGGCGGGGGTGGCGTGGGTTGCTTTGCACGGGCGCACCGCGCAGGAGATGTACTCCGGTCAGGCGGACTGGACCGCGATCGCGCGGTTGAAGCAGGAATTGGCCCCGTTGGGTGTGCCGGTGCTGGGCAACGGCGATATCTGGACCGCGGCCGATGCCCTGCGGATGGTTGAAGCGAGCGGCGCCGATGGCGTCGTCGTCGGTCGTGGTTGCTTGGGCAGACCATGGTTGTTCGGGCACCTGGTGGCGGCGTTTCGAGGCGATCCGTTGCCCAGCGAACCGCGGTTGGGCGAAGTGCTGCGCATCTTGCGCCGGCATGCGGAGTTGCTCTGCGCGGACTACGGCGAGGTGAAGGGCTGTCGGGATATCCGCAAGCACATGGCCTGGTACCTGAAAGGGTTCCGCGTTGCGCAACCCATCCGGCAAGCCCTGGGCACGGTCGCCACGCTCGATGAACTCGATGCGCTGCTGGCGCAGATCGACGGGGACCAGGACTTCAACACCGAGGTCGGTTCCGGCCCGCGTGGGCGCACCTCGGGCGGGCGGGCACCCGCGCTGCCGGAGGGCTGGTTGGACAGTCCGTTCCTCGATGCGGCGCAAGCATGCGAGGTGGCCCAAGCCGAGCTCTCGGTCAGCGGCGGCTGATGTAACCGCAGCCAGTAACCCCCTTCGTCATTCCACTATGTGGGCGAGGTCACGCGCGCCGCGTGGGACAAATAACCGGTTTCACTAGCCATCAACCGTTTGCATGGTGTGACCTAGGGCGATGTACGTCTACGACTTCCGCGATGGCGACCGCTCGATGAACGATCTCCTCGGCGGCAAGGGAGCCAACCTCGCCGAGATGACCAAGCTCGGGCTGCCGGTTCCTCCTGGATTCACCATCACCACCGAAGCGTGTCGGCACTATCTGCAGCACGGTGGAAACCCCGACGGACTAGAAGCCGAGATCGCCACGCACGTGGCGAGCCTCGAGGAGCAGATGGGCAGGCGCCTAGGCGATCCGGGCGATCCGCTGCTGGTCTCGGTGCGCTCGGGTGCGCGCTTTTCGATGCCCGGGATGATGGAAACGGTCTTGAACATCGGACTGAACGACGAAAGCGTGAACGGACTTGCGGCCAAGGCCAACGACGAACGCTTCGCCTGGGATGCCTATCGGCGGCTGCTGCAGATGTTCGGCAAGACGGTGCTGGACATCGATGGCGAGGAATTCGAATCCCGTCTCGATGCCGCGAAGGAATCGGCCGGTGTAGCAACCGACGTCGAGCTTTCCGCCGACCAGTTGCGTGAGCTCGTCGAGGCGTTCAAAGCGGTCATCGCCCGTGAGTCGGGGTCGCCGTTCCCGCAAGATCCGCACGAGCAACTCATGCGGGCAGTGCGCGCTGTCTTCGATTCCTGGAACACCGAACGCGCGGTGATCTACCGGCGCCGCGAGCGCATCCCCGATGATCTGGGCACTGCCGTGAACGTGCAGGCCATGGCCTTCGGCAACGTAGGCGAAGGATCGGGAACCGGCGTGGCGTTCACGCGCGATCCAGGGTCGGGGGAGCGGGGCATCTACGGCGACTACCTGCCCGATGCCCAGGGCGAAGACGTGGTGGCGGGCATCCGCAACACACTGTCCTTGCATGATCTAGAGCGCTTGGACAAGAAGTCCTACGACGAGTTCCTGACGATCATGAACACTCTCGAAAGTCACTACCGCGATCTGTGCGACATCGAGTTCACCATCGAGCGCGGCAAGTTGTGGATGCTGCAGACCCGGGTGGGCAAGCGCACTGCGGGGGCGGCCTTTCGGATCGCCATCCAACTCGTCGACGAAGGCGTGATCTCGATGGACGAGGCAGTCGAGCGGGTGACAGGTCAGCAGTTGGCTCAGTTGATGTTCCCGCAGTTCGATCGGGATTCCGAGGGCGAACTCCTAGCCACCGGCACCAACGCCTCACCTGGCGCGGCGGTAGGAAAAGTGGTCTTCGACTCCGCATCAGCGGTGGAATGGACGGCCCGCGGCGAGCAGGTGATCTTGGTGCGCCGGGAGACCAACCCCGATGACCTCGCCGGGATGGTGGCAGCCACTGGCATCTTGACGAGCCGGGGCGGAAAGACCTCGCATGCCGCGGTCGTGGCCCGCGGTATGGGTAAGACCGCGGTTTGCGGCGCGGAGTCGATCGAGGTGCGCGGCGGTGAGGGTGTGCTGCGCGTTGGTGAGAGGGAGGTTCGCGAGGGCGAAGTCATCTCCATCGACGGTTCCACCGGCGAGGTCTTCTACGGCGAGGTCCCGGTGGTGCAAAGCCCGGTGGTGCGCTACTTCGAGGAGGGCCTAGATGCCGCACTCACCGCGGTCGATGAATCGACCGCGGATCTGGTGCACGCGGTCGATCGGATCATGAAGCACGCCGATGAGCGGCGCCGGCTAGGTGTTCGGACCAATGCCGATACCGGCCCGGACTCAGCGCGTGCTCGTCGGATGGGTGCGGAGGGAATCGGACTGCTGCGCACCGAACACATGTTCCTCGGCGAACACAAGAAGTACGTCGAGAAGTTGATCGTTGCGAGTAGCGACGAGGATCGCGAAGCGGCGCTGGCGGCACTGCTGCCCTTGCAGATCGCCGATTTCACCGATGTGCTCGAGGCGATGGACGGCCTTCCGGTGACGATTCGGTTGATCGACCCGCCGTTGCACGAGTTCCTGCCCGATCGCACCGAACTAGCGATCGAGGTCGCCTTGGCCAAGGAGCGTGGCGAGGTGAACGACGAAGACGTCGCGTTGCTGCGTGAAGTCAACCGCCTGGCCGAGCAAAATCCGATGCTCGGTTTGCGCGGAGTGCGGCTAGGCCTGGTGCTACCCGGACTGTTCGCGCTGCAGGTGCGCGCTATCGCGCAGGCCGCGTGTGCGCTGCTGGCGAAAGGCAAGTCTCCACGCGCGGAGATCATGATCCCGTTGGTCGCCACTGCGGCGGAGTTCGAGTTCACCCGCGATGAAGCCGAGCAGGTACTAGCCGAAGTGGAAGCCGGCAACGGCTGCTCCCTAGGGTTCCCGATCGGCACGATGATCGAGTTGCCACGCGCAGCCCTGACTGCGGATCGGATCGCCGAGCGGGCGGAGTTCTTCTCCTTCGGCACCAACGATCTGACGCAGACCACCTGGGGGTTCAGCCGCGACGACGTCGAGGCGGCGTTCTTCAGCCCGTACCTGGAAATGGGCATCTTCTCGGTCTCGCCGTTCGAGTCGATCGACCGCGAGGGCGTGGGGGCGTTGGTGCGCACGGCGGTCGAGAAGGGTCGCGCCACCCGTCCGGGTCTGCACTGCGGCGTGTGCGGTGAACACGGCGGCGATCCCGACTCGGTGCACTTCTTCGATGAGGTGGGCCTGGACTACGTCTCGTGCTCGCCGTTCCGGGTGCCGGTGGCCCGACTCGAGGCGGGCCGCTCGGCTATCGAGAAGTCCGGTGGCCAGGGCAGCGATAGTCGCTGACCGCTGACCGCTGACCGCTGACCGCTGACCGCTGACCGCGGGCGTGGCATACCTGAAACGGGTGTGACTCGTGTGACGATTGCGCCGTGGCTTCCCCGTCCGTCGTTCGCACTCGTGCTGCGCGGACGGACACCGGGGGATTCTCCGCTCGTGCGGTCAGCACGCTGATCTTGACCATGGTGATCGTCGTCGCCTTGTTGATACCGGTGGGTGCCACAGTCCAGGTGGTCCTGGCCTCGCAGTTCGACGACCGATCACCCACCCAGGCGATCGTGATGCTGGACCCGGGTCGGGTCTGGGGCGATCCGCAGGCTGCGCGTGTTGCCCGAGTCGAGCATGCCGCCAACCTCTACCGCGAAGGCGTGGCGCCCGTGGTGATGGTGACCGGACCGCCACGCACCCACGCGGCCACCCGCGCTGCACTGTGGGTCGAGGGCGTTCCCCCATCCGATGTGATCACCTTCGATACCGGTGCCGACACCGTCGGACCGCTCACCTTGGTCGCGTCGGTCATGTCCGACCTGGATTGGTCCTCGGCGACGATCGTTACCGACCCCGCGCATGCGGCGCGGGTGCAGGCCACCGCCGGTGGACTGGGAATCGATGCCCGCGTCTCGCCCACCGACCAGGGTTCGAACGTGTCCTTGACCTCGGACTACGTAGGCCGGGAGGTCGCGGCCCTGCTACGGCACCACGCATTCACCCGGTGGACACTGCCGAGCATCGTGGAAGCAGCGCCCGCTCGTTAGTGTCGGGGCGTGAGCACTCGTGACATCTACGGCTACGGCGATGCCGATAGCGCGCGGGTGGTCACCGAGCCGATCAAGGAAGGGGTACGCAGCCCGTTCGCCCGCGATCGCGCCCGCGTCCTGCACTCCTCCGCCTTACGCCGACTAGCGGCCAAGACCCAGGTGATGGTCGCCGGTCAAGATGACTTCCCGCGCACCCGGCTCACACACACCCTCGAGGTCGCGCAGATCGCCCGGGAACTCGGCGAAGCACTGGGATGCGATGCCGACGTCGTCGAGGTCGCCGGGCTCGCCCACGATCTCGGTCACCCACCCTTCGGGCACAACGGCGAGGAGGAACTCGATCGACTCACCGCGTCCATCGGAGGTTTCGAGGGCAACGCGCAGACCCTCCGCGTGCTCACGCGCCTAGAAGCCAAGGTCTTCGATGCCGATCTCGACCGCAGCGCTGGATTGAACCTGACCCGCGCGTGCCTCGATGCCTCATGCAAGTACCCGTGGGGACGGGGTTCGGGTGGTCCGGGCTACGAGCGCAAGTTCGGCTACTACGCCGACGATGCTGCGATCTTCGAGTGGCTGCGCGATGGGGCGCCAGCTGAACGCACCTGCCTAGAGGAGCAGGTCATGGATTGGAGCGATGACGTCGCGTACTCCGTCCATGACGTGGAAGACGCCGTCCACGTCGGCCTCGTCGACTTAGGTTGGCTCGCGGATCCAGGTGTACGCGGTGAGGTCGTGGCCATCGCCCATGAGCGATACCTCCCTTCGTCGTCGCCGGAGGAACTCGACTCGGCGATCGATCGGCTGCGCGGTTTGGACTATTGGCCAGGGCAATTCACCGGATCGCATCGGGACATGATCGCCTTGAAGCGGTTCACCAGTTATCTCATCGGCCGCTTTTGCGTGAGTGCGCAGATCGCAACCCAGATGGCCTACGGCGACGGACCCCTCACCCGATACTCCGCCGATCTCGTGGTGCCCGATGAGGTCCGACAAGAGGTCGCGGTCATGAAGGCGATCACGGTGAAGTACGTGATGCAGCGCGAAGGAGCGCAGGTCGAGTACGCGCGTCAACGCGAGATCATCGCCGAACTCGTGCACGCTCTCACCCTCGATGAGGGCCGATCGCTCGAGCAGTGGCTGCGGCCCACGTACGACCAAGCGGCGAGCGACGCCGAGCGATTCCGGGTAATCGTCGACCAAGTAGCGAGCCTGACCGATGTCAGCATCGTGCAGTGGCATAAGCGCCTCGTGCGGTAACGGCTACAAGATGCTACGTTCGTAGCATGACGGAAGTACCGATTAGGGACCTGCGAAACGACACCTCGGGCTTGGTCAACCGCGCATTGGCTGGAGAAGACATCGTCATCACCATCCGAGGCGTACCCACTGCCAAGCTCGTGCCGTTGCCCCAGGGTCGGCGCACCTCCTTCCCGGGGTCGGAGTTCTTCGCTCGGCTTCCTCGGCATCAGGCGGATCCCCAAATGGCTGCGGACTTGAAGGCCATGGGTTCGCAGGAAACCGATGTCGTCGGACCGTGGGTCGAGGGTAGGCAGTGACCTTTCCCGTGCTGGCGGACACGAGCGTGTTCATCGCACTAGAAGGCCAGCGCACTTTGCGAGCTGATGCCAAGGATTGGGACATGCGGATCAGTCCGGTGACTTTGGCCGAGTTGAAGGCGGGGGTGCTCGCGGCGCAGGACAACCAGGATCGGCTCGCGAGGTTGCGCACCGTCGAGATGGCGGCGGAGGTGCCGTTGCTGGGCATCGATGAATGGGTGGCCGACGAGTGGGCGGCGTTACGGAGTTGGCTTGCCGATGCCGGGCGGCGGTTGGATGTCAACGATCTGTGGATCGCTGCCACCGCTATCCGATTCGACGTCCCCGTGGTCACGCAGGACAACGACTTCTTCGTGATCTCCGGGGTTCGTGGCCTCGAAGTCGTGCAGGTCTGAGAACCTAGGATCGGGCCATGGCCGGGCGGATTCGCGATGAGGATGTAGCTCTCGTTCGCGAGCGCGCGCGAATCGACGATGTGGTCCGGGAATACGTGACCTTGAAGTCCGCAGGTGGGGGCAGCCTGAAGGGCCTGTGCCCCTTCCACGACGAACGAACGCCCAGTTTCCATGTCACCCCGAGCCGGGGGATGTGGTACTGCTTCGGTTGCGGTGAGGGTGGCGATGTCATCAATTTCGTCCAGCGCGTCGACCATCTGACCTTCGCCGAGACCATCGAGAAGCTCGCCGATAAGACCGGTGTGCAGTTGCGCTACGAGGAAGGCGGCGCGGCGATCAATCGCCAGCAGGGTGTGCGCACCCGATTGGTGGAGGCGCACAAGGTTGCATCGGCGTTCTATCGGGAGCAGTTGACCTCGCCGGCCGCCCAGGTGGGTCGGGAATTCCTGACCTCGCGTGGCTTCGACGCGGCAGCGGCCGAGCACTTCGGGGTTGGTTTCGCACCGAAGTCCTGGGATGCGCTCACTTCGCACCTACGCAGCAAGGGGTTCAACGATGAGGAACTCCTCGCCGGGGGGCTAGTCAGTCAGGGCAATCGCGGTGTCTACGACCGCTTTCGTGGCAGGTTGGTCTGGCCGATCCGGGATCTCGGGGGAGACGTCGTTGGCTTCGGCGCCCGCAAACTGCTCGACGATGACGACGGCCCGAAGTATCTGAACACCCCCGAGACCCCGATCTACAAGAAGAGCCAGGTTCTGTACGGCATCGACTTGGCGCGCAAGGACATCTCCAAGAGCCAGCAGGCGGTGATCGTCGAGGGGTATACCGATGTCATGGCCTGTCATCTCGCAGGCGTGCCGACCGCTGTCGCCACCTGCGGAACTAGTTTCGGCGCCGATCACATCAAGGTGCTGCGCCGACTGCTGATGGACGATGATCAGATGAAGGGCAAAGTGGTCTTCACCTTCGACGGGGATGCTGCTGGTCAGAAGGCTGCGATGCGCGCATTCACCGAGGATCAGAAGTTCGTCTCGCAGACCTTCGTTGCGGTGGAATCCAATGGCTTAGATCCCTGCGATCTGCGTTTGCAGCACGGGGATGCGGCGGTGCGCGAACTCGTCGACGAGAAGGTCCCGTTGTTCGAATTCGCCATCAAGTCCACGATCGCGAACTACGATCTCGATACCGCCGAAGGCCGAATCGCAGCGCTGCGCGACGCGGCGCCGATCGTGGCCAAGATCCGCGACGGTGCACTTCGACCCGAATACACGCGCCGGCTCGCTGGCTGGCTGGGCCTGGACGTCGGCGATGTTGCCAAGGCCGTCGGTGGTTCGAACCCGCCATCGAGCCACATCACGCGTGGACCCCGGCCGGGTGATCCCGCGCTTGTCGTGGAACGTGAAGCATTGAAGTGCGCCCTGCAGCATCCCGACGCCGTTGCGGATTGGTACGCCAGCGTCGAGGCGCCTGCCTTCACCCATCCACGGGCGATCTCGGTGCACGAGGCGATCGTCAAGGCCGGTGGCCCTCGCGCCGATGTCTCGGGCCTGGCGTGGGTCGATGCGGTACTCGCCGCGTGCCCTGACGATGAGGTGCGGTCCCTAGTCCGCGAGTTGGCCGTCGAACCGCTACCAGCGATGGATGGTCACGACACCCGCTACGCCACCGGAGTAATCGCTCGGTTACTCGAGGTCGATGCCGGTAGGCGGATGGAAGACCTCATGGGCCGACTGCAGCGGACCGATGATCCAGCAGAGCAGCAGCGGCTCGGCCAGGACCTGCAGGCTTTGCAGCAGTACCGCCGTAGCCTGCTGAAGGAGGCGGTGGGCAGCACATGAGGTTCAAGCGTTCGCCTATTGACGAACAGGTTAAACGTGATCTCGGTATCTCCTCAGGTGAGCGGGTGCTCGCCTGGGGGATCGGCGACGCCGCCCACCCCGAAGGCTCCTACGTGGTGGCCACCGATGCGGGTCTTTACGAGCAACGCAGTGATCTGCGCATCCCGTGGCAACAGGTGGTCAAGGGCACCTGGGAGCAGCCGGACTTCGTGCTCACCATCGAGGGTGCGAACGGTGCGCAGCGGATTCGGATCAAACTGGCCGAGCCCCGTGATCTGCCCGCGGCGGTTCGCGATCGGGTGATGGACACCGTTGTGGCCTCTGAATACACCGAACTCGGCGATGGATACGGAGCCCAACTGGTAGCAAGGCGGGCCCCTGGAGGCGGAGTGGAGGACATCTCCTGGTCGATCGTCTTCGATGCGGGCTTGGATGCAGCCGACCCGCGATTGCGGCAAGAAGCCGACCGAGCGTTGGCGGAGCTACGGGCCTCGTTGGGCATTTGAAGCGCTCATTTGACCCTTCAGTTCCCCCTGCTACAGTGAATAAGGTTCATTCTGTTGGACCCGACGCGGGGTGAAAAACACCTCCGAACGTTTCAGTTGAGGAGAAAGATGTCTGACTCGGAAAAGACGTATGTGCTGTACGCAGCCACTTACGACTCCAAGGATCTGGCCAAGCAGGATCTCGAAGCCATGCGCGAGATCCAAGATGCCGGTGAGATCCGCCACCTGACCGCTGCCCTGGTCTCGCGTAACGAGAAGGGCCGCTTGCACGTCCACGAGACCACCCACGCCGGCAAGGTTGCCGCGGGCGTCGGAGTAGTCGGTGGCGCCATCATCGGAGCTATCTTCCCGCCGGCCGGGCTGGCCGTCGTGGCTTCCGCGGTAGGCGGCGGCGCAGGACTCGGCGTGATCGCCGGAACGATCGGCCACTTCGCCGGTGGCATGTCCCGCAAGGACCTCAAGGAGCTCGGTGCCTACCTCGACGACGGTGAGGCCGCGATCGTGGCCGTTGCCGTGGACGCAATCGATACCGACATCGACAAGGCCCTCACTCGGGCGTCCAAGAAGGCCAGCAAGGCCATGGACAAGGGCGATGTCAGCGCAGCGATCGAGGATCTCGAGAAGGGTCTCGACAAGGCAGCCAACATCGCTGGCGAATAGGACCTACTCGCGCACTTCGGTGCGCGTCTAGGGGGGAGAATCACCCGCCACGTCCTTTGGGCGTGGCGGGTGATTCATTCGCCACGCGTTTCATCAGGACTTGAGTGCGGGGGCGCCGCTAGCATGAGTCACCGTCGCTCAGGTGGAGGTGCCATGGCAACGGAACGTCGCTCGCGTGCGGAACGCAAAGAGGACATCGATTACGCCCTCGTGCACGCGGCCCGGCACTGTGTGGCGGAGAACGGTCCCGATGTCAGCATCCACGATGTCGCCCGTGAGGCTGGGGTCTCGGTCGGGACCGTCTATAACCACTTCGAATCCAAGAACGATCTCTTCGCAGCGGCCGCGGTGCGGTCCTTCGTGGAATTCTCCGGTTGGGCCGAGCCCGTCTTGGCGAAGATCGACGATCCCGCGCTGCGGCTTGCCACCTTCGGTCGGTTCATGACTCGGATGCCGGATACCCATGTCGAGCATGCGCATGTGATTTGGCACACCCAGCGTTTCGTGTGGGGCCCGAAGTACCGGGAGAGCGAGGAGGGTGAGCTCGAACGGGACGTGCGTCGGGGGATCGAAGTCGGCAGATTCGATCCCCACCTGATGGAAGCGAAGATCACCACCATCCTCGGGGCGATGCTGCACTTCATCGGGCTGCGAATCTTGCATCCGCGGATACCCGGCAAGGCCGGTGATGACGTCATCGAGATCGTCATGGGCGTCCTGGGGCTGCCTTCGAAGGAGGCGCACGAGATCAGTCATTGCAGGTTGCCTAGGCGGCCTCCGGTGCCGTCGAATTGACTGGCGCAGCAGGAGCGTGAGCGGCTAGCGGTGGCCTTGATAGTCTCCTCCTCGCAGTTCGATCCCCCATAGCTCAATTGGCAGAGCATTCGACTGTTAATCGAAGGGTTATTGGTTCGAGTCCAATTGGGGGAGCCACAGCAAGGGCACCGGCGGTGCCGGTTTCATCGCATGCGCTGCCGCAGGGTCGGCACCACGGCGAAGAAGACCACGAAATGGGTTGCCAGGAGCACGATCTTGGTCGCGGTCTCGGTCTGCTCCTGTCCGGCCAGCGGTGTCACGAACGACAGCACCAGGACGATCACCGAGATCACGGTGAAGACCGTGCGCCCAGAGGGGCGGTTTCGCAGCAGTCCAGCTACGGCACCGCCACCGAAGCCGGAGAAAAGGCCGAAGGCGATGAACTGGTACCACTGCAGGGCTTGTATGCCTTGGCCCATAACGTTCACCTGATCCGACATGCCAGCCAAGCTCGCGACGAGCCAGATGATGAAGGAAACGGCCCCACCGAGTACCCCGGCTACGCCGCCGGTGATGAACAACTTGCCGAACGTCTGGTTCTCCATCAGTCCACCGTAAGTGGCGAGTCCAGGTGGGTGGTGAACCAGGAGGACGCGAGTCGGGCAACTTCCTCGAGCGCGCCGGGCTCTTCGAACAGGTGCGACGCCCCTGCTACGACCTCGATCCGGTTCTCGCAGGTGAGCCGGCGAGCGGACTCCCGATTCCAGATCAGCACCTGATCGTCGTCCCCACCGACGATCAGCAACGAGGGAGCTCGCACTTTTGTCAACCATCGGCCGGCGAGATCCACACGCCCGCCGCGCGAGACCACGGCCCGGGCCCCCTCGGGGTTGCTCGCCGCTGAAACCAATGCCGCGGCGGCCCCCGTGCTCGCCCCGAACAGTCCCACCTTCAAGGTGGACAGCCGTGGATGCATATGCAGCCATGCGCGCGCGTTCCCGACTCGATCGACGAGCAGATCGATATCGAAGATGTTCCGGCGCCGTTCCCCTTCGGCCGCGGTCAGCAGGTCGAATAGCAAGGTGCCCAATCCATGTTCGTTGAGATGGTCAGCCACCATCTGGTTGCGGGGACTGCGGCGACTGCTGCCGCTGCCGTGCACGAAGACGACCAGCCCATGCGCGCCGTCCGGGACACGGCAATGGCCGGGTAGGGACTTCCCGACGCCGATCGGAACCGCGATGTCGTCGTCGAAGAACACGCCGGTTACCTGCGCATGCTCGTGATGACTTCGTTCTCGGTGACCTGCGGGAAGGACTCGTATTGGGCACCGACGCTGCCGAAGTCACGTGGGGCCTCCACACAGACAACGTCATCGGCGAGGTGGGAAATTCGCTCGACTGCCTGCTCGGATCCGGTAGGAATCGCAACGATGATTTTGGCCGCGGCCAGGTGACGCAGTACCGCTACCGCAGCAGCCGCGGTCGCTCCGGTGGCCAGACCGTCGTCGACGACGATCACCGTGCGGCCGGAGACACTCGTGAGATCACGACCGGCCCGGAAGGTGTGCACTCGATGGTCGATTTCCGTCAGCGCTTCGGTGATGAGTCGATCGCGCACTTGATCGCTTAAGCCGAGCAGCGCCACGGTCTGTTGATTCAATTCGACGATCCCGCCCTCGCCTACCGCGCCGAAAGCGAATTCCGGATTGGTCGGTGCTCCGAGTTTGCGCACGATCAAGACATCCATCGGGGCCCCGATAGCCCGAGCCACCTCCTGGGCCACCGGTACCCCGCCACGGGGCAGGGCGAGAACGATGGGATCGAGGTCGGTGTAGGAGCCAAGTAGCTGAGCTAGCTGGTGGCCGGCATCGCGTCGGTCGGTGAACACGTCACCTCCCCACGACTAGATCACTACTGGTCCTCCGGCGCGGCCAGTGCACTCCCGACAATGAGAGTAATCAGGTTCTCCCAATCGGTGCTGTCCATTGGCGTCTCGCTGACGTCATCGACGAGTTTGCCCAGGGTGTACGCCTGGATGAAGGTCGCGACCGTTCGGGGTTGGAAGTCCCGTTTCAACCAGTGCTTCTCCTGGGCTTGTGCGACGCACTCGGTGAGCGATTCGGTGAGCCGATCTTGCACCTTGGCGAGCTTGGCGCGAAAACGCATATTGTGCTGTGCCATCGCCAGCATCCGTGCGCGATCGAAGCGATTTCCTGCAAGCGCGCGGTCCTGCGTGGCGCGAGTGACACCTTCGAGCATCGACAAGAATTCCGCCTGAGTGGAACTGCTGGTGACGATGTTTTCGATTGCGCCGGTGGAAGCCTCCACGCCCGCGGCGAAGCGGTAGAGCAGGGCGTCTTCAAGCAGGTCCGTGAAGTCCTCGTAGTGGTGATACAGCGAGCCCCGTGAGATCCCCGTCTCCCGCAAGACGTACTCCGAATGAATGTCCTCAGGTGGTGTCGATCGCATCATGGCCACGACGGCATCGCGTAGCTTCGTCTTGGTGGGGTGATCCCCGGTGCGCGTCTTCCGATTTGTCCTGTAGGCCATCGGCGTCAAGTCTAGGAGACCAGATTCGATTTGTCGCTCAGGCAAGCGCCTCGTCTAGGAAATCGAATGTCGCCTGGCGAACTCGTTCGGGCTGGTCCTGGCTGTCAAGTGCGCCCACCAGTGGGGACCAGACGTCCGGTGGGGCGCCCACCGCGCGGGCGAGGCGCTCTAGGCCACCGGCATCGAGTTCTATGTGGGCTTGGATGCCCCAGGCATTGCCCGAGCGAAGGGCCACGATCGCGTGCGGGAGTTCGGATAACACCTCCGCCGTACCGGCCGAGGTGATGATGTCCTCGTGCCACAGGACCCAAGGTCCACGTACCGTTCCGTCGAACCAGGGGATCTGCTCCACTTTCCGGTAGAAGCGTGGGCGTCGATCCACCTTGCCTCCGAGGATGCTCGCGAGGATCTGGGCTCCGAAGCACACGCCGAGGTACCGACGGCCGTCGTCTATCCAGTCACGGATCAAGGACATCTCGGCCGGTGCCCAACCGGCGCAGTGCCCACTTGCCACGCTGTCGAGAGATCCGAGCACGATCAAGGCGTCGGCTTCGGGAAGCACCGGGAAGTCCTCGCGCCACAGCCGCTCGTAGGTCCATCCGCGGACATCGAGCCATTGACCGATGAGCCCGAGCTCGTTGGCGATGCCCTTGTGGGCGAGGACGTTGGCGTGCGGCACTAGAAGCTCTCGCGGGCTTGCCAGAGTTCGGGAAAGCTGTGCGGTTGCTGCAACGTGGACGCCAGGTATCCGACACCGCTCGAACCCCCGGTGCCTTGCTGAGTACCGATGGTGCGTTCGACCATCATCACGTGCCGAAAGCGCCACTCGCGCAGGCTGACTTCGATGTCCACGAGTTGCTCGCAGACGAGGGCGGCTTGATGGCCGGAGCGATAGACCTCCACGACCGCGGCCAACACACCTGCATCGGATGCATACCGCTGGGAGACATCCCGGTCGAGAATCTCGCCCGGGATCGCGAAATCGCAGGCGTCCAGGTACGCGAGCGCGGAGTCCCATAGGGATGGCTCGAGCATCCGCTTCTCGACCTTCTCGCGATGCTGGGGCAGTAAGTGGCTGGCGAACCTGCCGTCTCGGCGTCCGAGGAGCGCCTCCAACTCTCGGAATTGAGCCGACTGGAAGCCGCTGGCGCTTTCCAGGCGGCTGCGGAAAGTGCCGAACTGCAAAGGTGTCATGGTGACCAACACATCCACCTGCCGGATGCACACAGCAAGGATGGTCTTCACTCGGTTCAAAGTGGCCAGCACATCTTGCGTGCGGACCTCCGCCATCTGCCGCTGCGCTTGCTCGAGTTCGTGCAGGAGTTGCTGGAACCACAGTTCATAGACCTGGTGGATGGTGATGAACAGCATCTCGTCGTGTTCGGGGCCCTCGGAGACCGGTCGCTGCAAAGTCAGTAGTTCATCGATCGCGAGATAGTTCATGTAGTTGAGGGCCTGCTGCTGCTCGCTCATGTGACGCCGCCTTGGATGGGCGAAATATCGTCGTGGCGGCCCGAGGCGACCAGATCACGAGTGCGTTCGAAGCCGACGAACATCTCCTCGTAGGACGTGTAAAGAGGCGCCACGGCTACGCGGATCGTGTTCGGCTTGCGGTAGTCGGGAATGACATTCGCCATATCCCGCATGGCAACCGAGATCCGATCGGCCTGCGGATGGGTCAAGGACAGATGTCCACCTCGCTGGTTCGCTACACGAGGAGTGTCTAGGCCGAAACCCAGCGGAGCGAGGAAGGCATCGAACAACTCGATCATGAAGTCAGTCCCTGCGCCTGCTTTGGCTTCGATCTGCGCCATACCTGCCTCGGCGAGTATCGACATCGAGACATCTACGGCGGTGAGTCCCACGATGGAAGGACTGGCGATCTGGAAACCGCGCATTCCCGGGGCCCGATCGAATTGCGGACCCATAGTGAACTGATCGCGCTGGCCGAACCAGCCGTCGATGGGTGTTGCGAGTCGGTCTTGAATCCCCGAGCGGATGTACAGCCAGGCGGGGGAGCCGGGTCCGGAGTTGCAGTACTTGTACGTGCACCCGATAGCGAGATCGACTCCCCACGAATCGAACTGCAGATCCAGTGCGCCGACGGCGTGCGAGGCATCCCACAGCAGGTAGGCCCCATGCTTCCGGGCGATCTGCGTGAGGGCGGGTACGTCTTGTCGGGCGCCGGATCGGTAGTTGATGACCTGCAGGCAGACCAACGCGACATCGTCATCCACATACTTGGAAAGGAGCTCGGGTGTGATCCGCTCGCCCTCGGCAATGTGCGGATCCTCATTGGGGATGGTCCTCAGTTCCATCCCCAGATCGGCGGCGATTCCCTGCAGGATGTAGCGGTCGGTGGGGAAGTTGGCCTCGTCCACGACGATCGTCGAACGGCCGGGTCGATCCTTGATCGCGGCTATGGCCAGTCGATACAGGTTCACCGATGTGGTGTCGGTGGCCAGCACTTGACCGGACGCGGCACCAAGGACGGCACTGCCGAGCCGGTCTCCGACGGTCTGCGCCATATCGATCCAATGCGACCAACCGGTGACCAACTCACCACCCCACCCTTCGGTGGTCATCTGCTGCACGGCTTCGGCTGTGTCTTTCGGCAGCCGACCTAGTGAGTTGCCGTCGAGATAGCACATATCCGGATCGGCGATTACGAACCGATCGCGGAATCCGGCGAGCGGATCGGATCGGTCGAGAGATCGCGCGTGCTCGAGGCTCGGTTCCATGACTAGTCGTCCTTCGCAGCGAGCAACCGCTGGAGGGTCGCTTCTGCCTTCGCCTTGTCCGGAACGAAGAGACTGAGCATCTTCTTGCGGCCCGCCTGCCCGGACTTCACATCCACCATCGAGGGTGGGATCGCGAAGGCCTGGGCGACGGCAGCCTCGATCGCGGCGTTAGCGCGCCCGGACTTCTCCGTCTCCCGGACGGCAACGATCAACTCCGGGGGATCACCGTGCGTCCCACCGATTCGGGCACGGGAGGCGCCGGGATTGGCTCGAACGGTAATAGTGAACTCGGGCATGACAGCATCGTAGGAACGCAGGTCTCCGGAAGCACGGACATACGCTGAGATGCGCTACAACGGGCTGGTTACGCTTTACCTCCCGGCGGTCTTCGCCAGGGGGCGGTAGCTCAGTTGGTTAGAGCCCCGGACTCATAATCTGGTCGTCGTCGGTTCGAGCCCGACCCGCCCCACAAGTCTCGAATCTCAGTTGGTGGGATCAGGAGTCGGATCCGGTTCTCGGGTCGCCCTAGTGTCCGCTCTCTTCAGCACGGATCTGGTCCTGAAGCGATTCGAGATAGGGCAATGCACGTTCGTCTTTGGGCCGACTTGCCGCAGCCTTGGAACGGATCACGTCAGACAAAGCGGCAAGGCGAACAACGAGGCTCTCGCCAATGTCAACAGGAACAGCGTCCGCATTCCATTCATCGAACCCAGTCTTCGGTCCTGCGGGATCGAATGCGATATCGAGATCCCCGTAAGTCGTGACAAGGTTCAACATGGTTGGCATGGCCTGAAGGAAAGCACCATCGATGGTGGCTTCGACTGGCTCTCCCGAAGTGCGTATCCGCGCACCGAGACGCGTCAATGCCCGAGCCAGTCGGTCGAGGTTCTCCTCATCGCGAAGGGGAAGAATGTCAACGTCCTGCGTGGGCAGCGTCGAACCATGAAGTACCGCCGCAAGCCCACCGATGACGACGAAATCGACTCCCTCCTCTTCCAGAGTCCTCAGGATTCTCCAGGGCTGGAATTCGGCCTCGTGGGAATCATCAGCGTCCACCGCGTGCTGCCCGTCGAATCTGCATCATGACGTTGGCGACGTGAGTCATGCTACGAAGTCGCTCAGCAGGGGTCATGGCCAATTGGCGCCGGATCTGAGCGATATCCACACCTCGCCAGTCCTCGGTGGCGTCCACGAAGTCGCCGTGTGGCGGTTGATCCGTGGGACCCATGCTTGAAGGATACGCCGGCCACGACCGTATAGGTGGGTGATGATGAGTTGAGCGCAGGTTTCAATGGGGCGGTGTGCCTTGGAAGATCACGTAGGTATACCGATAGCGTGGAAGGCCATCGTTCTTACTATCGAATTGCCTGTGAGAGGGAAGACTGACTATGTGCCAGCAAGTGACCTGCAAGGTCTGCCAGAAGAAGTCTTGGGCGGGCTGCGGCCAACACGTTCAGCAGGTCATGGCCGGTGTGCCGAAAGCGCAGCAGTGTTCGTGCACCGATGCCGATAGGGC
>CAZJYN010000019.1:18325-27287 GCA_964550285.1 uncultured Rubrivirga sp.
TCCCAAGGAACGACCTCGAGGTTCGCTCGATCCTCGGCGACCTGGCGGATCATCTTGTTGAACCACTCGGCGCGCTGCATGGAGAAAGCGCTGTAGGCGATATCGAGGTCGACCCACAGCACCTGGCGATTGGGCCCGAGCCGTTTGAGCATCTTCTCCACACGGCTTTCGGTGATGGCCGGCTGCACCCAGGAGATGTCATTCGTGCCAAGGGCCACGATGACGAACTCCGGCAGTTGGTCGAGTTCCTTGGCCCGCTTGACTTGGTCCAAGCCCCAGTCCAGGCGCTTGGAACCCCAGCAGCGGAAGGTCGGGGTCCAGCCACTTTGCTCGAGGAATGTGGTCATCGGCTCCTGCGAGTCCCGGGTGAGCGAATCACCGAGCACGAGCACTCGTCTGCCGTCACCGGGAGAGCCAGAACTTGGTTCCCCGCGCCACACCGGAGCCTCGCAGGCATCCCACGGCGGGTCCTTCGGCCAGGCCTTGTCCGCTTTGTCCGGTGGGAAAGTCGGCTGCGGTGACGGGGTGCTCAGTGGGGAAGCCAGCAACGGGCTGGGCGTGGTGAGGGTAGGCGCGGTGGGTGAGGGGGATCCTTGGGCAACGACAGGTCCGCCGGGAGGCTGCAGCACGAACAAGCCGACGGTCGCGGCAGCTACCAGCACCACCGCCAGCGCCGTGAGCCAGCGAAGGGGATTCCACCGGTGGGCGTTACCGGGGCTGCGGGGAGGCACGGCGCGAGTATCGCAAATCGCCCCTGCCCTGCGCCGCCGCGCATTAGTGTTAGATGTACAAATGTGAACATAATTCACTCATGCGGGTGGTCACGATGCCCGACTGTGGCTAGAGGGCGAAGGAGTTAGCGGGGAGATATGAAGAGAACACTTATCGCGATACTCACGGTTTTCGTGGGCGTCGGCATCGTGGTTGGTGTCGGAACATTCAATTCCTGGAACCAACGCGAGCCCGCGCCCATCACGGCGAAGCCTGCGGGCACGATCCAAACCCCCGAAGGGGAGATGCCGCACGCGACGCTGGATCTCGACGTGTACCCAAACAGTTCGTCGACGGTGCCGCCGCCTCGCACGGAATCGAACTTCCAGGCGAATCAGCTTTCCGGTCAGCCGTTCTACCACCCATCGACCAGCATCCAGGTCCCGGCGAACACAGCGATCACGATCACGTTTACGCAGTACGATGGTGGAGGCCGGATCTACAACCCGTACTTCGCGGACGTCCATGGATCCATGGATGGAACGATGAAGGTCAACGGGGAGAGCGTCTCGGGAATCAAGCCGACGGAGGTCGGTCACACTTTCACCGTCCACGATTACCCCGAGAGCAGCGAAGAGCCCTTCTTCCTCTCGGTGCCCCTGAAGATGAACAAGGCGAACGCCAAGACGGACAAGCAGGGCTATCCGGTAGACCCGCAGAAGATCGAGGTCACCTTCATCACCGGTGATCCCGGCAAGTACGTGTGGAACTGCGAATTCCCGTGCGGAGACTCCTACCAGGAATTCGGTGGCCCGATGCAAACGCGCGGTTGGATGGCTGGCACCTTCGAGGTGGTGTGACGGTCACATCGACTAACCCGACGAAGGGCGCCGTCGCGCGGCTTATCGTCCTTGCGCTGGTCGTCATTGCCGTACCCATCATCATCTCTCTTGCCGTCGGGCAAGGGCCGCGAGGAGCATTGGTCTCCTTGGCCGGGATATGCGCAGCGATGGCCACTGTGGGCATCGGCGTTCGCGCCGGTCTCGTGGTGGCGCTGCTCGTGGGCCTGGGATCTGCGCTCGTGGCGTTGGCGTCATCATCGTGGCCCGTAGCAGCGCTGGCGATGGCCGTGGTTGCCTTCGGTTTCGGGCTGACGGCCAAGCGCGGATGGCAGACGGCTCTGGCGTGGATTCCTAGCACGCTGGGTTTCGTAGCTGCCGACGCCGCGAACCTGGGTTCGGACCTGCGATCGATCTCAGTGCAGATAGCTGTCGCGTTCACGATCTGGGGGCTCGTGACAGTCGGCATCGTGCGCGTGCTTCCGGTCGATCTGCCATTGCCGCACGCACCCGCAGTCTCCGACTCCCGGGCCCTGGCCTATGCAGTGCTGCTGGCGTTCACGGCCTTGATCACGACGAGTATCACGATCGCCGGTGATCTGGGTCATCCCGGCGGGTGGTTGATCATGACGCCGTTCATCGTGCTCCAGCCGTATGTGCAAAAAGGTTGGGATCGATCGCTGCGCCGAGCCGGTGGCACGCTCGTCGGTTTCGCGATGGCATACCTGGGCGCGATCGTCATCACGCAGTCCTGGGTGCTCTACGTGGTGGGAATAGTCAGTTATGCGATCGCGATGTATGCATTGTTACGTCAGTGGG
Organism: uncultured Rubrivirga sp.; assembly: GCA_964550285.1. Classification (GTDB taxonomy): domain Bacteria; phylum Actinomycetota; class Actinomycetes; order S36-B12; family S36-B12; genus S36-B12. The sequence continues at coordinate 20,695 of CAZJYN010000019.1, forward strand.
ACTACGCGGCCTACGCCGCGTTCCTTACCTTGGCGATCGTGATACTCGAAGGGGTGGGCACATCGGTCGAGGTGACCGCGGAGTATCGACTCGAGGCTACCGCCGGCGGCGTCCTGCTGTCCCTAGCGGCCATGGCGCTGGCATTGCCGTTATACAAGCGGGCAGCAGACAAATACCAACTCAAGGAGTACTAGCAAAGCGCTCAGCGCAGATCGAGAGGGATCTGTTGGACCGTGAGCCGCAGGGAGTCATCGTCGGCGGAACCCCACAAGTAGATGATCCGGTTGTCTCCCATGTCCTGGCGTCCGGGAGCGTTTTGCATCGTGTGGGTGCTGGTGGGCACCAACTTGCGGCGGGTGTCCTCGCGTACCACGCGCAATTTGTAGTCACCTGAACGTAGGCCTCGATCGCGTTCATCACCGTTTCCTAGGCCGTCCATCAGGACCGAACCGCGCGTTCGTAGGTCCACCAGTGGGGCTTGGGCGATGTGTCGGAAGGTCAGCCGACCCATGTCGCGGCCGACTGTTCGTGTCTTGTTCTCGAACAGCGTGCTCGTCACCTCGCCGGAGGGTGAGTGATGCAGCGCGAAGGTGTAGTTGTCTCCGGCACGCAGGGAAACGCGCCGCTCGCGCAGCAAGGGATCGCGGGTGAATCGACTCGAACCCTCCGGCACGACTGTGATGTCGTAGTTACCGGCCTTGAGGTTCGAACTTTCGAGTTCGCCGCCTGTTATACCCGACGCGACCAGGGTGCTGTCGGCATAGACATCCACTGCATCGACATCGGCCGCGTCGGTCAGACCGTGGAAGACGGAGAGATCCACATTGGATGATCGAGCACGTACCTCACCGCGCACTTCGCGGTAACCGACGGCGACCACGGCTTGCACAGCACGTTCGCTACGCCCGGATATCCGCACGCGATACCTACCGGGGATCGCTTCCTCTTCCACGCGCGAGAGGTAGAAGTAGGTGTTGCCGCCGTATGGCTCGTAGAACTCGGTGCGCTCGTCGATGATCATCCGCGTCTTTCGCCCCTGGGGGTCGGTGATTGTGACGCGCGGCAGTTTGGAGGCACCCAGCTCGTTGCCAGGAGCCTCGTCTCGGATCAACAGTTGAACAGCAAGGGTGTCGCCTTGATCGAGATCGAAGCGAAAACCCCGACGATCCCCGCGCGCAACGCTGGCATTGACTGCAAAGGAGACGGTGCCGTCGACGAGGAGTGGTCCCCGCGCCGGGGTGGTGTCGCGATCATCGAGGTTCACGGGCTGATGGGCGAGCGCGGCACCGGCTGACATGGACAATGCCGCTGCTAGCGCGAGGGCGAGCAGTCCAGAGCGCCGATGGGATTTACGCACGCAGTGACTATGGCAGGTGGCGGTGGATCGCGCATCTACGATGCGGCTGTGGCCGAGCGTGCCGAGCCCGATGAGCCCGATGAGCCCGACGATAGGTCGGAGCGGGCCTCGCTGTTTGCGGCCATCGACAAGCAGCGCGGTTTCTCAAGGACGCATGCGAACGCTTGGTCGGTCACTCGCTGAACAAGAAGACCATCAAGGTTCCCGTGGATTGGCGCGTGGATGCTCGCCTTGTGCAGGATCTAGTGGCCGCCAGTGCCACGCGTCAGGGGGTCTTGCCTGATTGAGCGGCCTCGAGTTTCGCGATCATCTGCTTCAGGTGGTCGAGTTCCGCGAGCACCTCATCCATTCGATCGGGTCCTTTGTGGGTGCGTTTGACCAGGGCCGCCGATAGCGAGGCAGTCACAAGGCCCAGCACGCTGATGCCTACCAGCATTACGAGCACAGCGAGCCCGCGACCAGTCCAGGTGACGGGGACGAAGTCTCCGTAGCCGACCGTGGTGACGGTTTCGAATCCCCACCAGATGGCATCACCGATATTCACGATCTGGGCGTTCGGGGCCCCGCGCTCGGCGTTGAGCACCATGATGCTGCCGATCCACACCACCAGCAGTGCGGCCAGGGCGGCTGATGTCATACCACCGCTACTGATCAGCCCCGACCTTTTGGAGATGACACCGTTCGAGGTGAAGGCCCGCAAGGCGCGCAGCGCGCGGAATTGCGGAACTACCACCGTGATGGTGTCCAGCCAGTTGCGTTGGAAGAACGTGCGCTTGGCCGTTGACATCAGGAAGCGGAACGCTAGGTCGATCGCGAATAGCACCCATAGCGCGATGCTGAAGGTATTCATCCATTGAAACCAGGTGGCCCCTGGTTGGTACCAGATCGCCTGGATGGAGAAGGTCGCGAGATAGACCAGGGCGAGAATGGACAGCAGCGGTGAGATGCGTTGGGTGTAGCCCGCGAGCCAGGTCTGGCGTCGCGTCTGGGCAGGGGTGAGGGTGCTTGCCAGTTGAATTTCCGGAGGCGAGGAGTTCATGTTGGAACATTAGGGTTCGGATGTGCAAAAGAAGCCGATTCGATGAGCGACGTCGCAGTTGCCGTTAACCAATTGACCAAGCAGTACGGCTCACTGAATGCGGTGGATGACATCTCCTTCGCCATCGCTCTGGGGGAGACCTTCGTGCTGTTGGGTCCGAACGGGGCGGGTAAGTCGACCACGATCGAGATTCTCGAGGGGTTTCGACGCCGCACAGCCGGGGAAGTCCTGGTCCTCGGCGAGGATCCCTATAAGGGCGATCGAGCATTTCGGGCCCGAATCGGCATCGTGCTGCAGCAAGCTGGCGATCTCGGCCGGTTGACGGTCCGCCAAACGCTCCAGCATTTCGCCTCGCTGTATCCCGACCCGCGGGATGTGGATGAAGTCATCCACGCGGTGGATCTGGCCAGTAAATCCGAAGTGGCTATCCGCAAACTCTCCGGTGGGCAGCAGCACCGAGTGGATGTCGCGCTTGGGATGATCGGCAATCCGGAATTGCTGTTCCTCGACGAACCCACCACCGGTTTCGACCCGGAGGTTCGCCGGCAATTTTGGGAGGTGATCCGTCGCCTGCAGGCTGAGGGCACCACGATCATGCTGACCACTCACTATCTCGACGAGGCCGAAGAACTCGGCGATCGCGCTGGAATCATCATCGACGGGAAATTGGTGGCGCTGGATGCCGTCTCGCAAATCGGTGGTCGAAAGTTGCGGGTGCCGGTGATCAGCTGGATCGAAGATGGGCACAAACGCAGCGAACGCTCCGAGCAGCCCGCGGCCTTCGTGGCCGAGTTGGTTGCGCGCCTCGGCCGGGAACCGGAGCGGCTCAATGTGCGCACTCCCACGCTGGAGGACGTCTACCTCGAGATGCTCGATGGACGGAATGACGCATGACCAGGACTTTGCCTGGCGTCTTCCGGGTAGGGGTTGCCCGCATCGGTTACGAACTCAAGACCTATGTCCGCACGCCCGATTCCATGTTCTTCAACTTCTCCTTCCCGCTGATGATGCTGCTGGTCTTCAGCGTCGCCTTCAGCGCCCAAGACTTCGGTATCCCGCAGTTGGGAATCGAAGTCAGTTCAGCGGAGTACTACCTGCCGGCCATGATCGCGATGGGCATATTCATCTCCGGAGCCCAAAATCTCGGTATCGATATCGCGACCGAGCGAAATGACGGCACTTTGAAACGGCTCGCCGGCAGTCCGATCGCACCGGTCTCCTACTTCATGGGCAAGTTCGGTCAGGTCTTCATCACCGGATTCGTGCAATTGGTGATCTTGCTCGTGGTCGGGGGAGTGTTCCTGGGGGCCGGGCTTCCCAGCGAGCCAATGAAGTGGCTCACGCTGTCGTGGATATTCGTCCTGGGCATCGTCTCCTCCGCAGTCCTGGGTATCACCATGAGTGCGATACCTAGGAGCGCGAAGAGTGCGACGAGTGTGATCGTCCCACCGCTGCTGATCTTGCAGTTCGTCTCAGGCGTCTACTTGCAGTTCTCGCAGTTGCCGGAGTGGTTGCAGGACATCGCATCGCTGTTCCCGCTGAAGTGGATCGCCCAGGGGATGCGCTATGTGTTCCTTCCCGATGCCTATGCGGGGGGCGAGATCGGTGGGCAGTGGAATCTCTCCGGTGTGGCGATCGTGCTCGCGGTGTGGTTCGTGGTCGGTACCGTTGGTGCGGCCTTGACGTTCCGTTGGACCAAACGCGATTAGTGGTGGTAGCTGCTGGTTTCCTTCGGTGTGGGTAACGGCCCGTCGAGGGAATCGAGATAGTCCACCTCGGTTTGGATATCACGCAGCAGGTTGGACGCAAGGTCCATGTTCATGCCGTTGCGGACCACGATTCGTTGCACGATCTGATTACTGAGGTTGTCCGGGAGCGGATACGCCGGAATCAGCCAGCCATGTGCTCGAAGGCGTTGCTGCAGGTCGTATAGCGTCCAGTTCTTCGTGTGCCCGGGCTTGAGTTGCCATGCGAATACCGGGATGGCGGAGCCGTCGCTCAACAGCGTGAAGGGCGCCATCTCGCCGATGTGCTTGGCGAGGTACATCGCGACATCCTGCGTGGTCTGCTGGACGGTCTTGTAGCCCTGGAAGCCCAGGCGTAGGAACAGGTAGTACTGCAAAAGCACCTGGGCCCCAGGACGCGAGAAGTTCAGCGCCAGAGTGGGCATGTCGCCACCGAGATAGCTGACGTCGAACACCAGGTCCTCGGGCAGGTCCTCTTTGGTGCGCCACACGACCCAACCCAGCCCTGGGTAGACCAGGCCGTACTTGTGGCCGGAGGTGTTGATCGACTTGACGCGCTCTAGGCGGAAGTCCCATTCGATATCCGGTTGTAAGAAGGGCGCGATGAAACCACCTGAGGCTGCGTCGACATGGATAGGAATATCCAGACCGGTGCTCTTTTGGTGCTCGTCCAGCGCCTTGGCGATCTCGGCGACCGGTTCGTAGGCACCGGTATAGGTGACACCCATGATGGCGACCACACCGATGGTGTTCTCGTCGATGTGGTCCGTGACATTCGTGCCATCCAAAGTGGGATGCGCATCGGAGATGGGGACGTAGCGGGCCTCGATGTCCCAGTAGTTGCAGAACTTCTCCCAGACGACCTGAACCGCCGAACTCATCACCAGATTCGGCTTGCTGGTGTCCTTTCCGGCGGCCTTGCGGGCGTGCTGCCAGCGGCGCTTGAGTGCCAGGCCGCCGAGCATGCAGGCCTCGCTAGAGCCCACGGTGGACACGCCCATCGTGGTGGTCGGATCCGGCGCGTGCCAAAGCCGCGCGACCATCTGCGCGCACCACTTTTCGATAGCAGCGGTCTGCGGGTACTCGTCCTTGTCGATCATGTTCTTGTCGGCTGCCGCCGCGTAGATCTTGTCGGCCTCCTCGTCCATCCAGGTGGTGACGAAGGTGGCCAGGTTGAGGCGGGCGTTGCCATCGAGCATCGCCTCGTCCATCACCAGTTGGTAGGCCGCACTCGCCGACATCGGTTCGCGGGGAATGGTGTCGCGTGGGACGTCGAGGGCGACGGCATCGTCGAAGAACTGCGGATTGGTCACGAGGATCTCCCTGGGTGGACTGCCCACAGCAGCGTAGAGGGTCGCCGAAGGGCAGTCATCCGGTGTCGGGAGTGCCAAGATCGAACCCATGCGCAGATCGATCGTGGCCATGGTGCTCGTCGGTGCCCTGGCAGGTGCACCGCCGGCCGTGTCGGCAGCCTCGTCCGGCGTCGAGGACCCCGATCCCACGATCAGCGTGATGAGCCGAAACATCTATCTCGGGGCCGACGTAGCGGTCGCCTTGGATCTGTTGCCCGACATGCCGGCGGCGGCGCAATTCATGTGGGAGCAGGTAGCCGACACCGACTTCACCTCCCGTGCCCCGGTCTTGGCCGCTGAACTCGCGCGGGAGCGACCGGACGTGGTGGCCCTGCAGGAAGCGACCATCTGGCGCTGCCGATCATCGATAGTCGGTTCGAGCACGGTGGTGTTCGACTTCACCGCCCAGTTGCTCGATGCAGCCAGCGACGCCGGCGTGGAGTACGTGATCGCCTCACGCGACGGCGACGACGCCTACAACCCCGGCTACTCGATCCCGGTGCTGCCCTTCTTGACCACTGTGCGGGATCCGCAGACCTTCCAGCCGATCTTCGGAACCGACGAGGCTGCCTGTGGGTTCTCTATCGCCGACGCGCTGCTCGTGCGATCGGACCTGGCCGACCGGGTGGTGGATGTGGGTGTGGGTGACTACGACGCCACGTATGCCGTACTGCCCGTGGTCTTCGCAGTGGATCGCGGATACGCGTGGGCCGATCTGCGCACCGGTGGGGGAGTCGTGCGCTTCCTGACCACCCACCTGGAATCGGTGTGGAACGAAGGTGCGGTTCCGTTCTCGAGCCAGCAAGCCCGAGAACTGATCGAGGTGACCAGTGGGTGGACCATGCCGCTGGTGGTGGTCGGTGACTTCAATAGCGATCCTCGCGACCCGCGCCCGCTGGGCGCCCCGAATCCTGGACTGCAGCCGGACACGTCGACCGGGTGCGCGGCCCAGGTGCCCGATCCGAGCGCAGACATCGCCGATGCCGCGTGCAATGCCTACTGGGCCATGATCGAGGCCGGCTTCGCCGACGCCGGTCCCGATTCGTTGGATCCGGCGAATGCGACCTGGGGCGCGAGCGCGTTGCTCGCCGGCCCCGATC
>CAZJYN010000020.1:0-9805 GCA_964550285.1 uncultured Rubrivirga sp.
CGCCGGCCTTTACTCCTGCAGGTGGCGTCACAAAAGCGGCCGCTTTGTGACGCCACCTGCAGGAGTTGACGGGTGGGTGGGCAGCTGGGTGGGTGGGCAGTCGGGTGGGCAGTCGGGTGGGCGTGCAACTGGGTGGGCAGGCGGCTAGCCGGATACCGGTCGGGCCGCCTGGGCACCGAGGGTGATGACGTCGGCGAACCACGCGAAGTAGCCGGCCATGGGTTCGGGCTCCCCGGTCGCGTACTGACGCAGGGCACGCACGTAGGCCGGCCGCCCCCGTTGGTAGATGCCCGCCTCGGGGATCGAGAACAACGACGGATCCACGCCGCGCGCAGCGAGCACCAAGCGCACCCCCGCGCGACCGAGTAGGCCCGAGCCCCAAGTGAACGGACGGGCGGTCAAGAGTTCGGCGTGGACGATCCCCGCGACCGCGAGTGCCGGTGCCTCGCTGGACTCCGATACGAGTCGGGCTAGCAAGGTCAAGCGCACCGCCGCTTCATCGGCCGACGGAGCCTGGATCGGTAGCCGCAACGGATCATCCGGCTCCTCATCGGATCGACGGGGCCTTCCGAGTTGCTCCTCGCGCACGTGACCGTAGGCGACGACCGCATGCAGCCGGGCTAGGGCCTGCAGCGGCGCCCTGGTCCACGTATCCACCTGGGCAGGCACTTCCGCTGTGAGCGCCTGGGCCGAGCCGAGCACCCGGCCCATCGGAGAGTCCTCGACTGTGGCGACGTCCGCCCCGTCGAGCGCAGCCGAATCGCGTGCACCCCATTGCCGGGAGGCGATCGTGTACTCGCTGGCCGCAGCGCGAACGTCCCTGCGCCAGAGCAGGGCGTCTATCTCCGCCCGGGCTGCGTTCAAGGCAGCCGAGGTGTCGGCGACGGCCATCAGGCGGTCGATCGCATCCGCTAATCCGCCGGGCACGAAGCGAACGCTAGCGGGCAGTTTGACCGGATTCCATCGCGCCGGGGCCGTCGATTTGGTTAGGTGGCGCTACTCGAGGAAAGGAACGACGTGAGCAACGAGGCACTGGAGAACCTGCTGCACGAGAACCGGGTATTCCCGCCGTCTCCGGAATTCGCGGCCCAAGCGAACGCCACCGCCTCCCTCTACGACGACGCTGCCGGTGATCGTTTGGGGTTCTGGGCCGAACAAGCGCGCTACCTGTCCTGGGCAACGGATTTCGAGCAAGTCCTCGACTGGTCGGATGCACCCTTCGCGAAGTGGTTCATCGGCGGTACCTTGAACGTGGCCTACAACTGCGTAGATCGGCACGTGGAGAACGGCTTCGGCAATCAGGTCGCGATCCGCTTCGAAGGTGAACCCGGTGATCGACGTGACATCACCTACGCCGAGTTGAAGGACGAGGTCTCCAAGGCTGCCAATGCACTGACCGAACTCGGCGTGACAGCCGGCGATCGCGTTGCCATCTACATGCCGATGATCCCCGAGGCGATCGTGGCGATGTTGGCATGTGCGCGGATCGGTGCCGCGCACTCGGTCGTGTTCGCCGGCTTCAGTTCCGAGGCACTGCGCAGTCGCATCGAAGATGCTCAAGCGGTCCTGGTCATCACCGCGGACGGACAAAACCGGCGTGGCTCGGCGATGCCGCTCAAGCCCGCAGTGGACGAGGCAGTCGCGCAAACACCCAGCGTGCGCAATGTGCTCGTCGTTCGTCGCACCGGTAGCGATGTGGAATGGACCGACAAGGACGTGTGGTGGCACGACCTCGTGGAGTCCCAGTCAACCGAGCACATCCCCGAAGCCTTCGACGCCGAACATCCGCTGTTCATCTTGTACACCTCGGGTACCACCGGGAAGCCGAAGGGCATCTTGCACACCAGTGGTGGCTACCTCACCCAAGCCGCGTACACGCATCGAAACGTCTTCGATCTCAAGCCGGACGAGGACGTCTATTGGTGCACCGCGGACATCGGCTGGGTGACCGGGCACTCCTACATCGTCTACGGCCCACTGGCTAACCGCGCAACCCAAGTGGTCTACGAGGGGACCCCCGACACACCAAACAAGGATCGCTGGTGGGACATCGTCGAGCGGCACGGCGTCACGTTGTTCTACACGGCACCGACCGCGATACGTACCTTCATGAAATGGGGCGACGAGCTTCCCAAGTCCCACGACCTGTCCTCGTTGCGTCTGCTCGGCTCAGTGGGCGAACCCATCAATCCGGAAGCCTGGATGTGGTACCGAGAGGTGATCGGCGGTGGTCGCTGCCCCATCGTCGACACCTGGTGGCAAACGGAGACCGGCGCGATCATGATCAGCCCGCTGCCGGGTGTCACCGCCTGCAAGCCCGGCTCCGCAATGGGTGCGCTGCCCGGAATCGGTATGGCGGTCGTCGACGACGAAGCTCAGCAGGTCGGTAACGGTGGCGGCGGCTACCTAGTGCTGACCGAACCCTGGCCAGCGATGCTGCGCGGCATCTGGGGTGATGCGGAGCGCTTCAAGGAGACCTACTGGTCGCGCTTCGCAGGCATGTATTTCGCAGGCGACGGAGCCAAACTCGATGAGGACGGCGCTATCTGGCTGCTCGGTCGGGTTGATGACGTCATGAACGTCTCCGGGCACCGCATCTCGACAACGGAGGTGGAATCGGCATTGGTGTCGCACGAGGCCGTCGCCGAAGCCGCAGTCGTAGGAGCGGCCGATGAGACCACCGGGCAAGGCATCGTCGCGTTCGTCATCCTGCGAGGTGGGGTTCCAGAGGAGACGGCCAAGGGGGAGCAACTAGTCAAGGATCTACGAAACCACGTGGGTGCGGAGATCGGGCCGATCGCCAAGCCCCGCCAGATCATGGTCGTGCCCGAGCTGCCGAAGACCCGATCGGGAAAGATCATGCGCCGCTTGTTGCGCGATGTCGCCGAGCACCGTGACATGGGCGATGTCACTACCCTGGCGGATCCGACCGTGATGAGCCTGATCGCCACCGGACTGGACTCCGGCAGTGATGACGACTAACCCAAGCCGCTAGCCTGCTGACAGCCACATCACACGGAGGCATGCGACATGGCAGACCAACAAAGCCTGGGGACCTTGATCTCGAAGGTCGTCAAGGACACCAAGACGCTGCTGAACGCCCAGGTCGCGCTCACCCGCACCGAGGCCCAGCGCACCGGACAGCAGATCGCGGTGGTGTCCGTCTTCGGGCTGATCGCCCTCGGATTCGTCTCGATCGCCGGGCTGTTCGGGCTAATCGCCCTTGCCTTCGGATTCGTGGCGTTGGGCCTTCCGGAGTGGGCCGGTTTCTTGATCGTTACCGGGATCTTGTTCCTCGGTGCGGTCATCGCGGGCATCGTGGCGAAGGTTCGATCCGGGAAGATCACCGGCTTGCACGTTGCACAAGAGGAGTGGCAGGCGACCTCGCAAGCTGTCTCCCAGGCCGTCGGACGACCGGCGATCGGCGAGTAGTACTCGCCGGCCTAGGCGAAGCCTTGTCCCGCAGTAGCGAGCGGCCTCGCGATGCTCTCGGGCGTCCATTGGATCCCGGGGACCCACGAGCATTCCCCACTGTTCCCGAACGCGAATTCATCGAGGGCACCGATGCCTGGCGTGAAGGGCTTGGGTATCTCGCCGACGGACTTCCCTTCCATGCTCATGAAGTTTTCGAGCAACGGTGGAAGTGCGCACCGACGAGCGAGCGCGAATGCTGGCAGGCACTTGCTCAGTGGGGTGCGGCACTCACGCAGCAAGCTCGCGGTAACGACATCGGTCAATACCGAATCGCCGCGCGTGCCACGGAGCGTTTGGAATACGCCCGTGACTCAGCGGCGATCCCGAACTACGTGGATGTGACGCTGGTGCTCGATTCCCTAGCGCAACTCGCATGAGCCGTTCGGTACTGCTTCATTCGCGGCCCCGGAAGCGGCCCGCGCACTGGTGATCTCCTCGACCGTAAGTGCGTAGGCGATGTCGTCGTCTTGCATCCCAGAGGCGAAGACGACCCCGGTAACCTCCCCGAACTCGTCGGTAAGTGGACCACCGGAGTTTCCCTGCTGCACCCGACCGCGAAGCACGTAGACCTCACGTTCGACGCCCGGCTCCCCGTAGATGCTCTCCCCCCGCGCGCGCACCTGCGCACGGACCCGAACCGGTGCGGCCGCGAATCCCTCCCCACGGGGGAACCCGGCGACCACCGCGGAATCACCTTCTGCGAGCGGTGCACGAGACAGGCGCACCGGTCGTGCCTGTAGTCCGGTAGCACGCACGAGTGCGATGTCGATCTGTGGATCGAAGTAGACGACCTCGGCTTCCCGGGCGACCTGACCGGGTCGAATCCGTAGAACGAGATCCTCGACACCCGCGACAACATGCGCATTCGTGACGACGAGATCGGGTTCGATCGCGAAACCCGACCCGGATACGACCGTGTCGCACGTTGGGGCTACACCACTGAGTCGCACCGTGGAATCACGTATCACCGCGACGGCATCGCGCGCAGCCTTCGCCACCGGAGGCTCGACCGAGTCGCCGGGGATGGGCGCCAATCCCGCGAACACCCGCGGCACGGCAGTCGTGCCCACGAGATCTCGCAGACTGGTGAACGCCGACCGGGCTGCATCCGGGACGACCCGATCCATGGTCGTCAGCACCGACGAACTGGTCACCTGGCGGGTCATCTCGTTGCGTGGCAAGTAGGTCACCACACTGGCGACCACCCAGGCGACGAGCGCGAGAGCCGCGACGTTCAGCAGGGCACCGGCGGAACTGTCGACGAATCGCACCGGTCGCCACGTCAGGGAGGCACGCATCCTGCGCCCGAGCATCGCCAGCAGCGTCTGGCCGATCACCGCACTGGCCAAGATGCCCAAAGCGACAACGATCACCCGCGCGGTCTGCGCGGCTACATAACGCTCGACGACCTCAGGTAGCCAAAGCACCGCCACCAGGCCGCCGCCGAGGAATCCCAGGAAGGACAAGGCCCCGGTCAAGAACCCTTGGCGCCATCCGACGAGGGCGAAGACGACGATGGCACCGATCATCACCCAATCGATGAGGTTCACCCCGACACCGCGATTTCCCGGGATGTATCCCAAGGCCGCTGCCACCCCGAGAGGTCCAGCAGCCCGGAGAGCACCCCGGCGGTGAAGCCCCAGATCAACAGATCGTCGACAGCGAAACCCGGGCCGCGGTAGCCCGAGGGATGGACGACGGTGTATCGATTCGTCGGGTCGACGAGCGCAGATACGTCTACCCGCTGGACACGGGACACTTCAAAGGAGTCCTGCACGTGCACCGGGTGCGGTGAGTGCCACCAACCCAACACCGGTGAGACGACGTAGTCGCTGACCGGCACCCACAGATCGGGAAGCGCGCCGAATACTGCGATGGCTGCTGGATCGACTCCGGTCTCCTCCTGCGCTTCGCGAAGTGCGGTGGCCACGGTGTCGGTATCGGATTCCTCACGGCCACCACCGGGAAACGCCGGCTGACCGGAGTGCGCGACCGGTCCACGGGCTCGCTCGATGACGAGCACATCGGGTCCATCGCCGAACAAGACAAGCACGGCCGCCGAACGCCCCTGTCCGTCCGTCGGAGCGAACCGCGTCAAGTGAGAGGTCTGGACATCGGGCACCGCGCTGGCCAATGGCTGCAGCCACTCCGGGAGGCCGTTGGCAACCTGCTGGTCGATGAACCCCGTGCGACGCCACTTCATCGATCGATGCCGAGATACTCACGCAGCAGCGCATTGAAGTACTCGGTACTCGGCAAAGCACCATCATGTCTACCGGTGATGACGCCTTGTTCGTTGACGAAGAAAGTCACCGGGGGTCCGGAGATAGCCATCTCACCTCGGATGACGCCAGGCTCGTCGACCACCGAAGGGAAGTCCGCCTCGAAATCGCGCTTCATCGCCAGGGCCGAGGCGTCCCTGTCTTGGATATCGACGCCCAGGAACTGCACCTGCCCGCGTAGTTCGGACGCGGCGGCGGTGAGGATCGGCATCTCCGCGATGCACGGCGGACACCAGGACGCCCACACGTTCAGCACGAGTGGACTCCCGCGCAGCCGGGATAGGTCGACGTCGGGTCCATGGCCCAGGCAGCGCAAAGTGAGCGAAGGCAAACCCGGGATCGCGGCATCGGGGTTGGGGTCACTCGGTGGACAGGGATCCAGCCCCGCCTCGGCGATAAGCGGCAGTAGACCCGGATCCTTCTCGGTGGTGATCTGCGGGGACGGTGCACTCGCAGGTGTGCTCGAGTCCGCTTCCGAAGAATTCGAGGAATCCGAGGAATTCTCGCCCGAGGCACCCGAGCAGGCGCCGAGCAACAAGGCCAGGGCCGCGAGGGTGGCGGCAAATCCGGTCGCAGATCGCCGCCTGCTCATGCTCGCCCCTGCGTTCGGACGAGGCCGGCGGCTTCTTGCGGATCGGTCGGTCCCTCGCCGAAGGAGGGACACAGGCGGGCAACCGAGCACGCCCCACACGCGGGCCGGCGTGCATGGCAGACACGTCGCCCGTGCCAGACCACGTAATGCGAGAGCATGGTGAAGTCCTTCTCGGGAAACAACGCCGCGACGTCCGCTTCGATCTTGTCCGTGTTCTTGTGTTGGGTCCACCCGAACCGACGCGACAGCCGCCCGAAATGGGTATCGACAGTGATCCCGGGGATATCGAAGGCGTTACCTAGCACGACGTTCGCGGTCTTGCGTCCGACTCCCGGCAACGTGACCAAATCCTCGAGGTCACCGGGCACTTCGCCGCCGTAGCGGTCGCACACCCCCTGGGCGATGGCCTGGAGTGTTTGCGCCTTCTGCCGGAAGAAGCCCGTGGGTGCGATCAGCGATTCCACCTCCTCGCGCGACGCAGCGGCAAGGTCGACCGGACCGGGGAAGCGTTCGAACAGGCCCGGAGTGACCTTGTTGACACGCTGGTCCGTGCACTGGGCGCTAAGCACCGTCGCGACGAGCAACTCCCAGGGTGAGGAGAAGTCCAATTCGCAGTGGGCATCTGGGTATGTCTTGGCAAGTTCGCGGAATATGGCCCTCGCCTGCTGGCGGGTGCCCGGCTCGGGAGTGCTCGCCTGCTTCGCCGCTGCCATACCTGCAAGGGTAAGCCGGGTTCACCCCAAACCGACCACCCTGTCCATACCGGCGTAACGCGCTTACGACACAATGCCCTCACGGTCCTCGCAGGACTTCGGAGTTCTCGCGGGGCGATGTGGAACGGTTCAATGAGGGAAGGGCGGGCTCATGGACGACGTCTTGGCCAGCACACCGCTGTTCTCGGCATTGGATCAACCGGGAGCGGCTGCCCTTCGGACGTCCCTACAGGAGATCCGCGTTGCCCGCGGTCAAGAACTGTTCCACGAGGGCGAACCAGGTGATCACCTGTACTTGATCCTCGAGGGCAAGGTGAAACTCGGTCACGGCTCCCCCGACGGCCGGGAATCGCTGATGGCCGTACTCGGTCCCGGGGAGATGTTCGGCGAACTGAGCCTGTTCGACCCCGGGCTACGGACCTCGACGGCAACGGCGTTGACCGAGGCGACCGTGCTAGGTCTTGGCAACGATCAATTGATGCCGCTGCTGGAAGGACGCCCCGAGGTCGCCGCCGCGCTCTTGCAGGCCCTCGCCCGCCGCTTGCGGCGCACGAACGAGGCTATGGCCGATCTTGTCTTCTCCGACGTCCCCGGTCGCGTCGCCAAGGCACTAATGGAACTCGGCGAGAAATTCGGCACGCTCACTCCCGATGGGCTCCTCGTCACCCACGACATGACCCAAGAGGAACTAGCACAGCTCGTAGGAGCGTCCCGCGAGACGGTCAACAAGGCGCTTGCGGAGTTCGGTCAGCGCGGTTGGATCAAATTGGAATCCCGCCAAGTGCTGATCACCGACGTCGAGCGGATGGGTAAGCGAGCCCGCTAGCTCGTCTCCTCGAGGTAGTCGATCTGCGCTGCCACCGTCGCTTCGGCGGCTCGGCGCACCTCGGCAGGAACATCCCAATAGACGCGGTCGGTAACTTCCAGCACGGTCGTCGCGCCGGCAGCCATCGCCTCCCGCACTTGCTGTAAGCGTTCTTGCCGGTGACGCAGGTAGTAACCGAGCACACTCGACGGGTCGTCGATAATTGGGCCGTGGCCGGGTAGCAAACGACCCACACCCTCGTCCTCGCACATCCGAGCCAAAGCCTGCAAGCTTTCGAGATAGTCGGCAAGGCGCCCGTCTGGGTGCGCTACTACCGAGGTCCCCCGGCCGAGCACCGTGTCGCCGGTCAGTAAGAGGTCATCGGCGAGGAAGCAGACACTGTCGGAGGTGTGTCCAGGTGTTGCGATGACGCCAAGTTCCGCACCCCCCACTTCGAACCGATGCTGCGTGGTCAAGGTTCCGTCGGCCCATGAGTGCACGGGCACTGCGACTCGATCCGCGAGTTCGTTCGCCCCCTGCGCATGATCCCAGTGCCCGTGTGTCAGCAAGACTGCCGTGATCTCACAGCCCCGCTCTTCGACCCGCTGCAAGATCGCTTGGTCGTGGCCACCGTCGAGTGGTCCGGGATCGACGACGACGCACCGATCACCGGCGCCGCCGATGATCCACGTGTTGGTGCCGTCGAGGGTCCACGCCGACGGGTTCGGCGCCAAGACGCACCAGGCGAGGGGCGCGATATCTCCACCGGTCCAATCCCGATCCTCACCGAACAGCAAGCGGCCACTCACGACAACGGTCCTCCGTCGGTCTCCGCGCGCGTCGGACCATCGATCCCGGTGGCGAGCACGCGTCCGGATTCGGAGTCGACGACCTCCCAGCTGCCATCCGCGCGCAGCCGCGGCAACTTAGGCCAGATTTCGCCCGGATCGTCGTAGTGCCCTGCTTGCAGCCCTTCGAGGACGGCGACCGTTGGGCGCAGCATCGGCAGTTCACCTCGAGAGTGTCGGTGCAATGCCTCCGCAGGGGGAACCCACAACATGCGGTCGGCTTCCGTGGTGCTCAACCGTCCGGTGTCTGAAGTCTTAGCAAGGTAGAAGAAGACGTCGTAGCGACGCTCCTCTAGTTCCGGGGTGACCCACCGATCTATCAGAGTGCAGGTTTCCACGCGTATCGAGACTTCCTCATGCGTTTCGCGGCGCGCACAAGCACGGGCAGGATCAGGATCCGCGAGATCCACAGGCTCGAGCCGGCCGCCGGGGAACACATGCATCCTCGGCGCGAACTGCATCGTGGACACCCGCCGTAGCAGCAGGACCTCACCGTCGCGCAGCAGGACCATCGTGGCCGCAGGCTTAGCGGGGGGTGGTTTCCACCGTCCGTCGGCAGCGAGCAAGGACTCCAGGCGCGCCCCCCGATCCATGGCCGCGGTATCCCTGCCAGCGCCGTTAGTTCGCGACCTGAACGATCATCTCGATCTCGACGGGCGCATCCTTCGGAAGGACGGCCACGCCAACGGCGGAACGTGCATGCACACCGGCCATGCCGAAGATGTCGCCGAGCAACTCGCTGGCACCGTTCACGATGGCAGGCTGGCCGGTGAAGGCGGGATCGCTGGCCACGAAGCCGACGACCTTCACCACCTGCTCGATCCTGTCGATGTCCTCGAGCACCGATGTCACAGCCGCTATGGCGTTGAGGGCGCAGACGCGAGCACACTCGACCGCCAACGCCTCGCCAACCCCAGCGCCGACCTTCCCGGTGGCGATGAGTTCACCATTGACCATCGGCAACTGACCGGAGGTGTAGACGTGATTGCCGGAACGCTGCGCGGGCGCGTAGGAGGCAAGTGGCACCGCCACTTCGGGTATGGATAAACCGAGTTCGACTAGTCGCTCGCTCGCTAACACCGCTATTCCCC
>CAZJYN010000020.1:9905-26601 GCA_964550285.1 uncultured Rubrivirga sp.
GCTGCCTATGACTCGATCGGTCGCTTGAGATACGCGATGACGTTCTCGGCATTCGGACCCGGAACGACTTGGACCAGTTCCCAACCGTCTTCGCCCCAGGTATCCAGAATCTGCTTGGTCGCGTGGATCAGCAAGGGCACGGTCGAGTATTCCCACTTCGTCATGGCTCGCAGCGTAACTGCTTGCCCGCGCGTCGTCACTGTCCCCGTGAATAGGGTGGAGCGGTGGAGCAAACCCTGTGGCCCGGCGTCGCCTTGCACGTCGTTTCCGGCAAGGGCGGAACCGGGAAGACCACGGTTGCCGCGGCGCTTGCGATGGCACTAGCCCGAGACGGCCGACGCACGCTGCTCATGGAGGTGGAGGGTCGTCAGGGCATCTCGCAGGTGTTCGACGTGCCTCCGCTGCCGTATGGGGAGCGCAAGGTCGCGGTGGCACCCGGTGGTGGGGAAGTGTGGGCACTCGCGGTCGATCCCGAGGACGCACTCTTGGACTACCTCGAGATCTTCTACAACCTGCGCCGCGCCGGCTCCGCGCTGCGTCGGATGGGAGCTGTGGACTTCGCGACGACGATCGCCCCCGGCCTGCGCGACGTCCTGCTGACCGGCAAAGCCTGTGAGGTGGTTCGTCGCTCGGAGAAGAACGCCCCCGACGCCTACGACGCAGTCGTCCTCGACGCCCCACCCACCGGTCGCATCACCCGATTCCTCAACGTCAATAGCGAAGTCTCCGGCTTGGCGAAGGTGGGCCCGATCCGTAACCACGCCGATCTCGTCATGAGCGTCATCGCCTCCCCGCGCACCGCCGTGCACCTAGTCACGCTGCTGGAGGAAATGCCGGTACAAGAGACGATCGATGCGGTAACCGAATTGCACGATGCCGAACTACCCGTGGGTGGCATCTTCGTCAACATGACGCGAAATCCGGTTCTCAGCGATGAAGAACTCGAACTCGCCGTTGCCGGTGACCTTCCGGCAGACCGCATCGAAGCCGCGCTGCGCTCCGTGGACTTCAACGCCAAGTCATCGGCGATCACGGCGACCTTGATTCGCGAAGGCGACGATCACGCGCGTCGGGTAGCCCTCGAACGCCGCGAGTCCGAGCGGCTCGCAGATCTTGATGTTCCCGTCCTCTCGTTGCCCTACCTCAGCGACGGCATCGACCTGGCCAGCTTGTACGAGCTAGCAGAGCTCTTGCGTAGTCAGGGAGTTCGCTGATGCAGGCTCCGCCCTTGCATATCGATGACCTCATCGACGATCGTGACGTCTCCATCGTGGTCTGCACCGGCGCCGGTGGAGTGGGCAAGACCACTACCGCGGCGGCTTTGGCTCTTCGGGCCGCCGAACGCGGCCGCGACGTATGCGTTCTCACCATCGATCCGGCTCGTCGACTCGCGCAAGCGATGGGTCTGACCGAACTCGACAACAACCCGCGTGCGGTTCCCGGCATCGGGGGTGGGGGGTCACTGCACGCGATGATGCTGGACATGAAGCGGACCTTCGACGAGGTGGTCGAAGCGCACGCCGATCCGGTTCGAGCTCAACAGATCTTGAGCAATCCTTTCTACGAGGCGTTGTCGTCTTCGTTCGCCGGTACCCAGGAGTACATGGCGATGGAGAAGTTGGGGCAATTGCACGCAGATGAGGACGCTCCTTGGGATCTGATCATCGTCGATACCCCACCGTCTCGGAGCGCGTTGGACTTCTTGGACGCTCCCGCGCGACTCGGATCCTTCCTCGATGGCCGCTTCATTCGGATCCTCACCGCTCCGGCTCGAGGCGCGGGACGAGGCCTTGGCCGGATCGCAGCAGCCGGATTCGGAATCTTCACCGGAGTGCTCAGCAAGATCCTCGGCGCTCAGGTGCTTGCAGACGTCGGCACGTTCGTCGCGGCGATAGACACCACGTTCGGTGGCTTCCGCGAACGAGCTGATGCGACGTTCGCGTTGTTGCAAGAGCCGAGTACCCGTTTCCTCGTCGTTGCCACACCCGAGGGCGATGCGCTCCGGGAGGCGTCGTACTTCGTGGAGCGCCTGCAGCAAGAGGGCATGCCGCTCGGCGGGTTGGTCGTCAACCGAGTACAGGATGTCGATAGGGAACTGCTCTCAGCCGACACCGCGTTGGCTTCCGCGGAGAAGTTGTCGCTCGAGGGCGAAGACGCCGACCTCACCGCCCGGTTGCTGACTTTGCACGCGGGCCGGCTGCGGACACGCGAAAGGCAGCATCACCTCACCGAACGGTTTACCGGCGCCCACCCCGAGGTAGCGACAACCGAGGTCGCGGCCTTGCCCGAAGACGTGCACGATCTCGCAGGCTTGCGGGAAGTGGGCGAACTCCTCGCCCGTGGCGAGTCCGTCTAGTCCCGTTACGAAGCGCGCGACGGCGACAAGATCGCCCGGTGCTCGTACTCGCTTTGCGCCGTCTGCAGCAAGTTGCGCCACGAGGTGACGTGCGGCCGGCGGCGCAGCAGCGCACGCCGCTCGCGTTCGGTCATCCCACCCCAGACGCCGAACTCCACCCGGTTGTCGAGCGCGTCCGCGAGGCATTCGGTGCGCACCTCGCAGCCCATGCAGATCGCCTTCGCGCGGTTCTGGGCAGCGCCCTGAACGAAGAGTGAGTCGGGATCGGTAGTTCGACAGGCCGCCCGTGCGGCCCAGTCGCTGTCCAACGACGTCACGCTGGTTCCTCCTCGGAGTGTTCGATGTCACTTCGGGCATTCCGTGGACGCGGACGGTACGCCGGCGCCCGTCGGCAGGCTAGGTAATAAATGACGCACTCAAAATAGTTATAAATGACTATTTAGGCCGGCGTAGACCGGTTTCCCCCATGAGAGAACCAAGAATCGCAGGAATGGGGACCTGTTCGAAACGCCCGTGTGAACACATTGCGACACAAAGTCGGGGTCCTTGCACTACCTCCGGCGCGGTTATGACGTGTTTGGACATGTTTGCTCGAGCCGTGGACCGGTCGAAGTCGGCTCCTGGGAACCTCGGCACTTACCCTGGTCGTCCGATGAATGTGCATTCCGACGACGAACTTCCCCCGGACACTCAAGCGGGTCGTGCCGGCCCGCTGGGTGCGCTCGGGCGCCTGGCGGGTTTCGTCGTCGGTGCGGTGATCGCGGGTGTCATCGTGGGCTTGATGATCATGCCCTTCGCCGGGGCCGCCGGGGTGGTCACTCGAGACGTTGTGACCGACTTCGAATCACTGCCCGATTCGCTCAGCACCCCGCCACTGCCCGAGCGCTCGGTGATCTTGGCGTCCGACGGATCACTGCTCGCCACCTTGTACTACCAAAACCGGGTGGAAGTGCCGCTGGGCAGCATCTCCCCCGTCATGCGCCAGGCGATCGTCGCCATCGAGGACGCCCGATTCCTCGATCACAACGGAGTAGACGCCCGAGGAGTCGTCCGTGCCCTCGCCCGGAACACGACCGCGGGTGGCATCGAACAGGGTTCCTCGACACTGACAATGCAGTACGTCAAGAACGTCCTGGTCAACCAGGCGACCTCCGCGGAGGAACTCGAGGCGGCTCGAGGTGACAGCTTCACCCGAAAGGTACGCGAGGCGCGCTTGGCGCTCGCGCTGGAAAAGCGCTTCAGCAAAGGCGAGATCCTCGCCCGATACCTGAACATCGCCTACTTCGGCTCCGGGGCGTACGGCGTCGAGGCCGCCGCGCGTCGATACTTCTCCAAACCTGCCGCCGATTTGAATCTCACGGAATCGGCGACCCTCGCCGGCATCGTCAAGGGACCGACGGCCTACGACCCCCTTCGCAACCCAGAGAACGCGACTCAACGACGCAACCTGATCTTGAATCGCATGGCCCAGCTCGGCTACATCTCCCGGGAACAAGCCGATCGCGCGGCCGAGGTTCCGATGGAAGACGTCCTGAACCCCACGAGGACCTCCAACGGTTGTACGTCGTCGTACGCGCCCTTCTTTTGCGACTACGTCCTACAGACGATCTTGACCAGCGAAGCCTTCGGCCAGACCCCGGAGGAACGCGAAGCATTCCTTCGCCGCGGTGGCTACACCATCCGCACCACGTTGAACCCGAACATCCAACAAGCTGCCACCGAGACGGTCAACGATTTCATTCCAGCGAACGACGAAAGCCGCAAGGCCGCGGCCGTGACCATGATCGAACCTGGCACCGGCAACATCATCGCCATGACCCAGAACCGCGTTTGGGGAACATCGGGGATCGGTAAGACCACCTACAACTACAACACCGACCGAGCGATGGGCGGCACGATCGGCATGCAGGCCGGATCGACCTTCAAGATCTTCACCCTTGCCGCCGCACTCGAAGCCGGCATCTCGCCGTACGAACCCATCAGTTCCCCGAGCCCTGCATCATTCGAGGGGTTCGTGAACTGCGAAACCGGCGTGCCGTTCCCAACGGTCACCGTTCGAAACTCCACCCGCGGCGGATCGTTGACGATGGCCCAGGCAACTGCCTTCTCGACCAACACGTACTTCATGGCAATCGAAGAACGCACCGGCTTGTGCCGACCGGCGGAAATCGCCGAATCGATGGGGGTCTTCACCGGCGCGGGTGATCCATTGCCACGGGTACCGTCTTTGACACTCGGCTCGGCCGAAGTGACCCCGATGGCTATGGCCAACGCCTACGCCACCTTCGCCGCACACGGTGAGTACTGCGCGCCGCGGTCCATCCTGGAGGTTCGCGACCGCGAGCAACGACGCATACCGATCCCCCCTGAGGACTGCACCCAGGTGATCGACCGTCCCGTGGCAGATTCGGTCACCGAACTGCTTACTGGTGTAGTGGACGGGCCCATCTCCGGTCGCACCGGCTCGCGCATGTCACTCGACCCGCAGCCGGCCGCCGGGAAGACCGGAACGACCAACGATTCAGCTGCCGTCTGGTTCGCCGGCTACACCCCGCAAGTGGCCGCCGCGGTATGGGTGGGTGATCCTCGCGGAGGATTCGCCCACCCGATGAAGGACATCACCATCAACGGTGAGTTCTACTCCCAGGTCTACGGCGGCACACTGCCCGGTCCGATCTGGAAGGCGAGCATGGAGGCGGCCCTCGCAGAGGAGCCCATCGAGCAGTTCTCGCTCGACACCGGGTTACCGACTGCGGTGTTCAACGTCGAGCGCATCCCCGATCTTGTCGGAATCGGCGACAGCGAGCAGATCCTCCAGCAACTCCAAGGTAGTGGGCTCGAACTCGGCAACGTGACCGAAGTCGATGCGCCGCAGCCGGCAGGTGTCGTGGTCAGTCAGACACCATCACCCGGCGGCACCGTGATCCCCGGAACGGCGGTGGACATCGTGGTCTCCACCGGCTTCTCCACCATCCCCGAAACCCGCGGCGCACCCGCTCAAGACGCCGTCACGATCATGGAGCGGGCCGGCTACACAGTGCAGATCGTCCCGGCCGCGGATCCAGCATCACCGCCGGACACCGTGATCGCACAGTCGATCGCTGCGGGCACCTCCTTGCCGGTCGGCACCGTCGTCACCTTGACGGTCAACACCGGTACCGCGCCTGCTCCCGCCGATCCCGGTCAAGAGCAACCAGCACCCGTGGAACCGGCGCCGGGGCAGCCGGCGCAGCCGGAACCGGCGCAGCCTGCTCAACCGGCACCTGCGCAGCCCGCGCAACCCGGACCCACGGAGATACCTGCGGAGATCGTGCCGATCCAATAGCGGGTCGAGTAACGCTCACATACCGAGAGCGGCCTTGACCGACGCTGCCACCTGTGAACCGTCGGCGCGGCCTTTGACCTTAGGTTGCACGATCTTCATCACCGCACCCATCGCCCTGCCACCCTCGAGCCCCTCGGCCGAAACCTCGGAAACAGCCGCATCTACGATCGCCTGCACTTCCTGGGCTGACAACTGCGCCGGTAGGTACGCGTCGATCACCGTGAGTTCGGCCCGCTCCTTATCCGCGAGTTCCACCCGACCGGCTTCGTCGTAGGCCTGTGCAGCCTCACGCCTTTTCTTGGCTTCGCGTCCGAGCACCGTGATGACGTCGTCGTCGGTCAACTCGCGCGCTTCCTTGCCCGATACTTCCTCGGTGGTTATCGCCGCGAGCACCATGCGAATGGTCCCGGATCGCATCTCATCACGCGCCTTGATCGACTCCGACAGGTCGGACTGCAAACGGTCCTTCAACTCAGCCATGGGCGCATCTTGCCACCGGTGTGCTTCAACCCCCGTGTCATCATTGACCGATGGGAACCCGCGGGCGCTTGCTTACCTCGGCCGTCGCCCTCGGCCTCGGTGCGCTCGCCTACAGCCGCTGGGAGTCCGAGCGGTTCACCTTGCGCCGGGCGCAGGTGCCCGTACTTCCCGGCCCGCAGCCGGATTTGCGGATCCTGCACGTGTCGGATCTGCACCTCGTTCCCGGTCAGCATAAGAAGAAGCAGTGGGTCTCGAGTCTGCGCGAACTTTCGCCCGATGCCGTGATCGCCACCGGCGATTTCCTATCCCATGAAGATGCGATTCCCGAAGTGATCGAGGCCCTCGAACCGCTCTTCGACATCCCCGGTGCGTTCGTGCTCGGCAGTAACGACTACTACGCCCCCAAGCCGATCAACCCCGCCCGCTACTTGCAAGGCCCCTCGGGGCTGCAACCCAACCGCCCGATGCTGCCATGGCAGGACTTGGTGGCAGGTCTCACCGCCGGAGGTTGGCTGGATCTGTCCAACACCAAGTCCCGGCTGAAGGCCGATGGTCGCGAGGTGGATATCCGTGGTGTGGATGACCCGCATATCGGCAGGGACAACTACAGCGACGTCTCCGGTCCCTTCGACCCCGGTGCCGACCTCGCCCTCGCCGTCGCGCACGCGCCCTACCTGCGCGTGCTGAACCCGATGGCAGCGGATGGTGCGCACCTGATCATGGCCGGCCATACGCACGGCGGACAGTTGCGCGTTCCCGGGTACGGAGCACTGGTCACCAACTGCGATCTGGACACCGGGCGTGCGCGGGGACTTAGCGAGCACGCCGGTAGCGCTCTGCATGTCAGCGCGGGCTTGGGCACATCGCCCTATGCGCCTTTCCGCTTCGCCTGCCCCCCGGAAGCGACGCTGCTCACGCTTACCTCTCGCTGAGCGACCGCCTACGCGATCGCGGCTTCGTGGCCCGATCCCCACGCCCGCTTGGGAACATCCCCCTCGGCTAGACTCCGTTGGCCCGCTAGTCGATCAACGGGCACTCGGGGTGTGGCGCAGCTTGGTAGCGCGCTTCGTTCGGGACGAAGAGGTCGTGGGTTCAAATCCCGCCACCCCGACGCTGATGGGGCAGGAGCCTTGGCTCTTGCCCCATCGCCATAACGAGGAGGTTCGGTGAGCGTTCCCGACCTGCGTCCCGCGCGCTCGGACCTCGGGCCCACCACCCGCGAGTACGTCAAGACAATGGGCTGGCGCTCGGTGAACATGCACACGCACATCTCGTTGGTGCACAAGTACGTGTACGTGGAGGTGCCCAAGGCTGGCTGCGGGACCATGAAGGCCACACTCGGGGGACTAGAGGCATCCCGCAAAGGGCCCGGGCTCGTGCAGCGCGTGCAGGGGGCCCCGCACAACCGCATCAACGCAACGCCCTTCATCAAGCCGTTCCAGTTGCCCTCGGAAATGCTCGAAGAGGTGCTCACCTCTTCCGCCTACCGGCGATTCACCGTGGTGCGCGATCCAGCATCGCGGGTGCTTTCGGCCTATTTGGAGAAGATCGGTCAGGCCTTGAAGCAAAGCGAGCCGATCGTCGCAGCATTGGGACTACCCGCATCGGACATCACCTTCCGGCAATTCCTGGACGTGATCGGCGAGCAAACATCACGCGAGCAGGATCCGCACTGGCGGCGGCAGGCCGATCATCTGGGCTGGGGGATCGTGGACTACGACGACGCCATTCACTTGGAGGAACTAGATGCGTCGTGGGACCGCGTGGGCGAACTCACCGGCATTACCGATCTGCGCGAGACCTTCTACTGCAAGAACTCCACCGGTGCTTCGGGGAAGGTCGATGACTACTACACCCCGGAACTGCGCGCGAAGGTTCGCGACATCTACGCGCGCGACTACGAGATGCTGGCCTACTGAAAGCGCGGAAGCAACAACTCCGCGATCTGCACGGCATTGAGCGCTGCACCCTTGCGCAGGTTGTCACCGCTGACGAAGAGCGCGAGTCCATGTCCGTCGGGCACCGAGGGATCTTGGCGGATGCGACCGACGTAGGACGGGTCACGACCGGCGGCCATCAACGGTGATGGGACGTCGGTTACGACCACGCCGGGTGCCTGACCTAGAAGTTCGGTTGCCCTTTCCACGCTGAGCGGGGCAGCGAACTCGACGTTGATCGCCAGCGAGTGTCCGGTGAACACCGGAACCCGCACGCACGTTCCACTCACTGCTAGGTCCGGTATGGAAAGGATCTTGCGAGTTTCGTTCCTGAGCTTTTGTTCCTCATCGGTCTCCCCCGAGCCGTCGTCGACGAAGCTACCGGCCTGCGCCACCACGTTGAATGCGATCGGGTAGATGTACTTGCTGGGAGCGGGGAATTCGAGGGCATCGCCGGAGTAGGTCAGCTGTTCGATTCCTTGGCCCGAGACGGCGTGGACCTGGGAGGCGAGTTCCTCTACCCCGGCAAGGCCGCTACCGGAGACCGCTTGGTAGCTCGTTGCGATCATCCTTCGCAGGCCGGCGTCGTCATGCAGTGGACGCAGCACCGGCATCGCGGCCATGGTGGTGCAGTTCGGATTGGCGATGATGCCCTTGCGCATCTCATCGATGGCACCGGGATTGACTTCGCTGACCACGAGCGGAACGTCAGTATCCATCCGCCAAGCCGAGGAGTTATCGATCACGATGGCGCCGGCATCGGCGAACTTCGGCGCCCACTGTTTGGAAGTAGATCCGCCAGCGGAGAACAGCGCGATATCGATGCCGGATAGGTCCGCGGTGGCGATGTCCTCGACCTCGATATCCGCCCCTTGCCAGGGCAAGGTGGTGCCGGCGGACCGCGCGCTGGCGATGTACCGCAGTGTTCCTACCGGGAAACCGCGTTCGGCTAGCAGCGTGCGCATGACGCCACCGACTTGACCGGTGGCACCGACGATCGCGACGTTCACGCCCACCGAGTCGACGCTCATCGGCCGGTGCCCGCGTAGACGACAGCCTCACCGTCGGCGTCGAGCCCGAAGGCCGTGTGCAGAGCCTGCACAGCTGCCTTGGAGTCATCGACCCGAGTCACTACCGAAATTCGGATCTCCGAGGTCGAGATCATCTCCACGTTGATCCCACCTTCGGCAAGCGCATTGAAGAAGTCGGCCGAGACACCCGGGTGCGAGCGCATGCCGGCTCCAACGAGGGAGACCTTGGCGATCTGTTCGTCGACGGTGAGCGATTCGAACTCGATCGCATCGCGACGTGCGTTGATCGCTTCCATGGCTTGCTGCACCGAACCCTGCGGACAGGTGAACGTGACATCCGTTCGACCGGTGGATGCTGCCGAGACGTTCTGCACGATCATGTCTACGTTGATGCTGGCATCGGCTAGCGCGCGGAAGATCGCCGCAGCCTGGCCCGGCTTGTCGGGGACTCCCACGACCGTGACCTTGGCGTCGTTCACATCGGCAGCGACACCGGAGATGATCGGTTGCTCCATGACTCTTCCTTCTTCGATAGCGCGGCTGATCGCCTCGGGAGACATCACCCACGTGCCCTCTTTGGTGGAGAACGACGAGCGAACGTGGATCGGGACTTCGAATCGGCGCGCGTATTCCACACAGCGCAAGTGCAGCACCTTCGCTCCGACCGCGGCTAGCTCGAGCATCTCCTCGTAGGTGATGAACGGCACCTGCCGAGCTGCCGGGACAACCCGTGGATCGGTGCTGAAGACACCGTCGACGTCGGTGTAGATCTCGCAGACGTCGGCGTTCAAGGCGGCTGCCAGGGCAACGGCGGTCGTGTCCGAACCGCCCCGGCCGAGCGTGGTGATGTCCTTCGAATCCTGCGCCACGCCCTGGAAACCGGCCACGATCGGGATCGCGCCCTCCTCGATCGCCTGGGAGATCCGACCGGGCGTGACGTCGATGATGCGCGCGGCGCCGTGGGCGGAATCGGTGATGAGTCCGGCCTGGGACCCGGTGTAGCTGCGGGCTTCGGCGCCGAGATCGTGGATGGCCATGGCGAGCACCGCCATGGAGATCCGCTCGCCGGCGGTGAGCAGCATGTCGAGTTCTCGGCCCGGAGGCAGCGGGGAGACTTCGTTGGCCAGATCGAGGAGTTCGTCCGTGGTGTCGCCCATGGCCGAGACGACTACGACGACGTCATGCCCGGCCTTCTTGGTGTCCACGATGCGCCGCGCCACGCGCTTGACGCTGGTGGCATCGGCGACGGAGGAACCGCCGTACTTTTGAACGATCACAGACACAAGCGCACAGCCTACGGCCGCCCCACCACACGCGTTTCCCCCGGATTCCGGGGGATTCGCGCAACGCGGGGGCGATTCCGGGGAAAGCGAAGCGAATCCCCCGGAATCCGGGGGAAACGCGTGGAGGGGGTTAGGGGTGGTTGTCGCGGAGGGCCCAGTACAGGAGACCGGCGTAGGCGATCATGAAGCTCGAGCCGAACAGCAGGTACAGCCACCGAAACAGCGTCCAGCCGTCGTCGGCAGGTAGGAACACCGTGAGCAGCGTCATCAATCCGCCGCCGAGGAGCATCACCGCCGCAGCGCCGCGCACCGCGGCGCGATCACCGCGACGCACCAGCCACATCTGCCCGGCCAGGGCCACCAGGGCCGCACCGAGCATGCGAAGCGCCCATTCCCCTTCGACCGAGGGCCGCAGTCCGAGTAGTTCGCCGAACCAGCCCGGAGCCACCAGCAGCGCGATAGCCGAGGCAGCGAAGACGAGCGCGCCTGCCGCCAGCACTCCACGGATGACACGCACCTCGTCCATGCGCGAACGCTAACGATCATCTGGGGTCGAAGTAGCGCTCCGACGCACCGTCGGGAAATATGTACCCGTGATCACTCGGGCACCTCAATCCCCCTCGGCCGACTCACCGAACCGCACCTCCTCCGCGCGTAAGGGCGTGTGGATCGCCATCGCCGTGGCCATCGGCTGGCTGCTGATGTCCAGCTGGGCGGGTCCGCTCGCCGGCCAGTTGTCCCAGGTGCAAGAAAACGACAACGCGGCCTTCCTGCCGGCATCGGCGGAATCCACGCTGGTCTCCGACGAGCAAGCCGAGTTCGCCGACAGCAGCGCCATCCCACTGCTCGTCGTGGTGTCCAAGCCAGACGGCGGCCAGCTCACCGCTTCGGATCAACAAGCCATCGGCGCCCTGCTCGAGACGGTTCCGAACCTGCAGGTCGAAGACGGCGAACGAGTCGAGGCGTACTTAGATCCGCAACCGCTCGTCCCAATCCCATCAGCCGATGGCAACGCCGTCTTGATCAACGTCCCGGTGAACGGGGACCGCGGTTCGGTCACGCTCGACAACGGTGAGATCGCCTTCCTCGGCATCGTGGATGCGATTCGCGCCGAGGCCGCCGACTATCCGCAACTGCAGGTGAACGTGACGGGCCCGGGAGGCTTCCTCGCGGACCTGATCGAGGTGTTCGGCGCGATCGACACCACCTTGCTCATCGCGACAGCGCTCGTGGTCGCGGTGATCTTGATCTTCGTCTACCGAAGCCCGTTCCTGTGGCTCATTCCACTCATCGCCGCCGGCATCGCCTTGTCCACGGCAAGCGCTTTCGTCTACGTACTAGCCGACAACGACGTCCTCGTCCTGAACGGGCAAAGTCAAGGCATCCTCACGGTCTTGGTGTTCGGTGCCGGAACCGACTACTCGCTTTTGCTGGTGAGTCGTTATCGGGAGGAGTTGCACCATCACCGTGAGCACACGCTGGCGATTCGTCGGGCACTTCGTGGCACCGTCGAGCCGATCGTGGCTTCGGGCGCCACCACCTCGATCGGGTTGCTGTGCCTGCTGCTCAGCGAACTGAACTCCAACAAATCGACCGGACCGGTTGCGGCGATCGGGATCGTCGCCGCTGTGCTGGTGATGCTCACTTTCCTGCCCGCCCTACTGACGATTCCCAGCGTGGTGTTGCCGATCCTGGCGTTCTTGGTGCCGACGATCATCGGTTTCGCGCTCGGGTTCGTGACCGACGTCCCCACCCTGCCGTTCGTTGCGACCGGCGGTGTCCTTGCGTTGGCGACCATCGTGGGGTGGATCGTCTTCGGCATCGCCCGGATCAAGGGACGCGGACCGTTCACCCGGGAGCGCTTCCCCTCCGGTAGTTGGGCATTCTGGCCGCGGGTACCCAAGTACGGCCAACCCGACGTCAAGTTGTCCGGGGTCTGGGCGAAGATCGCCGGCGTGGTCGGCAGACGACCGAAATTCACCTGGATCGCCACCGCCCTCGCCCTACTCGTCCTCGCCGGATTCAGCACGACCCTCAAGGCCGACGGCGTTGGCACATCCGAGTCCTTCGTGAACGCCTCCGAGGTCGACTCGGTCATCGGTCAAGAGATCCTGGTCGAGAACTTCGCCGCGGGGCTAGGCAGCGAGACGCTCGTAACGACGAACTTCGACGCCGCCCAGGAAGTCCTGGAGACCATCGAGACGACACCCGGTGTTGACGACGTCGTCTTCCAAACCGATCTGCCACCGGGCTCGATGGGCCAACGCATGGCCGAGCCGAAGGTGGTCGATGGTCGCGTGCTGCTGCTGGTCACCTTGTCCGACGCCCCCGATTCGGACTCCGCGGAGGCGCTGATCAGCGAACTGCGCACAGACCTCGCCGGTATTCCGGGATCAGACGCGCGGGTGGGTGGACCGACCGCCGTTAGCGTCGACATCAACGAAGCGAACCTGCGCGACCGGACGGTGATCATCCCGCTGGTGCTGTTCGTCATCTCGATCATCTTGATCATCTTGTTGCGTTCGCTCGTGGCACCACTGCTGTTGATCGCCACGGTGATCTTGTCCTTCTTCGCGACTTTGGGCGCCTGCGCGATCGCGTTCAACTACATCTTCGACTTCCCGGGCGCGGATGCCTCGTTCCCGCTGTTCGCCTTCGTCTTCCTCGTCGCGCTCGGTGTGGACTACAACATCTTCTTGATGACGCGGGTGCGGGAGGAAGCCAAGACGATCGGCACCCGACCGGGCATCCTTCGCGGCCTCACGGTCACCGGTGGGGTAATCACCAGCGCGGGCATCGTCCTCGCCGCCACCTTCCTGGTACTCGGCGTCTTGCCCCTCGTGGCGCTGCGCCAAGTGGGCTTCGCCGTGGCACTGGGAGTGCTCATCGATGCCTTCATCGTGCGCACCACCTTGGTTCCCGCACTGGCGTACACCATCGGTCCCAAGATCTGGTGGCCCAGCGCCCTCGCCCGAGCACCACAACCGCAGGACGAGCCCGAGCCCGAGTCTCAACCCGTTACCTAGGCGTCCAACACCTAGGCGTCAAAAACCTAGGCGTCCATGCCCCCGGAGCCCCCGGACTCGAAATCCTCGGGAACTTCATAGATCTCGAAGACGCGCTCCATGAGGTCTTCGACATCAGGCTCGGGCACCGCCTCCACGAACGGGGCCCGGGCATCGAAGAACGTCTGGTTCACCTGCTCCTGCGGGCGCAGGAATTCCCCGGAGTCCTCGCTGGCGCGCGCCATGTAATCGACCCAGGCTCGGTTGTGCAGTAGGTAGGCATCACGCGCACGCTCGATGTCGCGGTGCCATACGGCGATCGGCAGTTCCGCCACCGCCGCGCCAGCAGCGGCGATCTCCACCTCAGCCTCCGCTGCCAGCGCCCGCAGTTCGCTATCGAGTTTCTCGTTGTCGCCGCCCCCGCCGTGCTCCTCGAAGGCC
The DNA here is from genome assembly GCA_964550285.1 of uncultured Rubrivirga sp. GTDB lineage: Bacteria > Actinomycetota > Actinomycetes > S36-B12 > S36-B12 > S36-B12. The sequence goes on from CAZJYN010000020.1 coordinate 23,764, forward strand.
TCGGCCACCCCGTCTTGCAGCTCACCCATGACCGCTTCGGAGGCCTCCACCCGGTCCAGCAACTCGTTCATCGAGGCGGTCCGAGCGGCCCAATCGCCCACGATCGCACCCCCGACCAGCAAGGTCAGCGCAAAGGCCAGCCCCCCGGCCAGCCACGGCACCCAGCGGCGGTGGACCCACGATCGGCTCGCGGCTGCCTGATCGGTCATGACGTCATTGTGGACGATCCCCGCGCATTCGGCCCCGCGCGGGCATTACGGTTGTCCGCCGTGAGCACTGCGCTGGCCACCGATTGGCGTTCTCGCTATGGGGAGTACGTCGACGGACTGCGCGCACAACTGGCAACCCTGCCCCCCGACCAACCATTACGGCTGGCCAAGTCGACCTCGAACCTCTTTCGCCCCCGAGCCGCCTCGGGAACCACCCGTCTGGACGTAACGGACTTCGATGGCGTGTTATCCGTGGATCCAGCGGCCCGCACCGCCGAGGTCATGGGCATGACCACATACGAGCACCTCGTGCAAGCGACCCTCCCGTACGGCTTAATGCCGATGTGCGTCCCGCAACTGAAGACGATCACCCTCGGCGGAGCGGTCACCGGACTCGGTATCGAGAGTGCGAGTTTTCGTAACGGAACCCCGCATGAGTCGGTCCTGGAGATGGACATCCTCACCGGCGACGGCGACGTCATCACCGTGACACCTGATCCTGCCGACCCACACCACGATCTGTTCTACGGATTCCCGAATTCCTACGGTTCGCTCGGCTACGCGCTGCGGTTGAAGATCGAACTCGAACCAACGAAGCCCTTCGTCCACCTTCGTCACCTGCGCTACGACAGCGCGGCTGCCATGACACAGGCCGTAGAGCAGATCAGTTCGCAAGGAGATTACGAAGGCGCACGGGTCGACTTCCTGGATGGAACCGTGTTCTCCCCCACTGAGCAGTACCTCACCCTCGGCGAGATGGTCGGTCGGCTGCCCGAGGGGCTGACCTTGAGCGATTACACCGGCATGGACGTCTACTACCGCTCGATCCAGTCGAAGACCGAGGACGTCCTGACCATCCACGATTACCTCTGGCGGTGGGACACCGACTGGTTCTGGTGCTCGCGCGCCTTCGGAACGCAAAAGCCGGCGATCCGTCGGTGGTGGCCGAAGTCCAAGCTTCGAAGCGACTTCTACTGGAAGTTGATCGCGCTCGATCGCAGGTACCGGTTCTCGGCTCGAACCGATTCATGGCGGGGTCGTCCCGCTCGCGAACAGGTCGTCCAGGACATCGAAGTGCCCGCCGACAAACTTCCCGAATTCCTGGACTTCTTCCACCGCGAGGTCGGCATCGAGCCGATCTGGGTGTGCCCCTTGAAGCAACGCGATCCCGACGCGCGGTGGCCGCTATACGAATTCGATCCCGAGAAGCTCTACGTGAACGTCGGCTTTTGGTCCACCGTGCCACTTCCCGAAGGTGTCGACCCCGACGAAGGCCGCGTCAACCGGCGGATCGAAGAGGTCGTGGCCGAACTCGATGGACGCAAATCTCTCTACTCCACCGCGTACTACTCGCGCGAGGAATTCGGGTCGACCTACGGCGGCGACGACTACGAGAGATTGAAGAAGGAATACGACCCCAGCGGACGACTGCTGGGCCTGTACGAGAAAGTGGTGGAAATGCGATGAAACTCGCTGAGGCATTCTCCAAGATCATGCCGCCCGAACGTCGGGTTAGCTTCCGCGCCTACGACGGCTCTACCGCTGGCCCGCAAGACAATGACGTCATCTTGGAGATCCGCAGCCCGCGGGCGGTGGCGTTCATCGCCGGTGCCCCGTCCCAACTGGGAGTCGCGCGGGCCTACGTCAGCGGTGATCTGGAGATCATCGGCGACGCCTACACCGCACTCACCCGCATGTACCCGTTGGATACCTCCCATCTGACGTGGCGCGACAAGCTCGAGTTGGCCAAGGCCTTCGGTACCTACGCCTTGCAACGTCCCACTCCACCTGCGCAGGAGCGTCGCTTGCGTGGACGTCGACACTCCAAGGGTCGCGACGCCGAGGCGATCCACCATCACTACGACGTCAGCAACCGCTTCTACAGCTGGGTGCTCGGACCGTCCATGGCCTACACCTGCGCGGTATTCCCGAACCCGGATGCCTCACTGGAGACCGCCCAGGAGGAGAAGTTCGATCTCGTGTGCCGCAAACTCGGCCTGCGTCCGGGAATGCGGTTGCTCGATGTCGGTTGCGGCTGGGGCGGCATGGTCTTGCACGCCGTCAAGAACTACGGAGTGCAAGCCATCGGCGTCACGCTCTCCGCGCAGCAAGCCGAGTGGGGGCAGCAAGCGATCCGCGACGCCGGTTTGCAGGATCAGGCGCAGATCCGGTTCAGCGACTACCGGGACGTACCGGAATCGCAGTTCGATGCGGTGTCGTCGATCGGGCTAACCGAGCACATCGGCCGCGCCAACTACCCCGCGTACTTCTCTTTCCTCTACGGCAAGTTGCGCGAAGAGGGTCGGATGCTCAACCACACCATCACCCGACCGAACGACGCCGAACCCACGCACTACCGCACGAGCTTCGTGAACCGGTACGTCTTCCCCGACGGCGAATTGTCCGGACCGGGCCACATCATGAGCGTCATGAACTCCGCCGGCTTCGAGATCCGGCACGAGGAAAACCTGCGCGAGCACTATGCACTCACGCTCAAGCACTGGTGCGAGAACCTCGAGGAGCACTGGGATGAGGCCGTTGCCGAGGCCGGCCTGGGCACCGCCCGGGTCTGGCGGCTCTACATGGCCGCCTCCCGCATGGGCTTCGACCTCGACACCATCCAGTTGCA
>CAZJYN010000021.1:0-23944 GCA_964550285.1 uncultured Rubrivirga sp.
TGGCCGAAGGACGCGTGGCTGCGCACGATGATGGTGATGACCCTCGACGGCGCCACCACCGGACCCGATGGCCTCAGCGGCACTATCTCCGGGCCCGCCGACAAGCGGGTGTTCATGGAAACGCGTCGCCTCAGCGATGCGGTGCTCGTTGGTGCGGGAACCATCCGTGCCGAGCGTTACCGTCCGATGCTCGCCAAGCCCGAATGGCAAGAGGCCCGGCAGGCAGCCGGTTTGGCTTCAGCACCGCAGGTGATCGTCGTCAGCGGGCGCTTGGACTTGCCCTGGGATGAGCCGATGTTCACCGAATCGGCCCTGCCGGTGATCGTCGCCACCACCGAAACCGCCGATGCGGCCGCCGTCGAGCAGGCGCGGCAGTACGCCGAAGTCGTCGCCTTCGGCGTGGACACCGTGGATGTCAGCGCGCTCGTGCAGTGGATGCACGGCCGTGGCTTGCAACGAATCGTGTGCGAAGGTGGCGAGGCCCTGTTGGACACACTCGTGCGAGCGGATCTCGTCGACGAAATGGACTTGACCATCTCACCGTTGCTCGCCGGTGGTGGTTTCTTGAGCGAGCCGCCGACCGATGCCCGCAATCCCGCTACGGGCCGGTACCCGCAATTCGCCCTCGCGCATGAGTTCGTCGACGAAGGGTTCGTCTTCTGCCGATTCCTGCGGCACGACCCAGCCCCTGAGCCTGGATAGCATCGAAGCATGCTCACTCTTCGCGATCTCGCGTCACTTGCCGAGGACAACCAGCAGGCGTGGGAGGAGCCGGTCGCACCGTTCGCGATCGCTGATCGGGAGTTCGATACCGACACCGATCCGGTGGTCATGGGGGTGGTCAACCTCTCCCGCGATTCGACCTATCGGGAGAGCATCGCCCCAACGCGAGCCGATGCTGTGCGACGGGCCCGCATCATGCGAGAACAAGGCGCTCATGTCGTGGACGTCGGAGCGGAGAGTTCGCGGGCCGACGCCGGTCGGGCTTCGGTCGATCAGCAGATCGCCTCGCTGGTGCCGGTGATCGAGGAGTTAGCCGAAGCCCGCGTAGCGACCTCGATCGAGAGCTACGAGGTAGACGTCATCCGCGCAGGATTGGCTGCCGGTGCGGCGGTGGTGAACCTGACCGGCACCAAGGACGAGTCCGCCATCTACGAGGCAGTTGCTGAGCACGGAGCGTCCTTGGTCATGTGCTTCACCCCAGGCGACACTGTGCGAGACGACCTCGAGATCCAGGTCGCCCGCGATCCGATCCCCGCTTTGCTCGAGCACTTCGCTCCGCGGCTGGAGCGCGCGCAGGCGTGCGGTGTGCGCAGCGTCGCCGTGGATCCGGGCCTGGGCTTCTTCTACGGCTCGAGAGTCGATCCGGTGCTCAAGGTCCAGCACCAGGCCCAGGTGCTCATGCATTCCTTCCGGTTGCGCCCGCTCGGCGTTCCCGTGTGTCAGATCATGCCGCACGGATTCGACGTCTACCAAGAGGAGTTCCGCACTGCCGAGGGTGTCTTCACAGTCCTCGCGCGCTTAGGTGGGGTGGGTGTCCTGCGGGTGCATGAAGTGCCGCGGGTGGTGGCGTCGTTGCGGATGTTGCACACGGTGGGAACCGAATTGCCCCAGGTTCGCTAGTCACCCCTTGGAAGGGTCCAAAGCCCTTTCCTGGGCCGGGTGATTGCGAGAGGATCGTGTTGCCGAGAAGGAACACACCTCACGGAAGGGAGTTCGCGATGCCCCCACGGGAAAACGGCCGGGAACGTTCGAGGGCCGATCGAGATGCCGCCAAGCACAAGCCGCACCGGACCGAGGAGCGCTTCTACAAGGCCAAGCACGATGCCCAGCACGCCTGCGAGGAATTGCGGGCGCGGATCCAGCGCTCGCACATCCACGATGCGGTGCGCAAGGAACTCCTCGCTGCCGTGGCGTCCGCTGAATCCGGGATCAATGAGGTTTCGTTGACCCGATCGCACCCGGGTGCCCGATTGCGCGATCTGACCAAGGAAGTCGGTCACTTGCAGGTCGCCGAGACGTGGCTGGCCGGAGCCGACCGGGTGCTCACCCGATTGGGTTCCAACGGTCCTCGCTCGGCGCGTGCGCGGATCGAGGAGGAAGTGGACACCGTGATGTGGCATGTGCGAGCAGGGGAGTGGGATGGTCGACTCACTGCAGCGGTCACCGGATTGCAAGGTGCCGTCCAAGACGCCGAGGCCCACGCGGCGCACGTGGCACACGTGCCGATGTGACGTCCGCTCAGCACGAGCACGCAGGACCGAAGCACCCGGGTGCGATCGACTGGCTGCTGCTCACCGGTGGGCGCAGTTCGCGCCTAGGTCAGGACAAGGCCAGCACGGCGATCGCCGGGCGCACGATGCTCGAACGGTCGCTGGCCGCCATCGAGCAGGTCGAACCCGGCGCGCGGGTGCGAGAACTCGGTGCGCAATTCAGCGGCGGCCCAGCCGCTGCGGTGGTGGCGGCGCTGCCACAGTGCTCATCGCCGTTCGTGGGCGTGGTGGCCGTCGATATGCCGCTGGTCCGTGCGGCCCTGGCCGTCGTCGTCGATTCCCTAGACCCGGCGAACCTGGAGGTTGATGCCTGGATACCCGTCACGGCGCAAGGTCGTCGGCAGTGGCTGTCCGCGCTCTACCGCCGCGAGTCCTTGCAACGCGTTGCGTCCGATGAGGATTTCCGCGATCGCCCCTTCCATGAACTGGTGGGGGAGTTGTCCGCAGTAGAGGTGACCGTGCCCGCGGACGTTAGCCTTTCGGACGTAGACACTCCGGCGGACCTCGAGAGGGCAATCGCGCAGGTCGAGGGGTCCGAGCGCGCGAGGTGACAGGAAAATGGACGAGCAGCAGGCACAGCGGGTCGCCCGTTGGATCGAGGTAGTCACCGCTGAACTCGGCGTGCCGGCACCCGGTGAGTTGGACGGCATCCTCGATGTCGCCAAGGACGCCGCCCACTCGATCGAGCGACCGGCGGCGCCGGTAAGCACTTACCTGATGGGCTATGCGGTCGCGCAAGGTGCCGACCCGCGCGAGGTGACCGCGGTGATCGCTCGGCTCGCGCAGGAGTTCGATGTCTGACCTGTCCTGGCAGCGGGCCCGAGCTATCGCCGGCTCCGTTGTCGGCCCGGGTGCTTTCGAGCAGATCGCCGTGACCGAGGCTCGGGGGCGAACGTTGAGCGAACCGGTGGCCGCGCGAGTGGATCTGCCGGGCTTCGCGACCGCCGCGATGGACGGTTGGGTGGTTGCTGGTCCAGGTCCTTGGCAGGTCCTGGGAACGATCGACACGGGTACGCCCGCCATGGGTGGTCTGCGAAGCGGCGAGGCGATGCGGATCGCGACCGGCGGTGCGATACCCGATGGCGGCGATGCCGTCATCCCCTGGGAGATCGCCACTTTCGATGGATCCACGGTTAGCGCTGCGAGCCCCGACAAGGTGCACATTCGCCCGCAGGGCGAGGAATGCCGGGTGGGCGATGTGCTCGCCGATGGGGGAGATGTCGTCAACCCCGCCATGTTGGGCTCCTTGGCGGCGGCCGCCGTGGACGAAGTGCAGGTATATCGGCCACCGACCTTCGTGGTTCTCGTGGTCGGGGACGAAGTCATCGAGAGCGGGATCCCGACCACCGGACAGGTGCGCGATGCGCTGGGAGTGCAATTGCCCGGGTGGGTCGACGCCTACGGAGGACGGCTCGCGCAGATGACCCAGGTAGCCGACGACGCCGACGCACTTCTTGCTGCGTTGCGCTCGGCCATCGAGCAAGCCGATGTAGTCATTGCCACCGGCGGGACGGCCCGCGGACACCGCGACTACCTGCGATCCACGCTGGAGGGTCTCGGCGCCGACGTTGTGGTCGACGGGGTGGCGGTGCGTCCGGGGCACCCCATGACGTTGGCCACTGTGCAGGGAACGCCGATCGTCGGCCTACCGGGCAATCCACTCAGCGCGCTGGTCGCGATGGTCACGTTGGTCGAACCGATCGTCGATGCTTGGCATGGCCGTTTGGATCATCCGATGCCGCGGGTGCAGATGGCCGAATCGATCCCACCGCTGCACAAGCCGCTCACCCGGTTGATGGTCGGTCGACGCGAACTCGGGGGTTTTCGTCAGGTGCAGCATGTTTCCTCGGCGATGCTGCGGGGCATCTCCCATGCCGACGGCTGGGCGGTCGTCCCGCCCGAGGGGGCTGAGCAGGGGCGGACCCTGGAGTGGATTCCGGTGCCGTGGATGCGCCGGGTCAGCGACGACTCGTGACCAAGCGGCCGGCGGCCTTTTGCAACTTGGTGGAACCGGTCAGTTCCTCGGCCATGAACTCGCGCAGCAGATCGATCGCCTTGAGCACCTTCTTGCTGCGTAAGGAGTAGAAGACACTCGAGCCTTCACGGTCGGCTTGCACCACTCCGCGCTCGCGCAGGATCGCCAGGTGCTGGCTGGTGTTGCTCTGCGAGAGATCCAACGCGGTCGCGAGTTCGTTGACGGTAAGCGGTCCGTAGCGCAGTTCGTTGATGATCAGCAGCCGTTTGGGATCGGCGATCGCCTTGCAGATCCGCGCGTGCAGATCGTGGATCTCCAACTCGGTCTGCTTGTCCATGGCGCTCGAGCCTAGGCCATCAGACGGTGGTCGATGCCGCGCACTGGTTCTTGCCGATCTCCAACGTCTCGATCTCCTCGGCGGAAACCTGCTTGCCGGAGTTGACTTCCCGGATGGTGTCGTAGAAGTCCGGGGCGCTGGGCAGCGTGCCGACGATCTCCTCGACGAACTTCACAAGGTCGTCCTCGTTCAGCAAGGTCGATTCGAAGACCTTGCCCAGCGTGGTCTTCACCATGCCGTCCTCGCCCATCTCCTCTGCGCTCGACCAGTGGGCGGGAAGCACGGTGGTGGCTGGATCGAGCGGGCGCAGCTTCTCGTTCACGGTGAAATAGAGCTCTCGGGCGAGTTCATCGGCCTTGCCGGTCAGGTCCGGGCGACCCACACCACGGACGAACACGGTGTCCCCGGTGAGCAGCAGGTGTCCGGGGATATGCACGCACGTGGTGCCGGGGGTGTGGCCGGGCATCTTGATGGCGAAGGTGGCGACGGTGTGGCCACCGAGGTCGATCTCGGTGCCGTCCGTCAGGGGTTCGTTCGGCCACGGGATGGAGCCGCCGGCATCCTCCAGTGGCAGGTGGTAGGAGGCTCCGACCTTCTCGGCGAGCTCGGGGCCACCGCTGACATGGTCCGCGTGCACGTGGGTGTCGATCACGTGGGTGATGGTCATCCCCTCGCTCGCGGCGAGCTCGATGTAGGGGTCCGGGAAGCGGGCCGGGTCGACCACGATGGCGTCCTTGCCCGGGACGCCGATCAGGTAGGACAAGCACGCCTTGGACGGCCGCAGGATCTGCCAGCCGACGACACCTTCGGGCAGGCACTCCAACGGCTCGGGCACCAGTAGTTCCGCCCACGCCGCAGTACCGCCTTCTAGGTTGCGGGCCTCGACTCCCTCATCGGCGAGCATGTCCAGCAGCAGTCCGCTGCCGTTGCCGTGGGCGCATACGACCACGGTGTCGGCGGGGACTTCCTTTACGAGGTCGTCGATCTCCTCGACGGCCATCCAGATGGGCAGATTGCGGGTAGCTACCGGCTGCGTTCCCTCGACCTGCCAGGCCGCGAACTCGTCCTGGTTACGAACATCGAGGATCATCGGGATCGTTCCCTCGGCGATACTGTCGTAGAGCTCGCGCGGGGTGATGGTTCCTGGCATGGCTACCTCCTGGACGCCCCCGGTCACCGATCCGGGTGCATTGACATATGCGCAGACGCTAATACGCGAATACGGCCCAGGGGAAGCAATTCCCTAAAATTTGGGGGAATTGCGTCGAAGGCCTTGCCTAGGGGTGTCCGGACATCTAGCGTGCACCTATAGCCCTAGGAGAAGCCATGAGCGAAAACCCCGTCAACACCGAGCCGGAGTCCATGACGATCATCGCCTTCAGCGGTGACCTCGACAAACTCTGGCCGACGATGATCCTGTCCTCGACCGCAGCGGCGAACGGCATGGACGTCACCGTCTTCTACACCTTCTGGGGCTTGTTCCCGTTGGTCAAGGACGATGTTCGCATCACCGGCTACGACTCCATGACCAAGATGCTGGCCGGGATGAACGCACCGGGCATGAAGAAGGCAAAGCTGTCCAAGATGGACATGGGCGGGATGGGTCACTGGATGATGCGCAAGGTGGCTGCAAAGAACAACTTGCTGCCCCCGGAGGATCTGTTCGAGTTGTCCAAGGACATGGGCGTGAACATGTGGCCGTGTCAGATGACCATGGATCTGCTGGGAATCGAACCGCATCAAATGGTCGACGGTCTCGGTGAGCCCGTCGGCGCAGCAACCGCATTGAAGAAGATGGCCAATTCGAACATCAGCTTGTTCATCTAGGAAGGTTGGAAGCAATGGAAGCAACGGAAGCAGCGAAGACCACGGTCGATGCCAAGGGGCAGTCCTGCCCGATGCCGGTGTTGATGTCCGCGAAGGCGGCAAAGGAGCTCGCTCCGGGCGAGACCATGCTGATCGAGGCCACCGACAACGGCGCACGCTCGGATATCCCGGCGTGGGTGGACCAGACCGGTAATGAACTGATCGAGTCGAGCGAAGAGGGCGGCGTCATGCGCTTCCTCGTTCGAAAGAAGTGACCTGAGTGCGCTACGGCTTCGCCATAGATCAGCGCACGTGCATCGGCTGCCACGCTTGCACGGTCGCCTGCAAGACCGAACACGACATCCCCGTCGGGCAGTTTCGTACCTGGGTCAAGTACGTCGACAAGGGTGAGTACCCGAACACCACGCGGGAGATGGGGGTCATGCGGTGCAACCACTGCACCGACGCCCCCTGCGTGAAGGGATGTCCCACCAATGCCCTGTTCATCCGCGATGACGGCATCGTCGACTTCGACAACGAACTGTGCATCGGTTGCAAGATGTGCATGCAGGCTTGTCCGTACGACGCCATCTACATCGACGCGAACACCAACACGGCCGCGAAGTGCAACTTCTGCGCCCACCGCATCGATCAAGGGCTCGAGCCTGCCTGTGTGCAGGTGTGCCCCACCGAATCGATCTGGATGGGTGACATCGACGATCCCACTAGTGGGATCAGCAAGTTCTTGAATATCGAGCCGGTCAACGTGCGCACCCCGGAACAGGGCACGCGACCCAACACCTACTACGTCGGAGCCGATTCCAGCGTCCTGGATCCCATGGCAGCTCCGGTGAGCGGCAGCTACCTGTGGGCCAATGCCGATCCCTTGCGCCTGGAGACAGCAGCCGAACTGCCCGGCGATCCGCTGAGCAATGCCCGGCTGACCTTGAACACCGCCCACCCCCGGCCATGGGGCTGGAAGGTCTGGACCTACCTGTGGACCAAGTCCATCGCCGCTGGCTCGCTGGCCCTCGCGGGACTGATCGTGCTGCTGCTGGGGGACACCAGCGCACTGATCAGCACCGTGGCACCGCTGTTGACCGAGGCGTTCTTGCTCGTCACGGCGGTCTTGCTGATTTGGGACCTTAAGCAGCCCAAGCGTTTCATCTACCTGCTCGATCCCCGCAAGATCAACAAGTCCTCCTGGCTGGCCATCGGTGGCATCTTCCTCGGGCTAGGAGCGGCGATCGGGGGAGTGTGGTTCCTGATCGGTGCCGCGGATCTCCTCGGCATCGGCGACTTCACCAACTGGCTCACCTGGCTGGCCTGGCCCGCCATCCCGGCCGGTGCCATGGTCGCCGGATATACCGCCTTCCTATTCGGTCAAGCCGAGGGCCGGGACCTGTGGCAATCGCCGGTCCTGTTTTGGCACCTGCTCGCCCAGGCGGTGATGGTCGGATCCGGCGCCTTGCTGATCGTCGGAGCCGTCATCGGCACCGATACCGCGACGATGCAATGGCTCGCATGGGCACTGGTCGCCGGTGTGGGCGCGCATCTGCTGATCACGGCCGTGGAATTCGGCGGCACGCACAGCACCCGCAACGCCGAGATGGCCGCCCACGCGATCACCCACGGCAGGTACCGACTGCAGTTCTGGGGAGGGTCGGTGGTGCTGGCCATCATCGGCGCCCTCGTCGCGCTGCCGACGGCGCTGGGTGGTGCCATCATCTTCGCAGCGATAGCCGGCCTGATCGTGCAGCCAGCACTGATCTTGCACGAACGGGTCTTCGTGATGGCCGCCCAAGACCCGCCACTGTCCTGACGTACGTCGAGAAACACCGATCGAGAGGTAACAGTCGATGACCCCACGCGATCCGGAAGCCATGCAACGGCCCGCCGCAACACCGGTTGGTCCCGATAACCCCGAGCACCACGGGCTGCGTATCCGCGAGACGGTCTCCAACTACCCGCCGGTCGAGCAGTGGGACGACGTCGTCATGTACGACGCCAAGGCCCACCCGCGCAAGGTGGAAAAGCACTACATGCTGGTGCCGACCACCTGCTTCAACTGCGAGTCCGCGTGCGGTCTGCTGGCTTACGTCGACAAGGAGACCAAGGAGGTCGCCAAGATCGAGGGCAACCCGGCCCATCCCGGGTCGCGTGGACGCAACTGCGCGAAGGGTCCGGCGACGATCAACCAGACCTCCGATCCAGAGCGCATCCTCTACCCGATGAAGCGGGTGGGTAAGCGTGGCGAGGCGAAGTTCGAGCGGGTGTCCTGGGACGACGTCCTCGACGATGTGGCCGGGCGTATCCGTAAGGCCATCGAAGAGGAGCGCCGCAACGAGGTGATGTACCACGTCGGTCGCCACGGCGAGGACGGCTTCATCGAGCGAGTGCTGCTGACCTGGGGCGTCGACGGCAACAACACGCACACCAACATCTGCTCCGCTGGTGCGCGATTCGGCTATTCGGTCTGGGGCGGCTACGACCGTCCCTCACCGGACCACGAGAACGCCAACGTCATCTTCCTCATCTCCGCGCACCTGGAATCCGGGCACTACTTCAACCCGCATGCCCAGCGCATCATGGACGCGAAAGTCCGCGGTAACGCCAAGCTCGTCGTGCTCGACCCCCGTTTGTCGAACACCGCATCGCATGCTGATGAGTGGGTGCCGGTCTGGCCGGGCAGCGAGGCCGCATTGCTGCTCGCAGTGGCGTCGTACCTGATGCGCACCGATGAGGTCGATTGGGATTACATCCATCGTTGGGTGAACTGGAAGACCTACCTACGTGAATTGCACCCGGATCGCTCGGCGGAGGACTTCGACGCCTTCAAGCAGGCGCTGACCGAGGACTATGCGCAGTACAGCTTCGAATTCGCCGCGACCGAATGCCGCATCCCGGTCGAGCAGGTCGAGCGAGTGGCCAAGATCGTCGCCGGTTGCGGCGGCAAGATGGCCGCCCACACCTGGCGCGCCGCATCAGCCGGCAACCTCGGTGGCTGGACCGTGGCGCGGGCGCTGTTCTTCCTGACCGTGCTGACCGGCAGCGTCGGCAAGAAGGGTGGCACTAGCCCGAACGGTTGGAACAAGTTCATTCCGCACGGCCCGACCATGCCCGGTGGGCACGACTCGTGGAACGAGTTGCTGTGGCCGAAGGAATTCCCGATGTCCACCAACGAGTTGTCCATTTTGTTGCCGCACTTCCTGATGGAGGGCCGGGGCAAGGTCGACACCTACTTCACCCGCGTCTACAACCCGGTCTGGACGAACCCCGATGGTTTCTCCTGGATCGAGGCGCTGTCCGATGAGGACCTCGTCGGCTGCCACGTGGCGATGACCCCCACCTGGAACGAGACCGCCGTATGGGCCGATTACGTCCTGCCCTTCGGGCACAGCACCGAACGGCACGACACCCAGTCCTACGAGCAGTACGCGGGCAAGTGGCTGGGCTTTCGCCAACCGGTTCGTCGCGTCGCGCTGGAGAAAATGGGCGAGAAGATCGGCGACACCCGCGACGCCAACCCCGGCGAGGTGTGGGAAGAGACCGAGTTCTGGATCGAGTTGTCCTGGCGCATCGATCCCACCGGCTCGCTGGGCATCCGCAAGTACTTCGAGGCTCCGGGGCGTCCGGGCGAGAAGGTCACGGTCGATGACTACTACGGCTGGATCTTCGACAACCAGGTACCCGGGTTGCCGGATAAGGCCGAGAAGTTGGGCCTGACTCCGCTGGAGTACATGCGCAAGTACGGCGCGGTCGAGATCGCCAACGGCTTGTACCGGCAAGACGAGCGGCCGCTGACCGAGGCCGAGCTCGACGGTGCGGAGCCGGACGAGGAAGGCGTCTTGCGCAAGCCGTACACCCCGGAGACCCAAAAGCCGTTGGTCGGTGAGCCGGGATCGGTGGGCGTGCAGCTCGAGGACGGCTCGAAGGTCGCCGGTTGGCTGACGCCTTCGCGCCGATTGGAATTGTTCTCGCCGTCGATGGACTCCTTCGGTTGGCGCGAATACGCGACCCCCTGCTACATCCCCTCGCACGTCTCGCACCACGACCTCGATGAAGCAGGCGGCGAGATGGTGCTGGTACCCACCTTCCGGTTGCCGACGTTGATCCACACCCGTTCGGGCAACGCCAAGTACCTGAACGAGATCTCCAACAAGCACCCGATGTGGATGAATCCGATCGATGCTGGTCGCTTGGGGCTCGACACCGGGGACATGGTCCGGGTCACCACTGAGATCGGCCACTTCGTAGCGCGGATCTGGGCCACCGAGGGCATTCGTCCGGGTGTCAGTGCGCTGTCCCACCACATGGGTCGCTGGCGCACTACCGATGATGCTGGCAGTCGCTGGGTTACCGGCAAGGTCAACGTCGGCAAACTCGAGGACGGCCGTTGGCGCCTTCGCTACGTCGAAGGCATCAAGCCCTTCGTCAGCGAGGACTCCGATTCCGCACGCATCAACTGGGAGGACCCAGGAGTGCACCAGAACCTGGCCTTCGCGGTGCACCCGGATACCTGGTCGGGAATGCACTGCTGGCATCAGAAGGTTCGAATCGAGCGGGCGCACGACGAGGACAAGTACGGAGACGTCGTCGTCGATACCAACCGGTCCCGCGAGGTGTACCGCGAGTGGATGGCCAAGACCCGTCCCGGTCCCAACGCCGAGGGCTTGCGTCGACCGCTGTTCATGATGCGCAACGTCATGCCGCAGGTGCGCGCCTACTACACCGACAACAACTAAACCCTCCCCGTTGCGGCGTCCGGGGTGGCCGCGGAATCGTTCCGATTCCGGCCACGAGCGACGCAGCAACGGGTGTCGGTGGGTGGCATGCTTTGCGCGTGCCGAAACCCTTGTGGTCACCTGATGATCGTCGCGGCGCCGCCATGCGACGCTGGCTCGCTTCCTGCGAGGTAACGACCTACGACGACGCCCACCGGATCAGCATCGAGGATCCATCGGCGTGGTGGGCCTGGGCGTGGGACGAATGCGCGATCGTGGGCGAGAAGGGCGATGTCGCGCTCGAGGGAAGCGACATCGTCAGCGCCCGGTTCTTCACCGATGCACGGTTGAACGTGGTCGACACCTTGCTTGCCGGTGCACCCGAGGATGAAGTCCTGGTGGGTGTCGACGAAGCAGGCAACCGGCGTTCGTGGAGCCGGGGTGAGTTGCGCGCAGATGTTGCAGCGGTCGCGCAGTCGATGCGCGGTGCAGGTGTAGAAGTCGGTGATCGGGTTGCGGCGTGGACGCCGAACGTCCCCGAGACTGTGGTGTGGGCGCTAGCCGCCCTTTCCATCGGCGCCGTGGTCTCCACGGCATCGACCGACTTCGCCGCGCGAGGGGTCCTGGATCGTTTCGGCCAGATCGAACCGGTGCTGTTACTCGTTGCCGCGGAATACCAGTACGGCGGCAAATACTTCGACCTTCTAGAGGAGGTGACCTCTGCGCTCACCGAGTTGCCGTCCGTCCGTCAGGTGGTGGTACTCGGCGAGCCCTCCGCCACGTGGACTGCGCCGGCGGCGTCGTGGCAAGCGTGGTTGGCGCAATCTCGCGGAGCCGAACTCACGACGGTGCCACTTGCCTTCGATCACCCGGGCTTCATCCTGTTCTCCAGCGGGACGACAGGTGCCCCGAAGTGCATCGTGCATAGCGCCGCCGGCGTACTGCTCAAGGATCTCGCCGAACAGCGCGTGCACCTAGACATCCGCGCAGGCGATCGGGTCTGCTACTTCACCACGTGCGGGTGGATGATGTGGAACTGGTTGGTGATGGCGCTGGGTACCCAAGCGACCGTGGTGCTGTACGACGGACAGCCGATGTTGCCCGAAGCCGACCGGTTACTTCGACTCGTCGCACAGGAGGAGTTGACCTTCCTCGGGGTATCCGCCAAGTACATCGAAGCCCTGCGCGAACACGGGGTGCAGCGAGCACCCGGTTCGATGCCGAGTCTGCGAACGATCGCGAGCACCGGGTCCCCCTTGGCGCCGGAGTTGTTCGAATACGTCTACGAATCCATCGATTCCAACGTCCACCTTGCGTCGATATCCGGCGGAACCGATATCTGCGGATGTTTCGTCCTTGGCGTACCCACCGAGCCGATCTACGCCGGAGCGATCCAAGGTGCGGCCTTGGGCATGGATGTGCGGGTCTATGACGACCAAGGCAAGGAGGTCGCCAACGGAACACGCGGTGAACTGGTGTGCCGAACCCCTTTCCCGTCGCAACCGCTTGGCTTTTGGGCAGATGACGGGTCTCGATTGCGGGAGTCCTACTTCGCCCGCTTTCCCGGAGTATGGGCGCACGGCGATTTCATCTCCCGCACCGACGAAGGCGGATTCGTCATCCACGGTCGATCCGATGCCACCTTGAATGCCCACGGAGTTCGTATCGGCACAGCGGAGATCTATCGGATCGTCGATGCGTTGGATTTCGTCAGTGAGTCGATCGTCGTCGGCCAACGGCAAGGACTCGACACCCGGATCGTGTTGTTCGTGGTGACCAGTAATGGTGCTGAGTTGACCGAGGACCTGCGTGGGGAGATTGCCCGAGCCTTGCGCCGGCAGGCGAGTCCGCGGCACGTCCCGGCCGAGATCGTCCAGGTTCCCGCAGTGCCGCGAACCGTCACCGGCAAGCTCGCCGAACTCGCGGTTACCGACATCGTCAACGGCGATCCGGTTCGCAACACCAGCGGCCTAGCTAATGCCGATGACCTGCAAGCCTTCGATGAATGGGTGCAAAGCACCTAGCGCATTGCGGCCCTCGGTGCGCAGGTGGTGCCGCGAACCACGAGTTCTGGTTCCAAGACGATGGAACGGCCCTTGAGTTTCTTGCCGTGCATCCGGTCGAACAACCGCTCGGCGGCAAGCGCACCCATCTGGTTCAACGGCTGGGAAATGGTGGTCAGGCTGATGGTTCGCAGACCTGCGATGGACACGCCGTCGTAGCCGATGATCGAGATGTCCTCGGGTACCGAAAGTCCATGTTCCGAGCACGCGGACATGACCCCGATGGCTGAGATGTCGTTGCTGGCGAATATCGCGGTGGGGGTTGGGCCGTCGCGCAACAGTTCGCGTGCCGCGCGCAAGCCCCCATCGTTGGTGAGGTCACCCTCGTAGACCCTGATGTTCGCTTCGAGGCCGGCGGCGGACATCTCCTCGCGGTAGATGCGTTCACGAACGACGGCCGGTTCCAGCGATCCACCGGATACGTGCGCGATTTGCTCGTGGCCGAGGTCGAACAGGTGTCGCATCGCCATTCGGGCGCCTGCTTCATCGTCGGAGGTCACCGAATCGATGCCCGGTCCGGTGATGCCCCGCAAGGTCAGCACCACCGTCGGCACATCGGAGGCCAAGGATCGAACTGTGGTCGCGGACATGCGGTGGGAGATCAGGATCAGGCCCTCTATCTGGAACTCCAGCAGTTTGGTCAACTCGCCGAACTCCACGAGCGGGTCGCGCTCACCGGAGACCAGCATGGTGTTGTAGCCGCGTTCGCGGATGACGGCGTGTGCCCCGCTGAGCATCTGCGGGAAGATCGGGTTGTCGATCTCGGCCATGTTGATACCGATCGTTCGACTCTTGCGGTCCGCCAGGCTGCGCGCTGTCGCGTTGGGCCGGTAGCCGAGTTCCACGGCGGCCTGCTCGATGGCTGCGCGGCTGGCATCGCTGACTTTCGACGAGCCGCGCAAGGCCAAGGAGACCAGAGATTTCGACACCCCGGCGCGGGCCGCGACATCGTGGATCGTCGGCTTCTTGTCAGCCATCGGTCACGTCTCGCACGGTGATGGTCCCACCATCGCGAACCGCGATCTCGCAGGCGATCGCTGCCCGTAGGGACTCGGTTGCCGCTTGTGGTGGACACGGATTGGTGGCACCACCGATCGTGTCCACGAACGATGCTGTCTCCAATGCGAAGGCCTCGCGGAAGCGGTCGATGAAGCCGCTGTAAGGATCCTGATCGACCAGAACTCCCGGTTCATCTAGGACTCGCAACGGCGTACGCGGGGTAATGCCGGCACTGAGTGCGTCTTTGCTGCCGAAAATCTCCAAGCGCACGTCGTGCCCACGCGCATCATGCCGAGATCCACAGATAGACGCCAAGACACCGGAGTGCGTAGTGGCGATGATCCGTGTGGAGTCGAAATCACCGAACTCCTCGTACGGACCCTCGCCACGTATCCGTGCCACCGCTTGCACGGTTTCGATGGGCGAATCGGTGAGCCAGGAGACGAGATCGAGGTCGTGCACGTGCAGGTCGCGGAAGATGCCGCCGCTGCCGGGCAGGAAGAAGCGATCCGGGGGAGTGTGGTCGCGCGAGGTGAGCGAAATGTCGTACACGGTGCCGAGTTCCCCGCTCTCGACCGCCGAGCGAGCCCGCCGCATCGCCGGATCGAAGCGACGCTGGAACCCGATCTGCACAGGTGCTCCGCTTGCAGACGCGAGCGCGCAGATGTGTTCGGTCTCGTGGATCGTCAGCGCGATCGGTTTCTCGCACAAGATGGGCGCGCCCCGCTGCAACAGCGATTCCAACAACGTGGCGTGGGCATCGGTGGCAAGAGCCATCACATAGCCGTCGGCGTCTGTCTCGGTGATCTGCTCCCAGGGCAGGGCCCTGGCACCGAGCTCGCCTGCGAGTCGCTCGGCTCGTTCCGGTGTGCGGTTCGCGATCAGGACTTCGGTGACGCGCTCATCGGCGGCCAGATCCTCGGCGCGGATGCTGCCCATCCGTCCGGCTCCGATGACCACAACGCGCATCACGTCCACCGTGCCCTTCTCGATCGAAGCCCGACCGCTGTGATGGCGGTTTGCTTGCCTGTAGGTCGCCAAGTGTGACACGATCAGCCGTTATTTTGGAGCGTTCCAAGGAGAGGGCATGACCAGCCCCGAAGTTCACGACATTCCCGCGGTGATCACCGTCGGGCGCGTCAGCGTCGACCTGTACGCCCAGGAAGTGAACGCCGCCTTCGGCGACCCGCAGACGTTCCGCAAGTCGGTGGGCGGCAGCCCGACCAATGTGGCCGTCGCCGCTGCCCAGTACGGGCATCGGGCTGCAGTCGTGACGAAGGTCGGGGTCGATGCGCTCGGGGACTACGTCATCAACCGCCTTCGGGATTTCGGTGTCGATACGCGTTACGTCGGCCGCGACCTGCAAGCGCTGACCCCGGTGGTGCTCGCTGCCCTCGCTCCGCCGGAGGATCCACAGATCATCTTCTACCGTGGCGAAGCCGCACCCGACACCACGATCACCGCCGCCGATGTCCCCCAAGCAGCGATCACCGAGTGCCGGGTCTTTTGGATGAGCCAAGGTGCGCTGGCGCAGGGCACGACCGCGGAAGCATCGTTCGCGTGGCTCGAAGCCCGCGGACGCGCCGAGGGACGTGACACCATCTTGGATCTGGACTACCGCCCCTCGATGTGGCCGGACGTTCCCACGGCCCGGGCCGCCGCGCAGCGGGCTATCGCGCACAGTTCCGTCGTCGTCGGTAACCGCGCGGAATGCGACATGGCCCTGGGAATAGACGACCCCGATTCCATCGTCGATCGTCTGCTTGCCGATGGGGTGCGCCTTGCGATCGTGAAGTTGGGCGGCGGGGGAGTGCTGCTGGCCGATGAGCGAGATCGGGTTCGGGTCTCGCCGTTGGACATCGATGTGCTGTGCGGCCTCGGTGCCGGTGATGCGTTCGGCGGGGCCCTCGTGCACGGGATAATCGAAGGCTGGGACCTCGAGCGCATCGGCCGGTTCGCCAACGGTGCTGGTGCCTACGTGGCAACGCAACTGACCTGCGCCGATGCGATGCCCGGCACCGACATCGTCGAGGACATCATCGCCCGAGGAGGTACCCGGTGAGCGGGATCGATCGCAAGGCATACAGCGAGATCATCGAGGCCAGGGTTCGGGCTCCGGAGTCCCTACGCACCGCGCTCACCTCGCGGCGCCGAAGGGAACTGGTGGGCGCCGACGGCAACATGCTGATCGTGGCCGTGGATCACACCGCCCGCGGCATGCTCGCCGCGGGATCGGACCCACTCGCCGTCGCCGACCGCTACACCTTGCTGGATCGGGTGGTGCGTGCGCTGCAGGTGCCCGGCGTGGACGGGGTGATGGCGAGCGCGGACATCCTGGAGGAGCTGGCGTTCCTCGGGGCGCTGGACGATGTGCTGGCGATCGGAACGATGAACCGCGGCGGCATCATCGGCGCCCGGTGGGAACTCGACGATCGCCTGACCGCCTACGACCCCGATCACATCGCCGAATACGGACTCGACGGCGGCAAGACGTTGGTTCGCATCGAGGACACCGATGCCGGAGTAGCCCGAACCCTGGAGATGGTCGCGGCCCTGTCCACCGAGATGGCCGACCGCAAGATCATGAACATGATCGAGCCACTGCCGTACCTGATCGACGAGACCGGCCGCGCCCGCTTGGATTCCTCGGTCGAGCGCCTGATCAAGGTCGTCGCGATCGCCTCCGGGCTCGGCTCGTGCTCGGCCTACACCTGGCTGAAGCTGCCGGCCTCGGATCGCATGGCCGAAGTCGCCGGGGCGACGACGATGCCGATCGTGATGCTCGGTGGTGATCCAGGTGCCGACGCCGCAAAGACCTTCGCCGGGTGGCAGGCTGCGATGGCCGAACCGAACGTCCGCGGGCTCGTTGCCGGCCGGGCACTGGTCTACCCCGAAGATGGCGACGTCGAGAAGGCCGTAACCGCGGCTGCGCAGATCGTGCATCCGAGTGAAGGGAAGTAGCGCAATGGCCGAGGAATCCTCCTGGTTCATCCCCGCCGGCACCGCCGCGAAGGGCCGGGCCGATCTGCGGATCACCCCCGAGTCCGCCGGCTGGACCTACTGCGGGCAATACGTGTTCACCCTGCGCGCCGGTGATCCGGCCTCCTTCACGTTGGAAGGTGAAGAAGGTGTCCTCGTGTCGCTTTCGGCGCAGGATTTCGTCGTCGTTGTCGATGACCAGCGCTTCGAGATGCGTGGGCGCGCGGGAGTCTTCGCCGGTGTCTCGGACTGGGTCTACCTACCGATCGGTTCGCAGGTGTCGATCGAAGGCGATTCCGGGGAGGTGGCCATCGTGACCGCCCGTGCGAGCCGTTCCTTCCCGGTCCACTACGGCAGCGCCGAGTCTGTTCCCGTCGAGGTGCGCGGGGCCGGCAGGTCCACCCGCCAGGTGAACAACTACGCCACCCCGACTTCGTTCTCCGCAGCGGACAAGATCAACGTCTGCGAGGTGCTCACCCCCGGTGGCAACTGGTCCTCCTGGCCCCCGCACCGGCACGACGGCATCGGCGATTGCGTCACCAGCAACGAGGAGATCTACTACTTCCGGATCGGGAAGTTGGACGAGCCGCACGGCCACCCCAGCGGCAGCGGGCTGTTTCGCCTCTACACCGTGGATGGTCGCCACGACGAGACGCTCACCATCACCGACGGCGACACCTACTTGGTGCCCGAGGGTTACCACGGTCCCACGGTTGCCAACCCGGAATACCCGATGTATTTCCTGAACGTGCTCGCAGGTCCCGGCGAGGACCGCACGATGGCTTTTTGCGACGACCCTGATCAGCATTGGATCCGGGCGTCGTGGGAGGACCAGGAACAAGACCCGAGGCTGCCGATGACGTCAGCCGCTGGCCGAGTGAAGTGATCGAGGTTTGCAGATGAAGAAGAACATCGGTGTTGCGGTGCTGGGACTGGGCTGGATGGGGCAGGCCCACAGCCGCTCCATGCTGCGTATACCTTCCCTGTTCCCCGAGCGCGCTGTATCCCCGCGGCTGGTCGTGTGTGCCGATACCGAGGAAAGCCGGCGCACCCGCGCGGTCGATGACTTCGGCTTCCAGCGCGCCACCGACGATTGGCGCGAGGCGATCGCGGCCGACGATGTCGATGCCGTGTGGGTCACCGCCCCGAACATGCTGCACCTGCCGATGATCGAGGCTGCCACGGCGGCCGGGAAGGCCGTGTTCAGCGAGAAGCCGATCGGCGGCAAGCCCGAGCACGCTGTGCAGGCATACCAACTCGCGCAGGGCGCGAACGTGGCCACCGGTGTGGGCTACAACTACTTGTGGGCGCCGCTGGTCATGCACGCGAAGTCGGTCATCGAATCCGGTGAACTCGGTGAGATCACGCACTACCGCGGACGCTTCTTGTCGATGTACGGCAGCGACGAGCTCGGACTGCTGACCTGGCGGTTCTTCCTCGAGCAGGCCGGCTACGGCGTGACCAGCGACATCCTCAGCCATGCGGTCTCGCTCGCGCAGTATCTCGTTGGTTCGATCACCGAGGTGGTCGGCATGCGCAACACCACCATCAGTCACCGCCCGATCGCGCAGCCCGGCGCCGGGCACTACGGCCGTGGCAACCCCGAGGATCCCAAGGGCGAAGTGGAGAACGAGGACTTCGCCTCGATGCTGTGCACGTTCGCGAACGGTGCCACGGGCACCTTCGAGTCCTCGCGCACCATGGTCGGCCCGGAGAGCCAGAACGCCTTCGAGGTCTATGGCACCAAGGGTGCAATGGCCTGGAATTTCGAGACGATGAACGAGTTGCGCTACTACCGGCTCACCGACGATCCGAGTTCGGGCTTCACCACCATCTACGGCGGCGACCGCTTCCCCTTCCACGGGGCGTTCGTGCCCGGTCAGGCCAACTCGATCGGCTTCGAGGACCTGGTGGCGATCGAGGACCATGTGTTCTTGGAGTCGCTAGCGGGGGGACAGCGGTTCAGCCCGGGGTTCCGGGAGGCGGTGGACGTCGTCAGCGTCCAGCAGGCGCTGATCGACTCGTGGACCTCCCGCCGCTGGGAACCCGTCGTCGACCTCGCCCCCTAACCCCCTCAACCGAATCCCCCGGATTCCGGGGGATTCGCTTCGCTTTCCCCGGAATCACCCCCGCGTTGCTCGTTTCCCCCGGAATCCGGGGGAAACGCGTGGATTTGGCCGGGATCACCGACAGGTTGCTCGTTTCCCCCGGATCCCGCGGTTTACAGGGTTCACACGGCAGCCTCGCGCCTGTAACGAGCCGTAACGAGTTGGTAACGCATCGCGGCAGGGACTTCCCAAGGCCCATGTGAGGCACGACACTTACCGTCCATTGGAGCGTTCCAAACCGCTCCCGATCCAACGGGGTTTCTTACCCAAGAACTCCCCGTGCGGGGCGGCAGGTGCGCTGTGATTCGACGACGCGTCCTCGAGGCGCCTAGGAGGTCTACATGAAGGTTCGCAAGTTCGCCATCGCCGCGGTCGCGGCGTCGGCACTTGTGCTGGCGGGGTGCGGCTCCGACAGTGACGACAGCGCGGCGGAGTCCACGGACGACGCCGCAACGAGCGAGGACGCCGGCTCGGACGATTCCGCTGACTCCGGTGATTCCGGTGGCGGAGACAACTCGCAGTACAAGATCTGCATGGTTACCCACGGTGATGGCGGCGGCTTCTGGTCGGTTGCCAAGGCTGGAGCCGACAAGGCGGCCGAGGATCTCGGCGTCGACTTCACCTACCAGGAGACCACGAACGACGCCCAGCTGCAGGCGCAGCTCATCGAGGGCGACGTGTCCGCGGGTTGCCAGGGCATCGCAGTCTCGGCTCCGAACCCGGATGCCATCGAGGGTGCGCTGCAGACCGCAGAGGACGCTGGCGTAGCCATCGTCACCATGAACTCCGGTAGCGCGGTCTTCAAGGACCTCGGTGCCTTCACCCACGTTGGACAAGACGAGTTCATCGCAGGTCAAGAGGCCGGCATCAAGTTCAACGAGGCCGGTCTGAGCACGGTGTTGTGCCCCATCCAGGAGCAGAACAACATCGGTCTGCAGGAGCGCTGCGACGGCGCGGCTGACACCTTCGAGGGCACTGTAGAGAACCTGCAGCTCTCGGCTGGTCTTGCCGACCTCGCGCAGAGCCAAGCAGAGATCCAGGCCGCTCTCGAGGCGAACCCGGATGTCGATGGCATCTTCGCCCTGAACGCTGACATCGCGACTGCGGCAGCGCTGCCGGCAGCAGAGGCTGTAGGACGCGACGTGGTCATCGGCACTGTCGACCTCTCCGGCGACGCAGTGCAGGCGATTGCCGATGGTGAACTCGCATTCGCCATCGATCAGCAGCAGTACGCACAGGGCTACATGTCCGTTGTGCTGCTGTACCTGAACCTGCTCAACGGACACGAGCTCGGTGGTGGACAGCCGATGTACACCGGCCCGGGCTTCGTTGTTCAAGACAACGCTGAGCTGGTCCAGGAACTCGCTGCGAACGGCACGCGGTAGTACCTGAGTTGGTGGGTGGGGCGAAAGCCCCACCCACCAACACTTTCCGTGGCAATCATCGGACTTCGAAGAATCCATCACCGGCCAGGCTCTCCGGCGCTAGCGTCGTAGTCGGCAAATCTGAATCGATCGAGGGAGACCATGTCGACCACTACCGCGGTTGACGACCGCGTCGCTAAGACGAGTTCGATAACCCGCATCATGCGGCGCCCGGAGATCGGTGCCCTGATGGGTGCACTCGTCGTCTACATCTTCTTCGCCCTGGTCGATCAGACCGGGACATTCTTCTCACTCGACGGAACGGCCCGCTGGACGGACGTCGCCTCGACCTACGGCATCATCGCCGTGGCCGTCGCGATGCTGATGATCGGCGGCGAGTTCGACCTCTCCAGCGGGGTGATGATCGGTTCTTCCGGTCTGTTCGCCGGGTTGCTGATCACCGAATACAACATCGCGGTGTGGCCCGCGATCTTGATGACCTTCCTCTTCGCTGCCGGCGTCGGCTTCACGAACGGTTGGCTGGTGGTCACCACCGGACTGCCGTCCTTCATCGTCACCCTCGCGATGTTCTTCTCACTGCGCGGCATCAACCTCGGCGTCACGAAGGTCTTGACGGACACCGTTCGTGTTGCCGGTGTCGACGAGGGGCCCGACGGTGGTATGCGTCCGGGTTACGAAAGCGCCGAGGCTGTCTTCGCCTCCACACTCACGTCCTCTAACTTCCGCATCGCGGTCGTGTGGTGGATCGCACTTACGATCATCGCCACCTTGGTCCTCACCCGCACCAAGTTCGGCAACTGGATCTACGCCGTCGGTGGCGATGCGAACGCCGCCCGCAACGTGGGTGTCCCGGTTCGTCGCACCAAGATCATCTTGTTCATGTACGTGTCGATGTCCTCCTGCCTGGTGGGCATCATCAGCCTCACGCGATTGAAATCCATGCAGGCCGGCCAGGGCGTGACCCAGGAGTTCATCTTCATCATCGCCGCGGTGGTCGGTGGCTGCTTGCTGACCGGTGGATACGGATCGGCCATTGGCGGCACCATCGGCGCGGCCATCATCGGCATGGCCTTCATCGGAATCGCCTACGCCCAGTGGAACACCGACTGGACCTGGCTGTTCCTTGGCTTGATCCTCTTTGCCGCTGTGTTCACCAACTCACTCATCCGCCGTCGCTTCCAGGGAGCTCGAAGATGACCGAGGTAATCACGAACGAACCAGACGCCCTTGCCCTGGAGAACGTGGGCAAGCGATTCGGCAGCGTGATCGCACTGCAAGATGTCTCGATGCGGGTGCCCAAGAACCAGGTGACGTGCGTCCTCGGCGACAACGGCGCCGGCAAGTCCACGCTGATCAAGATCCTCAGCGGGGTGCATACGCCCAGCGAAGGCCAGATGTACGTGAACGGTGAACCGACCACCTTCAACTCCCCGCGCGAGGCCCTCGATAACGGCATCGCCACGGTGTACCAAGACCTTGCCACGGTTCCGTTGATGGCGGTCTGGCGCAACTTCTACCTCGGCAACGAGCCCACCAAGGGCTTTTGGCCGTTCCGCGGCTTGCGCACCAAGTACGCCAAGGAATCGTGCAAGGCCGAGATGGCTCAGATGGGAATCGACATCCGCGATCCCGAGCAGCCGGTCGGCACGCTCTCCGGTGGTGAGCGGCAGGCCGTCTCCATCGCCCGCGCGGTGCACTTCGGCGCCAACGTGCTGATCCTCGACGAGCCCACCAGCGCCCTGGGCGTCAAGCAGTCCGGCGTGGTCCTCAAGCACATCCGCACCGCCGCCGAGTCCGGGGTGTCGGTCGTGTTCATCACCCACAACCCGCACCACGCCTACCTAGTGGGTGACAACTTCTACCTGCTCAACCGCGGCCGCATGCTCGCCGAATACACCAAGGACACCGTCTCCCGCGAGGAACTCGTCAAGGCGATGGCCGGTGGCGCGGAGCTCGACGCCCTCGCGCACGAACTCGGCGCGGAAACGTAGAACTAGGCATCAAGCCAGCACCACGTATCGACGGGGCCGCCTCTAGGGTTGGCCCCGTCGCTCATTCGGGAGAGGAAACCACGTGACGGTTCGCATCGGAGTGCTCGGCGTTGGCCGCATCGGCAAGATGCATGCGGAGATCATCGCCACCAAGGTTCCGGAGACTTCCCTTGCGGGCGTATTCGACGTCAACGACGCCGCTGCGCAAGCCGTATCCGAGGAACTACGCGCACCCGTCATGACCGTCGAGGAGATGCTCGCTTCCCCCGATGTCGACGCCGTGGCCGTGTGCTCGAGCACCGACACCCATGTCGATCTCATCGAACGCGCCGCTGCCGCCGGCAAGGCGATCTTCTGCGAGAAGCCCGTCAGCTTGGACCTCGCCGAAGTGGATCGAGCCCTCGCCGCAGTCGAGGCTGCGGGCGTTCCGTTCATGGTTGGCTTCAACCGCCGTTTCGACCCCACGCACGCCGCTGTCCAGCAGGCGGTAGCCAAAGGACAAGTGGGGGACCCGCATCTGGCCCGGCTCTCCAGCCGGGATCCCGCGCCGCCGCCCATCGAATACATCAAGGTCAGCGGCGGCATCTTCGTGGACATGATGATCCACGATTTCGATATGGCGCGTTTCGTGGTGGGTTCCCCGGTCACCTCCGTCTACGCCACCGGCGCCGTGCGCATCGACCCGGCCATCGGTGAAGCCGGGGACCTCGACACCGCCGTGGTCACCTTGACCCACGAGAACGGCTGCATCACCACCATCGATAACTCCCGCCAGGCCGTCTACGGCTACGACCAACGCCTCGAGGTCTTCGGATCCACCGGCATGGCCGTCTCGGAGAACCCGATGAAGAACGCCGCGATGGTCTACACGGCCTCGGAGCGCCAAGGCAGCGTGCTTCCTTACTTCTTCCTGGACCGCTACACCGACAGCTACCGCATCGAGTGGGAGGACTTCGCCCGCTACGTCCGCGACGGCGGGCCCTCACCGGTCAGCGGAGCCGACGGCCGTGCACCGGTTGCCATCGGCATCGCCGCCTGGGAGTCCTACCGCACGGGCCAGCGAGTAGCGGTCGACCGGGGCTGACATGGCTTCCCGCTTCGACATCGGTGCTTCGGTCCGCGAAGCCTGGGCCGAGCAGCAAGACGCGCGCCGCTGGGTCATCGCTGCCCTACCCGCTGCCGGACTCATCGTCGGCTTCGCGCTGGCGAACGCGGGAGTGCCACGGACTATCGCCGGGGTTGTTCTCGTCGCCTTCGGCGTTGTCGCCGCGATCTTGATGGGCCGCAAGGGCTGGCCCTGGCGC
>CAZJYN010000022.1:0-3296 GCA_964550285.1 uncultured Rubrivirga sp.
GTCGCATCCGCGACCGCTTCTTGGGTCAGAACTAGACCCCGCTCCTTGCGAGTCTTTACTTCCAACTGGAACGTGCAGTTGGCGCCACGAGACTCTCTTGGTCTCGTGAATGAATAGGTAACTCATGTCTTTCGATGAATTGGGCATCAACCCTGCCCTCAGCAAGGTCCTGGCACGCCAGGGCATCAACTCACCGTTCCCCATTCAGGTGGCAACGCTGCCCGACGCAGTCTCCGGACGCGACGTACTCGGCCGCGGTCAAACCGGTTCGGGCAAGACGCTGGCATTCGGGCTTGCGATGCTGACCCGCCTAGCGGGCAGGCGCGCGAAGCCGCACAAGCCGCTGGGCTTGGTGCTCGCACCCACGCGTGAACTCGCGATGCAGATTCAAGATTCACTCAAGCCATTGATGGATGCGGTGGAATTGAAATCGCGGTTGATCGCCGGCGGCATGCCGTACGGCAAGCAGATAGAGGCACTGCGCTCGGGTGTTCCGATTTTGATCGCCACTCCGGGTCGGTTGATCGATCTGATGGAGCGCGGCGACGTCGACTTGTCGGCCGCGGAGATCGTCGTCCTCGACGAAGCCGACCAAATGGCCGATATGGGATTCCTACCGGCGATGAAGCAGATCCTGGATACCTGCAAACCCGGCGGCCAGCGCCTTTTGTTCAGCGCGACTTTGGACAAGGGTGTGGACCGACTCGTTCGCGCGTACTTGAACAACCCGGTTGAGCATTCCGTCGACACGGGGCAGGCCAGTGTTTCCACGATGGATCACCACGTGCTGGTCGTGCATCCGGAGGACCGCGACACCGTCATCGCGCAGATCGCCGCCCGCGAGGGGCGCACCATCATCTTCGCGCGGACCAAGCACGGAGCCGACAAACTCGCCAAGAAGATCGCCACTCAAGGTGTGCCGGTCGGAGTGCTGCACGGGGGCAAGACTCAAGCCACCCGGACCCGTACGTTGAAGGACTTCAAGGACGGATCCATTCGCACACTGGTCGCCACGAACGTCGCCGCTCGCGGCATCCACGTCGACGGTATTTCCTTGGTCGTGCACTTCGATGCACCCACCGACCCCAAGGACTATCTGCACCGCGCTGGCCGTACAGCGCGCGCGGGTGAATCCGGCACCGTCGTGACGATGACCGCGCCGCGCCAGCAGCGCACGGTCAAGCAGATGACAGACCGCTGCGGGGTGCAGCCGGTCGTGACGCGCGTTCGGCCATCGAGTTCGGAACTCGTGACCATCACCGGTTCCCAGGAGCCAAGCGGCAGGCCGTGGTCACCGCCGGTTACCCGCACCAAGGATTCGCGCCCGGGCCGAAAGCCTCGGCACCCCCGCGCAGGTGGACCCGCACGCGGATCACGTCCGCGGCGCCCTCGGGCAAAGGCCGGGGCGGTTTCGTAACTGCAGCATCGGCTGCCAGCGACATGGCTGTCGAGGGCGGATTGGACACATAGTTTCCAATTCAACTAGATTGTTACTAGTTCAAACTTGGACTACCAATTTGGAGGTTACTGCATGACCACTTTGCTCCACATCGAAGTAAGCCCGATGGGTGAGAACTCCATCTCCCGCGCGGTTACCGCGGAATTCCTCGACGCGTGGAAGGCAGCCCACCCCGACGGAACGATCATCGAGCGGGATCTCGCGGCCAACCCGGTCCCACTCCTCGACGGCGAGGCGATCTTCGCGGACTACACACCCGAGGCCGATCGCCCCGCTTCGATGGCGGCCAAGCGTGCCCTTCGCCAAGAACTCATCGACGAAATCACCGGGGTCGACGAGATCGTCGTCTCGACGCCGCTGTGGAACTGGAACGTCCCCTCGCCGCTGAAGGCCTACATCGACCAGATCATCATTCCCGGGGTTCTCGATCCCAGCACTCCAGGTCTCGCAGGTAAGCCGGTCACCGTGGTCATGGCGCAAGGCGGTTCCTACAGCGCCGGTGCCCCACTCGAGGGCTGGGACTACGGATCGGGTTACCTCAACCAGGTCTTCACCGCGCTCGGATCGAGCGATGTCGAGGTGATCGTCGCGGAGTTCGGCTTGGCCGGGGTCGCCCCGGGCATGGATGACTTCGTCGAGGCCAAGGAAGCATCGATAGCAGCAGCCAAAGCCGCCGCTCGCGAGCGAATCTCAGCCTGACGCCTCTTTGGTTCGGGTGTCTGGCTCGCGGGAGGATGATCGCGTGAGCCAGACACCCGACAACACGCACGACTCCGCATCCCCGGGTGCTATCGCTGCAGCCGACTTGGGGATCGACTTCCGCGAGATCCGCTACGGGAAAGTCTCGTCCGTCGAGGAAGCCGCCGCGGCGCGCGGCGTGCCCGTCGCAGCAGTCGTGAAATCACTACTGGTTCGTCGTAGTGAGGATGATTACCTGTTGGTACTCGTTCCTGGCGATCGATCCATTTCTTGGCCCAAGCTTCGTGCACTGCTCGGTGTCTCGAGACTTTCCATGCCCGATGCGGATACCGCCTACGAAGTGACCGGATACCGGCGCGGCACGATCACACCATTGGGCCTATCGCTTCCGGTTGTGCTCGATGAGCGACTTGTTGGGCAAGACGTAACGCTGGGTTCAGGCGAACCCGGGGTTGCCATCGGGCTGGCGGCTGACGAATTGCTCGCCGGCTACCAGGCAAGTGTGGCTGACATCACCGATTAGCCCCCCGGATCCGTTGGATTCCCGATACCCAGGGGGGTATGGTCAGGCTTGCCTTACCTCACGAACCGGGAGAGATTCCATGACACTGCACCTAGGCGATACCGCCCCCGATTTCGCCGCCGAGACAACCGATGGCCCCATCAACTTCCACGACTGGAAGGAAGGTTCGTGGGCGGTGTTCTTCTCACACCCTGCGGACTACACCCCGGTGTGCACCACCGAACTAGGCGCGACTGCCCGGCTCAACGAAAAGTTCGTCGAGCGGGGTGTCAAG
The DNA here is from genome assembly GCA_964550285.1 of uncultured Rubrivirga sp. GTDB lineage: Bacteria > Actinomycetota > Actinomycetes > S36-B12 > S36-B12 > S36-B12. The sequence goes on from CAZJYN010000022.1 coordinate 2,956, forward strand.
ACGATCGCCATCTCCGTCGATCCGATCGAGGAGCACCGCGGTTGGGCTCCGGACATCGGTGATGTCGGTGGCACCGACCTGAACTTTCCGATCATCGCTGATCCGGATCGCTCGATCTCCGAGCTGTACGACATGATCCACCCGGGTGAAGGAGACACGAACTCGGTTCGCTCGGTTTTCATCATCGACCCGGACAACAAGATCCGCTTGACGCTGACCTACCCGAAATCGGTAGGGCGCAACTTCGAGGAGATCCTGCGCGTCGTCGATGCTCTGCAACTGACCGACCTCGCGCCCATCGCCACCCCAGCGGATTGGCAGCCTGGTGATCGCGTGATCGT
>CAZJYN010000022.1:3396-23596 GCA_964550285.1 uncultured Rubrivirga sp.
GCGAAAGTTACATGGGTTGCACCGGCGAGCATCATCAGCCAAGTCGGGCTGGTCGTGATCGTGTGCCCGTCGAAGGCGTAGGAGACGATGATCGCGCCACTGAGGACCCAGATGAACGGTGAGCCGTTCATCATGTCCGGGACCACGGCCAAACCAAGACCGGCCGCCAACCGCAAGACCGCGGCCATGATCAGATTCCAACTACCGCCACCGGCGAACTGATTGATGAGATCAATCAAGGCCCCTGCTGCGGCGATTGCGCCGGCAATGCGCATCAACTGCAACAGGTACCGACCGACCCACGTCATCCGGGGGCTGGCTACGAAGGCGACGAATATCGCCGCTCCCCATCCGATGATCAGCCCCAGATTGGTGATCGCGGCGGCGATCGATGCGACCAAACCACCACCGCCGCTGCCTTCGGCTTCAGCTGCGGCGAGTTGATCATCGAGGGTTCCGGCCCCCTGCTCGACCTGGCCGGTATCGGCGACCTCGGTTTCCAGCACGACATCACCGACCCCGAAGCGCACCACCCCGCGGATCGTGTGACCGTCGGCTGCCTCGGCTTGCCAGATCACGCCGTAGACGCCCTCGTCCAAGGACAGGGCCGGCTCGAGGAGCCACACGCTGCCATCGTCTACTTCGAGGGCTTCGTAAATGAGTTCGGTGCCGTCGTCGTCTAGGAGCCTGGTCTCGGTTTCGTTCAAACCGATGGGGTCGGAGAAGCTCAACTCGATCTCGGTGACGGGCGCGGGCACGGTTTCACCATCGCCGGGGACCGCGCCTTCGAAGGTGGCATCGGCCCGGGCACCGGGCGCCGCCATCAGCACCGCTATCCAGGTGGCCACGAGGATGGTGAGAACCAGCGCAATACGCGGGGAAGGCAGGCGCAGGCTCACCCCTGCACTGTAACGGTGGGGCGCCGAGGCCTCTAGCGAGATTCCCGGCGCAGCGCCGCCGCGGTCAGGGCTTCGCTGACCGCACCAGAGAGCGCGAAAGCGCTCATCGCCCACCCACGGGCGGGCGAGACCTTGCCCTCGACGGCAACCACCGCGAAGGCGATGGCATCGGAGGCATCGCTGATGCCCTGAGCAGCCACCCAACCGTCGACCGGTCGGCCTGTTCGCCACGCATCGAGGGTGCCCAATCCGATGGCGATCTCCCGTGCGCCGGCCAGACGGGCGATCCAACCGGCCCGTTTGGCTTCCTCCTGCGCCATACCCAAGGCCTTGCCCAGTCCTGCCGGGTTGACGATCATCCCGGCTCCGATCACCAATCGGGTGATGCCGAGTGCGGGAACGACCGAGGAGGGAACGGGTTTCATGCTTCGACGCTAGCGGGGCCGGGGGCGTCTCACCAGCCGAAGGTTCCCGGCCCACCCTTGAACGGACCGGTCACCTTGCTGGTGATCCACCCGCCGTAGAAGTCACCCGGTTGGGATGCGACCTGCTCGCCATCGACGGTGATTCGATCCATCAGCGCCGGATACAGCGCCACGTGATCGCGCAATTGGGTGAAGGTCGAGGTGGGATCCGGGTAGTGCCAGGCAGCGCGCTGGGCGATCGCGCCGCTCGGGGCCACGATGTCGAAGTACTGTGCCCGCCCCTTCCACTCGCACAGGCTCGAGCCACTGCAAGGGACCAGGCTGCCTTCGACGAAGGAACTCATCGGCAGGTAGTAGGTGGGCGGATGGCTGGTCTCCAGCACCCGGAAGGCACGATCGGTACGCGCGATGACTTCACCGCCGAAGGTGACCTCGATGTCCTCGGTGACTGGATCGAGGGCCGGGGGTCGGGGGTAGTCCCATACCGATTCCGTCGTCGTGTCCATCTGCCGCTCCTCTTGCCCATTCGATAGTTGAAGGCTAAACTAAAGGCCCCGATCGAGGAGGCCCCATGCCTGCCGTAACCGCCGACACCGTGACCCTGCCCCGCGTGAGCGTGGCACCGCAAGCCACCTTGCGCACGGTGAAGACGGTCACCAACGCTCCCCAGGGATACGAAGGTGAAGGCTTTCCGGTCCGACGGGCGTTCGCCGGGGTCGATGCATTCGACCTCGATCCGTTCATCCATATGGATCAGATGGGCGAGGTGGAATACGCACCGGGTGAACCCAAGGGCACCCCGTGGCATCCGCACCGCGGCTTCGAGACCTTCACCTACCTGATCGACGGGCAGTTCCTGCACCAGGACAACCACGGCGGCGGCGGCACCATCCTCGAGGGCGGCACCCAGTACATGACCGCCGGCGATGGCATCTTGCACATCGAGACGCCGCCGGAGCACCTCGTCGAGTCCGGCGGCTTGTTCCATGGGCTTCAGTTGTGGATCAACCTTCCCACCGAGAAGAAGCGCATCGACCCGCAGTACCAGGATCTGCAGGGCGAGGAACTCACCATGATCACCAGCGCCGACGGCGGCGCCGTGCTGCGCGTGCTCGCCGGGGAGATCGACGGCCACGCGGGGCCGGGTATCTCGCACACTCCCCTGGCGATCGCGCATCTCACGCTGGCTCCCGGTGCACAGATCGACATCCCGTGGCGTAGCGACTTCAACGCCCTGGCCTACACGCTCGCCGGCTTCGGTGCTGTGGGCGCCGAACAGCGGCCCGTGCAAACCGGTCAGATGGCCGTACTCGTCAACGGTGATTCGTTGCGCGTCAAAGCAGCCGATCAGCAGGAGTCGCGCTCGCCCAACTTGGAGATGTTCATCATCGGCGGACTACCCCTGCGCCAGCCCACCTTCCAGTACGGGCCGTTCGTGATGAGCACCAAGTCCGAGGTGATCGAAGCCTTCGAGGACTTCCAGGCCGGCCGCTTCGGGCATATCCCCGCCGACGCCATCCAGCCCCACCGTACGACGGGCTAGTTCCCGGGGAGTAGTTCCGGTGAACTAGTTCCAACGCGCTCGAACGTTCCGCTCAGTTCTTCTGCGGCGGCCCACCCGGTGGATCCTCTCGCTGCAGTTCCCGCTTGTAAGCCAACCAGGCCTGGGTCTCGGGGTCTTCCTCAAGCCTTACCCGTTCCGCGATTTCCTTCGCCTCGGCTTCGGCCTCGAAGCGTGCGGCACGTTCGCGGTAGTGCCGACCGATCCAGTTACTGAAACTCCCGTGCTTGCGGTAGCGGTTCCACACGATGATCGCGAAGATGCCGATGATCGGCCACTGGATCATGTACGCCAAGGAGTGGTCCACGCCGGACTGCCAACGGTGGTATTGGTTGATGGTGGCGTAGATGGATAGGGCCACGAAGGCTACGAGCGGGATGTGTAGCGACACGACGTCTTTCCATCGACTCCTCGAAGCGCCCTGCTCTGTCGATTCGACCTGCTCGCTCATGCCTGCATCACCTCCTCCACCTCTTCTTCCTTGCCGCGTGCAACGGGCCGGGCACCTATCGCCAATACACCCCACAACAAGGCGGTGACCAGCGCCGTCGTAACACCTAATCCTCCGGTAAGCCCTCGTTCATTCCACCACGCGACGAGGGGCACTCCTGCGGCGACGATGACCAGCGCGGGGATCGCGCGACGATCACTCATGACGGTCCAGAACAACAGACCCAGCACGATCAGCATGACTGCGAGGAAGAGCGCGACGAGTTGCTGATTCCCAGCCCCTGCGCGGGCCACCGTGGAGACCACAACCATCCCGACCACCACGAGGACGGCCACTGACTCCGGGTACTCGCGAAGCACGTGCGGAGTGCTCGGCCACCGGTGGGCTGGCACGACGCTGCGCACGGCGAGCGGTATCGCCAGTGTCAGCAGGCCGATGGCTGCGAAGGTGGCTGGATCAGAGGCGATCGGCACTCCAGGTGGCGCCGTCCGCGCTAACGCAACAGACAGCCCGAATGCCGCACCCATCCACGCTAACTCCCACACGCTCAATTGCACCAAGAGCCGCTTGTTGTTGCCGTCGTCGTCGTATCGCCGAGATAGATCCTGGCGTTGACGCCAGCCGAAACCGATAAGCACGATCACGATCGAGATCTTCGCCAAGATGACCGCCCCATAGGTGCTGGTGATCAGCGAGGACACCCCATCGAGTCGCAGGGAGGCGTTGATCAATCCCGATTGCACCAACACGATTACGCAGATCAGCGCAACCACGCTGAAGCGCCGCAACACGAGGGCGGCCTGCGGAGCAGATCGGCGCACGTAGTCCACGGTTGCCACGAGCCCCCCGACCCACACCGATGCGGCAATGACGTGCAGGCCCAAGCTGATGGTGGCCGAGGAGTGGCCTTCGTCGATGCCGGAATGTCCGGTGAAGCCGGGTAAGAAGGTCGCGACCATCGCCGCCAGCGCGATGATGATGCCCGTCACGCGGCCGAGGACCACCCACGCCAGGATCGCGATGAAGGCCACGATCAGGAACTGGATGATGATGACGCGTCCGAGCGTGGTCTGGGTCAGCAACGACCAGATAATGGTGGGGTTGAGGGAATCCGAGACAGGCAGCGCGAGCACCTCGGAGACGGTGAAGACCGACTGCACGAGCAGGGCAGCTAGCCAGACCAACGCTGCTAGGGATGCGTTCCGACCCGAGCGTGGGTCCGGCCGTGGCGCCAACACCCCGCCAACAACCGCGAATCCGACCGTCAACGCCGTGGCGATATCGCGCACCCAAAGATCCAACGGAAGCGACCACAAGGTGGCGAGCGGCACGACCGGAAGGCCGGGAATGTCCTGTTCGCTCAGTGCACCAAGGCCCCACAGCACAAGCAGCAACACCGGTACTCCGGCGAGTAGCGGGGCGACGAGAGACGGCTGACGCTGCTTGGACTGAACGACCGATGAAGTAGTGGCCATTGGCTAACTCTGCTGCTGGAACGTCCCGAAGATCGCCGGATCGAGATTGGGGCTCTCGACCATGAAGGACGTGCAGATCGCTCCGAGCAGGAACGCGATGCACAGCCACACCATCCAGTAGCTCAGGATCTGCGGCTGATAGTGCACCGCCTGGGAGACCAGGCCCTTACTCGTACGGATGAGCATGCCCAACTGCAGGAAGATCAAGATCAGTAGGTTGAAGATGTTGCTCGCACATAACAGCAAGACCGCCGATGCGTAGGCGCCGTCACCCGCAGCGAAGGGGAAGGTACTGATTTGGATCCACTGTGCCACCAGCGCACCGACCGCGACGACGAGCGCCGCCCCCGTTCCCACCACCATGCCCGCGTGGTTTCCGCGCTTGAGCTCGCGATAGCCGAACCACATCGCCAGCGTGGAGATGATCACCAACCCGAAGATCGCCCAAAATGGCCATTCGACCGCGAAGGATGCCGTCGGCGGCGATGAGGGCAGACTCTGGTCGGTCTCCGAGCCGGTGAGCGAAGCGCCGGGTGGGGCCCAGCCCCCGTTGACGTTGAGCGACCACAGGTATGAGTAGGCGATGATGATGGCGATGGTGCCGGCTGCATCCATCACGATCAGCGTCCACAGACCGGCTTTCGCGCGCCGCGCGATCGTGCTGATCGGCTCCCCGGTGGTGGGGTACCTCGGCTGCTCCTTGCCAGGCGACTTCGGCTGCTCGGGCTTGGCTTGAGCGGTGCTCATCGGCTCCCCACCTCTTCCGGGTGCAGATCTTGGTCGGCTTCTTGCAGTTCCTTCTCATACGGATCCGGGACGCCGTAGTTGTATGGCCTCTCGGTGACGACCGGCAGCACCGCGAAGTTCTCCAGCGGTACGGGGGTGGGAGTCTGCCATTCCAGTGACTTGGACCCGAACGGGTTGGCTGGGGCTTTGTCGCCGCTGATCCACGACGAGACGACGGCGCCGGCGAAGATCAACATGCCCAAGCCGATGATGTAGGCACCAATCGTGGAGATCCAGTTCGGGGCGTTGAACAAACTGTCGAACTGCAGCACCCGACGCGGCATTCCCTGGAGTCCGGCAACGAACATCGCCATGAAGGTGATCTGGAAGCCGGTGAAGGCGGTCCAGAACCCGATGGAGGCCGTGCGCTCGTCGAGCACGCGTCCGGTCATCTTCGGGAAGTAGAAGGCCAGTCCCGCCATGGCCCCGAAGAGCCCGGCTCCCATCAGCATGTAATGGAAGTGCGCGACCACGAACATCGTTCCGTGCATGTACTGATCCACCGGCACATCCGATAGATAGATACCGGTGACGCCACCGATCATCTTGTTGAAGATGACCGCGTACACAGCCATGATCGGCAGTCGCGTCCAAACCAGTCCGCGCCACATGGTGCCGATGACGACCAGCACCAAGAAGCCGACCGGGATCGAGATCATCTCCGTGGAGAGCATGAACGGGTAGTTGGCCGCCGGCGCCCAACCGGTCATGTACATGTGGTGGGCCCACACCAAACCGCTAAGTGCGACCACTCCGACGATTCCGGCAACCGCGAAGTTGAAGGAGAACAACGGCTTGCGCATGAAGACCGGCATCAACTCGAACAGCACCACGGTGCCCGGGATGATGATGACGTACACCTCAGGGTGCCCGAGCAGCCAGAACAGGTTCTCGTAGAGCCACACGCTGCCGCCCTGGAGCGGATTGAAGAACGAGGTGTTCCAGATCCGGTCGGTCAGCGCCATGATCTGCGAGTACTGGAAGAAGGGGAAGGCGTACAGGCCCATGAGCGCTGCGCCGAAGATTCCGTACACGAAGATCGGAGTGCGCGACCAGGTCATGCCCTTGGCTCGCATCGTCAGTGCGGTGACCATGAGGTTCACGCTGGCTACGCCGGTCGAGATGGCGAAGACGATGATCGTCATCTGGTAGCCGAGCATCGCCGGTGGGCCTTGCGATGCCAAGGGCTGGTACACCGACCAGCCGTCCTGGATGCCACCGGTGAACAGCGTGCTGACCAAACACAGCGCAGCGACGACGACCAGCCACAGGCTGAGCGCGTTGAGCCGGGGGAAGGCCATATCCCGTGCACCGATCATGATCGGCATGATGAAGTTCGCGATCGGTCCCATGACCGAGATGATCATCGCGATGATCATGGCGATCCCGTGGGTGCCGATCATCGAGTTGTAGAAGGCCGGTGAGAAGACCTCGCTCCAGGTCACGCCGAGCTCGGTGCGAATCAGCATCGCGAGGAGACCGCCGAATCCCAGGATGAAGGCGAAGACCACTAGGTACTGGACGCCTACCACCTTGTGGTCGGTGGTGAACTTGAAGTAGCGCTTGACTCCGAGATCCTTGCCGGCCATGTACTCCGCATCGGCGTGGGTCAGGTCCCGGCCGAACAACCAGCGGATGGGGCCGACGAAGGCACCGATGCCGACCGAGAAGCCGATCGTCCAGCCGACCAGGATCGCCAAGTAGACGATGTCCGGGGCAACCGGAGCGAAGGTGACGGTCGAGGCACCCGATGGCACGAGGGCATTGGCCACGAATCCTGCGATCGCGGCCAAGCCGATACCCCCGACGAGGGCCGTGCCCATATTGAGCCGGCGCATGATGCCACCGGGCTTGCCGTACTGCCTCGGCTGTGGGACCTCATCGCCGAAGACGGTGGCGGTCTGGGTGATCGTCTCGGTGCTCATGCGGTTCTGCCTCCACCCATCTCGCGCATAACTGATTCGAAGGTTTCGCCTTCCACCACCTCGACGGATGTCTCCATGTAGGCGTGGTGCATGCCGCACAACTCAGCGCATCGCAGGTTGAAGGATCCGAGCTTGTTGGGTGTGACGCCGGTTTGGGTGATCGCACCCGGGTTCGCGTCGATCTTCACGCCTAGCTCCACGAGCCAGAAGTTGTGGATCACGTCTTTCGAGGTGACGTTGAAGTACACCGGCCGATCCTTGGGCAGGTAGAGCACCTCGGTAGTGACCCCATCGTGCTGCGGATACTCGAACGTCCACACCCACTGCTGGCCGGTAACGTTCACGATCACCGATTGTTCGTCTCCGGGCTGTTGATCCGCGGAGATAGTGCCGTAGGAATTGCTGGTGATCTGGGCAAGCTCGATCAGACCCCAGACGACCAGGAAGAAGGCGAGCACGCTGGACATCGTGGTCCACAGCACTACCCCGATGGTGTTGGTGCGGATAGCCGGGCTCTCGTCTTCGGGGATCTGGTCGCCCTTGTACTTGCGCCACTTGAGCAGGCTGTAGACGAGAACCGCGTAGACGAAGGCCACGATCGGCACCGAGACCAGCGTGAAGACGAAGACCGTCTGCTCGATGCCCTCCATGATCTCCGAGGCTGGCGCGCCGGTGGCCCGCATCGGGATGAGGATCAACCAGGCGACGGGCAGCAGCAAGATGCCCAGCAAGATCGTCAGGCCGACGATCCCCTTCGCATACGGACGCTTGAGCCAATTGCGAACCCGGTGCATCGAGGGCGGTCGGTTGGTCGGCTCCTCGGGTTCGTCTGGCGGACCCGAGGGTCGGGTGTCCATCGTCGTCATGCCACCACCTCGAAGGTTCCACCCATCCAGCCGCGGGTCTGCATAGCGCCGCCGAACTCCTGGTACATGTCACCGCACGGGAACTGGCAGTTCCACACGTACTTACCCGGATCACCTGTGATGAATGTGACTTCCACACGCTGCGGCTTCTCGGCGTATCCGTACTTATCCATCTTGGCTTTCGAATCATTGATGGGCAGCGGGACGTTCAAGAAGAACTCCGACTCGTTCGCCTCCGGATACTGGTGCACCGTGAAGGTGTGTGTCGCCTCGGTTGCCTTGATCTTGTCGACCGACTTGCCGTTCCAGTTCATCGTGCCGTCCATGGTCCCGTGGACCTCGGCGAAGAAATCGTTGTAGATCTGGCCCATCGGACCCCCGTATTGCAGGAATGTGATCGTGACAGCCGAATTGGCCGGCACCTCGATACTGCTCGAGGGCCAAAAGAACGGCTGCTCGGACAGCAGGTCGCTTTGCATTGCCGATGTGGTGCGGGGACCTGGCACCTTCTCCGACGTACTCGGATAGATGGCCAGTTCCAACTGCGCGTGCGGGAGCTCGCCCTGCGGCGTTTGCATGGTGCCTGACACTTCGGCTGTCAACGTGGCCGGCTCCCGTTCATTCCACCAACTGAACAGACCGACCCCCACCACGATGCCGACCCCCACCAGCACGGTCAGGACGGTCACCAGGACCCGCTTCACGCTTTCCCCTTTCTAGGGCGTCGTCCGCAACGAAGAATTTCTGAACGGTATTCACCACATCTCGGCTATGTCAACCGTACCGATCATGTGTTGACTAAACAGTCGATCGAGAAAAGAACTAGGTGAACGATCCGTAATCTTGTGAAGAAAAGAACAAGCGGCAGGGAGGCCGTGAACCTTTGCATATGGTGGGGGGATGAACGGCGTAACCCCGGCGAGCGGGGCGATCGACCTCGATCTGTTCGTTCTGGCCAACCTGCTAGCGCTGGTCGTGATCTACGTGTGGGCCGCAAGGCGAGCCTCCGGAGGATGGTCGCTTGGACCGACGATCGCCTTCTTCGGCGCGATCGCGGCTCTCGCCCTCGCCTACCTCGGGCCGTTCGGCGCCTGGGCCCACGACGCCTTCTGGGCGCACATGGGTCAGCACTTGCTGGTCTTGATGATCGCCGGCCCGCTGCTGGTCTTGTCTTCTCCCGTTCGCCTTACCTACGCAAACCTCGGGCGGGTCGGTCGGCAGCGCCTGATCAAAGTTTTGCGGTCACGTCCCATGGAGATCGCGACCAATCCGTACTTCGGCTGGTTCCTGTTCGCGACAGTGCTGCTGGGATCGCACACGCAACTGGTAATGAATTGGGCGCTGATCAGCCACGACGCCATGGAGTTCGTGATCCGGCCGATCTATCTGATCGCAGCTTTGCTCTTCTACTACCCGCTCATCGGTTGCGATCTGATCGCGAAACGTCCGCAGCCGAGTGTGCGCTTGATGTCGCTGGGCTTGATGATGATCCCGGAAACCACGCTGGGCATCATCATCCACTTTGCGCCCGTTCCGTTGTACTGGCCTTACGAAATCGCGGCCTCGGCCTACGGCATCGATGTCATGACCGATCAAAAATTCGCCGGCGCACTTATGTGGGCCCTCGCGATGGTGCTCGACGGCATGTGGATGATGGTCGCTGCTATCGAATGGTGGCGGGACCAGGAAAAGCTAACCCGCCGATTGGAGCGTCAGGAAGCACGTGAGTCGGCCGCAGCGTGAAACGCATTAGTCCCATCGCCGTCGTCGCGACCGCGATTCTCGCTCTCTCCGGCTGCAGCCTGCTCTCCCCCACCGAGGAGACATTGATTCCGGTCGGCGCTGGTGAGATCAGTACCGATCCAGGTATCGGTATGACCGTGATCCCCGCCGATGAACGCGGCGAACCGCTGGACATCTCCGGAACGGACTTAAGCGGAGACGATCGCTCTCTCGCCGATTCCCGGGGCGACATCACGGTGGTCAACGCCTGGGCGACCTGGTGCGCCCCATGTCGGGCGGAAAAACCCGAGTTCTCCGAAGTTGCGCGGGAATTCGACGGCCAAGGTGTCCAGTTCATAGGCCTCAACGTCCAAGATGAAGCCGAGGCTGCGCGGGAGTTCACGGCGCAAACCCCCTATCCGAGCATTATCGACGAGGACGGTTCCCTCCTGTCTCGAATCCCCGATGTTCCCCCTCGGGCGCTCCCGGTGACCGTGATCTTGGACCGCGAGGGACGAATCGCGGTTCGCATCGTGGGACCCATCGTGCTCGGCACGTTAGACGACACCATTCGTAGCGTCCTTGCACAGGAAGCCACGCGCTCCTCCTGAGCCTGGTAGAAACATCGCTCGTGGAACTCACCGGCGTCTACGTCCCCCTCGTCACGACCTTCGATGAATCAGGTCGCGTCGACCTCGCGGGCCTCGGGCCGGTCATCGAAGCAAGTCTCGCCGCAGGAGTCGAGGGGTTCGTCGCGTGTGGGACGACCGGCGAGGGTTACGCCCTGTCCTTGGAAGAGCGCCGAGCCGTGAGCGCACGAATCGACGAGATCGTCGACAGCCGCGTTCCGGTACTCGGTGGGGTAGGTGGCATGTCCACCGACCAGGCCCTCGACCATGCCCTACTTGCCAAGGCTTTGGACCTCGACGGTCTGATGGTTGCCGCACCCGCCTACTGCCTGCCCACCCAGATCGAATTAGCCCAACATGTGCGCGCCGTTGTCGGCGCCGCGGGTCTACCGACTGTCTTGTACGACTACCCGCAGCGCACCGGAGTCTCCTTCTCGACGGATGCCCTCGACGAACTAGCCGACGATCAGGCGATTATCGGCATCAAGGAGGCTTCCGGGGATCTGGAGCGGATCGACATGCTGCTGCAGCGTTACGCCGGAAGCCTGGACGTGGTTTGCGGGGCCGATGCCGCTGCCCCGGTCTTCTTCGACGCCGGAGTCAAGTGCTGGATCGGCGGTGTGGCGAACCTATTGCCGAGGGCACACGTAGCGATGCTGGATCCAGACCAGCGAGCGCAGGTGCATGCCGGCGTCGTTGCGCTACTGGAGTTCATCGAGGACGGCGATTACATCGCCAAGATCAAGGCGGCGATGTCGATGCGCGGCCTCACCGTGGGTGCACCCCGTGCCCCATTGACTGCCCCGGATGCTGCGGAAATCGATCGACTTGGGGAATTGCTGGATGCCGCCGGTGAGTGGGCACCGACTCTCATAGCGACGGCCTGAGGTATGCGCGCGCTGATCATCGGTGGCGGGATCATCGGCGCGAGTTGCGCTGCGCTCTTGGCCGAACGCGGAGCCGACGTGCGTGTGGTCGATTCCGGAGCGCCACGATTTGGGACATCGCTGCGCAATGCCGGACACATCGTGGTCAGCCACTCGATTCCTTTCGCAGCTCCGGGCATGGTCCGAGCAGGGATCCGCTCGTTGCTCACCTCTGACGGCGCTTTCGCGCTCTCATCTCGCCCTGGCCGCGGGACGGCTCCCTGGTTACTCGGCTTCGCGCGCAAGTGCACACCAGCGAACGTCGAAGCGTTACAACCAGGACTCGATCTGTTGCTGCATCGCAGTGCACAGTTGATAGGCGCCGACACCGAGATCGATTGCACCAAGCAAGGTCTGTGGCAGGTCTTCACCTCCAGCGGGGATCGCGCTACCGACGAAATCGAGCGCCTTCGAGTGCACGGTGTGCAGGTACGCGAGGTACCCCTAGAGGAGCTTCGAGAAGAACCCGGACTCACGCAGCGGGCGGTAGCCGCTATCGAATTGGTCGAGGACTTCGGGGTGGACCCCGAGCAGTTGTGGCTGCGGATGCGGGCGCGCAGCCAGGCCCATGGCGCGACCTGGGAGGACGGCGTCGAACTCGACTTGCAAGATCAGGATGCGGACGTAGTGGTTGTGGCAGCTGGAGCGTGGTCGCCTGCGACCGTCCGGTCACTTGGCGTGGATCTGCCGATCCGCGCGGCGAAGGGGTACTCGGTATCCATTCCTGGCGTCGAGCACATGCCGACCCGACCGATGCTGCTGATGGATCAACGCACCGCCCTCAATCCAGTCGGTGACAGGCTGCGACTGAGCGCCCGCTACGAGATCACCGGTCCCGACGACCGCGCGATAGTCGCCCACCGGATCGCGGGGCTGATCGAGCGTGCCCGAGGCGTGGTCGACCTTCCCCGCGATGTTGCCGACGTCCAGCCGTGGACCGGGGTGCGGCCCGCGAGTATCGATGGCGCTCCGTACATCGGATTCCTGCCGCGTCAGGGCTCGAGATCCCCCCGCTCGTCACCGCCGGTGCTGTTGGCCACCGGCCACGGGATGATCGGAACAGCCCTCGCCGCCGGCACTGCGGATCTCGTCACCCGGCTGGCCTTCGGCGATGACGTGGACGAACGCGAGGCGCGACTGAGTCCTGCCCGCTTGCTCGCCTAGCATCACCGGGTGGAATCGGTCCGGACCTGGCAGTGCATCGAATCCCATACCGAGGGCATGCCTACCCGGGTAGTCGTGGGTGGAATCGGCACGCTTCCCGGCTCAACCATGGAGGAACGACGCCGTTACGTCATCGAGGAAGCCGATGACCTACGTACCTGGTTGATGCTCGAGCCGCACGGGCACGCAGCCATGAGCGGCGCGATCGTGCAGCCGCCAACCCGCAAGGATGCGGACTGGGGTGTCGTCTACATCGAGGTTTCCGGATGCCTACCGATGTGCGGACACGGGACGATCGGCGTGGCAACGGTGTTGGTCGAGACGGGAATGGTCGAGGTGACCGAACCGGAAACGATGATCCGGCTCGACACCCCTGCGGGCCTAGTGGTCGCGCACGTGCAGGTGGAGGGCACTCGGGCGCGTTCGGTGACGATCGAGAACGTCCCCAGTTTCGTGACCGAACTCGATGCGCGCGTGGATGTTCCGGGCATAGGTCCCGTCAGGTACGACATGGCCTTCGGCGGCAACTTCTACGCCATCGTCGAACTCGAATCGCTCCAGCAGGTAGCACCGGCCTTCGATCGTTCGAATGCGGATCGATTACTCGACGCCGGCATGCGCATCATGCGCGCCATCAACGAGCTCGACCCACCGATGCACCCAATGAATCCGGCGATCGATCACCTGCACCACGTGCAATTGGTCGCACCCGGCAGCACCGCACATCACTCTCGACACGCGATGGTGATCCATCCCGGTTGGCTCGATCGCTCGCCTTGCGGCACCGGCACCAGCGCGCGCGTGGCGCAGCTCATCGCCCGGGGTGAACTTGCACCCGGAGACGATTTCATCAACGAGTCGATCCTGGGCACGCACTTCGTCGGTCGGGCTATCGGGCAAACGACTGTGGGCGAATACCAGGCCATCATCCCGACGATCACCGGCCGAGCCTGGATAACCGGCACCTCCCAACACATGCTGGCCCCCGACGACCCTTTCCCAGCGGGATTCCGGCTATGACGGACACACCGCGCGAGGATCCGCACACTCCGCATCCGGATCGACTCCCACCCCAGGCCTCCGGCTACGCCGAGATCATGGCCGCCCATCAAGAAGCAATGGCCAGCGGGCAGTCCGGCTATCTAGATCCCTTCACGGGTCTTTTCGTGATGACCGCTGGTTTTCACCTCAAGCGCGGGCATTGTTGTCACAATGGGTGTCGGCACTGCCCGTACACCGGAGCAGTACAAGAAGACGAGTAGGTAGGTGGGGTAGATGAATCGAGCCGAAGTGGAGCGGCTTGCTCGCGGCAAGTACCTGTCCCTCACGACCTACAAGAAGGACGGCACGCCTGTGGCCACCCCCGTCTGGGTGGCTCGCGACGGGGACGAATTGGTCGTCATCACCGACGCAGGCTCGGGCAAGGCCAAGCGCATTCGCAACGACGGACACGTGGACGTCGCTCCTTGCGATGTACGCGGTCGGATCACTGGGGGGAGCGTGAGCGGCCACGCCCGCTTGATGGATTCCACCGGTACCACCTACATCGAAGGGCAGATCAAACGCAAATACGGCGCTCAATACACAGCGATCGGCTTGATGGAGAAACTGCGTAGGCGAGAAGCAGGCGGATCCGTCGGCATCCGAATCGATCTCGACGTCGACGCCGCCGGAATCTGACCATGAGCATTCGACCGTTCGTGGCACCACGGCCGGTCGAGTACGCCCCCGTGCCGCTTCCCGTAACCGATCACGGCGCACCTACCGGTCTACCGCCGGGGCCCCGTGCCCGCTTTCCGGGCGAGATGCTGTGGCGCTTTCAACGCGACACACCCGCCTTCCTGCTCGACCTGCGAGACACCTACGGATCGGCCTCGTCGTTCTACCTGAACAAGCAGTTGTTCTTGGGACTGTTCTCCCCCGCCATGGTCCACGAGGTGACGGTGGCCAAGCAAAGCTCGTTCATCAAGGGGGTCGGTTTCGAACGAATGCGCAAGGTGCTCGGCGAAGGCCTGTTGACCAACGAGGAACCTATTCACCTTCGGCACCGCCGCATGATGCAGCCGCCCTTCCACAAGTCCAGGCTCGATGCGTACGCCGCACAGATGTCCGACGTAACGCGCCAGACGATGGATAGCTGGCTACCAGGCAGCACTATCTTCCTCGGACCGCAGATGATGCGCCTGACTTTGCTCATCGTCGCGCGGACGCTGTTCGGCACCGATGCCGATCGCTACACCGAGCGGATCTCCCACTCGATGGACATCGCGATCGACCGAATCGAACGCACGATGTTGCCCGGTCTGGATCGCTTCGATTCGCTCCCGCTGCCCTACTGGCGTGCCTTCCACCGCGCCGCCGACGATCTCGCCGACATCGCCGAGGAGCTGATCCGCGAGCGTCGACTGCGCGGCGAGGATGGCGATGATCTTCTCGGACTGCTGCTGGCCTTGCGCGACGAGGACGGTTCGTCTTTCACCGACGACGAAGTCCGCGACGAGGCCTTGACCCTGATCTTGAGCGGGCACGAGACCACCGCCAATGCGCTCACCTGGGCCTTCAGTTGGCTCGGGGGTCGACCAGACGTCCAAGACGCCCTGCGAGCCGAAGCTCTCGACCAGGACTGGGTCACCAAAGGTGCTCCCGCAACGGTCCCGGACGTCATGTCCTGCGAGGTCGCCGGCCAGGTAATCGCCGAGACGCTACGGATGGCGCCACCGGTGTGGGTCGCACCTAGACGGGCCCTTGTGGATCTGGACGTCGCCGGCGTGCGCGTTCCTGCAGGTGCACACGTGCTGGTCAGTCAGTACGTGACGCAACGCGACCCCGATTACTTCCCCGATCCGCACACCTGGGAACCCGCACGATGGACCGAGCAGTTGCATGCCTCCTTGCCGCGTGGTGCCTACTTCCCCTTCGGAGCCGGAACGCGCAAGTGCCTTGGAGATCAATTCGCTCTCCTGGAGGCTCGCATCATCTTGCTGCATGCCGCGGCCCGGCATCGACTCATCCCCGCTGATCTCAATCACCCGATTCCCAAGGCCCAACCTCGCGCCACCTACCGCGCAGAGGGTCCGGTTCCCATGGTGGTGGTCTAGGTCCGGCTGGCCTGATTCGGGCTTCGGCTTACCGTGTGTCTATGCGCCGCGCCCTGGTCCTCGCTTTGACTGGGGCGATCGCGTGCTCGATGCTCGTCGCCACCCCCTTATCCGCGGAGCCCGTGCAGCCCGAAGCTCAAGCGGTCCCCAAGTGGGAAATGGCACCACAGTCCAAGGACACGAACGGCGATGGCTTCATCGACGGCGACGGCGGGGTTCCGCGCGCCCGACCGCTGGGCCTGAAGCCAGCGAAGAAGTTCGTGGGTGCAGGTAACCGCATCGCGCAACCATCCGAACGACTCATCGACGGCTCCCAGTCCTGGTACCTCAATCCCCGGGGCTTCAAGGTCCGACTCGACGCCTGTCAGTCAACTGGCTCGCAGTATCGATGGCGGATATACCGGGGCAAGCGCCAAGTGGAACTCACCAAATGGCGCCCTAACGAGTCCGCAGCGTGCACGCGCAACGTCCGACTACCCGAAGGGGACTACCGACTGAAGTTGGAGGTACGTTTCGACGGCACGAACGTCGACTACCAATGGGTCGATGCGACCATCAAGGACTACCTCTTTGTCGTGATGGGCGACTCCTACGCCTCCGGTGAAGGCAACCCGAGGAACGTGCAGGCTTGGCTTCGCAACCCGGACCCGGACTTCCGCCCCTACTACGACGACGCTCAATGCAACCGCAGCACGCGAAGCGCACCCGCGCAAGCCGCGCTCGCCCTCGAGGAGTCGTCGGACAAGACATCGGTCACGTTGATTGACGTTTCCTGTTCGGGGGCAACGATCGACTCCGGCGTCCTCGGATCGCAGCGCTCGTCGGGCCGAGGAATCTCGCAGATTCAGCAGGTCAAGCAGTTGATCGGCAACCGCGACATCGATGTTCTGGTGTTCTCCGTCGGCGGCAATGACATCGGCTTCACGTCGATCCTCAATACCTGTGCCTTGAGCATCGACTGTCCACTAGCAAGTGGAAACTCCGCGCCGCTGAACAGGTTTGCCACGGTGCAACAGGGTGTGCAAACACTCACCGGGAGGTTGCCGGCCGCCTACCAGCGCATCGCCGATTGCCTCGAAGGTGGCACGTGTGAGCTAGCGGGTGGTGAACAGGTTGCGGGCCTGTCGCTTGCTAGCGATGCGCAGGTGCTTCCGATGACCTACCCGGACATCACCCGGAGCGCTGTTGGAGCTCCGTGCCGATATCTGACGCTCAGCCCGGCGGACTTCGCGTGGGCCCGCGACACGATCTTGGTACCTCAGGCACGCAATCCCTATCGGTTCACCACCTTCTTGGGCTCTAGTCGGAACTTGTCGACCGCCGAGGGCACGCTCAACGGTCAGATCATCGCTACTTCCCGGTTCGGCTGGTCCCCGGTGGCGGGCATCTGGGGTAGTTCCGGGGATTCGAATACCGGTCGGGGAGTCTGCGCTGGTTCGGATTCCTGGGTGTTCGGAATCACCGCGATAAGCGGTCCATTCGCTTCGGCGTCATTCCATCCGAACCCGGCAGGGACATCGGCCATGGCAGTTCAGTTAGCGCGATCCTTGCAAGTCCGTTAGCGTCACTCCGTTCACAGCCCCCTTCAGGAGATGACACGTGCCCGAAACCCGCATCGGACTACTCGCGTACGGCGCTATTGGTCACGAACACAACCAAGCGGTCCAGGCCACACCCGGTCTCACCCTTACCGCCGTCTGCGATACCAACCCTGAACGCATCGACGTTGCCCGTGAACTCGCGCCGGACGTCGAAGCCTTCGCCGATGCCGAGGAAATGCTGGATTCGGGCCTGGTCGACCTTGTCGTCGTCTCAACTCCGCCCGATAGCCACCACGATTGGGCTATGAAGGCACTCGAACGCGACCTTCATGTCGTCCTCGAAAAGCCCATGGCGCTCACCGCCGCCGAGTGCGATGCCGCTTTGGCCTACGCCGCCGAAAAGGGCAAGACCCTGGTCGTCTACCAAAACCGGCGCTTCGATCCGGACTTCGTGACCATGCGCCGACTCATCTCGGAAGGAGCCATCGGGGAGGTCTTTCACTACGACAGTTTCGTGGGCGGCTACTCGCGGCCTTGCGACTACTGGCACTCCGACGCCGCCGTCTCCGGCGGAGCCATCTTCGATTGGGGTTCGCACTACCTCGACCAGGTATTGAATATCTTCGATGCGCCCATCGCATACGTCTCCGGCCTGAATCACAAGCGCAAGTGGCTGCACGCCACGAATGCCGACCACGCCGAGGTGAGCGTGACCTTCGAAAACGGGACCCGAGCTACTTTCGTGCATTCGGATCTCGCGGCAGCCCGCAAGCCCAAGTTCCATGTGCTCGGAACCGAGGGCGCGATCGTGGCCGAGTGGGACCCCGCCGCCGAGCCGGCGGTCGCGGACTTGCCGGCTCGTGTCTTCCTTTACGACAACACCGGCGCCTCGCAGCGGATCGAGCTCGATGACGTCATCCCCTTCACCTTCCACGCCGAACTAGCCGGATTCCTCGATTCCGGATCGGTGATGCAGGTCTCCCCGATCCAATCGCGCAATGTGGTGGCCGTCATGGAAGCGGCCGAGGAGTCCGCTCGCGATCTCGGCCGACCGGTAGTGCCGCAACTCACCTGATGACCGTCCGCTGGGGGATCCTGGGAGCAGGCTGGATCGTCAAGACCGCGACCGCAGGCGCCCTGCGCTCGGCACCGAGCGCAACCCTGGCGGCGGTGGCCTCTCGCGATCTGGAACGCGCCCGCGAACTGGAACCCGAACGCGTCTACGGCAGCTACGCCGATCTGCTCGCCGACGACTCCATCGACGCGGTCTACATCGCCCTCACCAACGATCAGCACGCGCCTTGGATCCAAAACGCGCTCGCCGCCGGCAAGCACGTGCTGTGCGAGAAGCCGCTCACTCTCTCGGCCGAGGATTCCGCAGCCGTGTTCGCGGCAGCCGAGTCAGCCGACCGACTTCTCGTCGAAGCGGCATGGTCGATGTGGCATCCGCGCATGCAGCGGATCACCTCACTTGCTTCCTCCGGTGCGATCGGCAACCTCGAGGACTTCCTCGGCACGTTCACTTTCGAAGGTGTGCCAGATGGCAACTACCGCCTGGATCCCATGCTCGGTGGCGGTGCGCTCCTGGATATAGGTGTCTATCCCCTGCATGCGCTCGTCGGCTGCCTGCCCGAGACGGACCGCGTGCGTCCGGAGGTGGAACGGGTCAGCGGTGGTCTCGGGGTGGACCTGACCACCAAGGCACGACTGGACCTCGGGGCACATGGTCGCGCTTCTATCGTGGCTTCCTTCGCGATGCCGGAGTCCCAGCGACTGCTCGCGCGGGGAAGCGATTCCGAGATCAAGGTGCCCGACGAACAGGCATTCACGACGTGGCGCGAGGCCACCACTTTGCTCGTCGGCGAGCACACCGAGTCCTTCCCACCGACCGACGCCTATCGGGACATGTTCGAGGCGGTCAGCGGTCGGATTCTGGGTCGCGAGGAGTGGATCCTGCCGCCCGCAGACTCCCTTCGGGTGGCCCGGCTTGTGGACCTGCTGCGGTGATAACCTTCTCTTCCTCGCGCCGCTAGCTCAATTGGCAGAGCAGCTGACTCTTAATCAGCGGGTTGTAGGTTCAAGTCCTACGCGGCGTACCATTCGCGATCACCAATTCCTGCAGTTCGCGTCGCAAGGCGGCGCCTTTTGCGACGCGAACTGCAGGAGTTGGTGACTTAGCCGAGTGCCAGGCCGATGAGTTCATTGTCGGCGAAGGAGTTCTCCACGGTTCGCCCGTTCACGATCACGGTCGGAGTCCCCTGCACGCCACGACCGAAACCACTTTGCGTGGACGCGGCGATGAACGGGACATGCCGAGTCTCATCGATGCACGCGATCGTCTCGTTCGACGCCCCCAGTTCCGCTGCGATCGCCGTCAAGGATTCGGTGGCGAACTGCGTTGCGGGGTTGCCGCTATCCGGCTGGGCGAAGACCGCGGCGTTGAAGGTCGTGAACCCCTCGGGCCCTTCGCCTTCCAGCACACAGGCCGCCGCACTGGCAGCCCGAGCGGACGCCCCCGGCGGATCCAAGGTGGGACTGCTTTCTCCGAGGAAAGCGAGGTTGTACTGCTTGATGAGCAGGTCCGAATCAGGTTGCAGCGCTCGTGCGGTCAAGACGGTGCCGAACTCTTGCTCCCAGCGCTGGCAGTACGGGCACTGGTAGTCGACGTAGACCTCCACCACGTTGGAGGCGTTCGGATCGCCGATCGCGATCGCTCCGTCGATCTCCACGCC
>CAZJYN010000023.1:0-6940 GCA_964550285.1 uncultured Rubrivirga sp.
TGACTCCGGCTAGCCTGCAGTTGCAGTGGTTCGTCCAGGCGCAGTTCGCCGGCTACTACGCCGCGAAGGACCTGGGCTTCTACGAGGCAGCCTGCCTCGACGTGGAGCTATTGGAAGGCGGCGTGGACATCGTTCCGCAGACCGTTCTCGCCCAGGGTGGCTCCGACTTCGCAATCGCATGGGTGCCCAAGGCACTGTCCTCGCGCGAGCAGGGCGCCGGCATCACCGACATCGCGCAGGTGTTCCAGCGTTCGGGCACCTTGCAGGTGTCGTGGGCCGATTCGGGTATCGAGACCCCGGCCGACTTCGCCGGCAAGAAGATCGGTAACTGGGGCTTCGGCAACGAGTACGAGATCTTCGCCGCTCTCGCCGAGGAGAACTTGGATCCGGCGACCGACGTCGAGCTCGTCCAGCAGCAGTTCGACATGGTCGCGCTGTTGAACCGCGAGATCGATGCTGCCGAGGCAATGACCTACAACGAGTACGCAATGCTGCTCGAGGCGGTCAACCCCGACACCGGTGAGCTGTACCAGCCGGAGGACTTCAACGTCATCAACTACGCCGACTACGGCGTGGGCATGCTCCAGGACGCGATCTGGGCATCGGAGGAGCGGCTGGCCGATCCTGAGTACCAGGATCTCGCCGAGCGCTTCGTGACGGCGTCGTTCGAAGGCTGGATCTACTGCCGCGACAACCCGCAAGAGTGCGCGGACATCGTGACCGCCAATGGATCGCAGCTCGGCGCCAGCCACCAGCTGTGGATGATGAACGAGGTCAACAAGTTGATCTGGCCGTCCCCGAACGGCATCGGCATCATCGACTCGGGCGAGTGGGATCAAACGGTGGACATCTCGCTGAACACCCCGAACCTCGAAGGTACGACGGTGATCACCGAGGCTCCGGCCGATACCGCCTACACCAACCAGTTCGCCGAGGCTGCGAATGCGGCCCTGCAGGCTGAAGGTGTGGACACCACCGGTGAGGGCTTCACCCCCATCGAGGTCACCTTGAACGAGGGCGGCGCGTAAGCGCTCGCCAGCACAGCACGCAGCGAGGGGCCCGGGCGCAATGCCCGGGCCCCTCGTCGTACGTGTCCCCTCCCCGTTGCTGCGTCACTCGTCGGGGCGACACGCCGCGGCGCTACCCCGACGTTTGACGCAGCATCGGGGAAAGAAGGGCGCTAACTCACGAGGGAGTAAACCCTCGAATCAGGTGAGTCGGCCAGCACGCGGCCGGCGATGGCGGCCAGCGCCCGCTCGCGGACCGGGGTCGGCGCCGTGGGGTCCTCGAACACCTCGAGTGCGGCCATCGCAACTCCGCGGTCTCGTGCAGAGGCGATGAGCTCTCGGGCGCGGGGGTCGTCGTCGTTCCACCGCCCGTCCTCGATGGCCATAGCCAAGGCGTCGTATTCACGTTGTAGGTCGGCGCTGATCTCGCGCATCGTGACTCCCTTCGACGAGACGGACGCTAAGGGAAATCAGTGATAAAGAAAAACAATAATAAATGGTCATGTTGATCGTATAATCCAATACATGTCCCTGGATCGAGCATCCTTCCGGCAACTCGCGGCGATGGTCTCGGTGGCCACGGAGGGATCCTTCGGAGCGGCGGCGGACGAACTCGGCTACAGCCAGGCCAGCGTGAGCCAGCAAGTGGCCGCCTTGGAGCGACTCCTCGGCACCGAGGTCTTCGATCGTCCCGGTGGCCCCAAGCCGGTCACCTTGACTCCAGCCGGCCGAGTGCTACTCCCTCAGGCCGAGCACATCCTCGAGCACATCGCCGCGGCGCAGCGGGATGTCGACGCCACGCTCGCCGGTGCCACCGGTCGGGTCTCGGTAGGCACCTTCCAAAGCGTGTCCGTGCACTTGCTCCCCCGCGCCGTTCGCGCGTTGCGCGAGGTCTCCCCGGGAATCACCGTGGCGCTGTTCGAGGGTCCGAGTTCCGAGGGCCTGATCGACGATCTCCTCGACGACGAACTCGACGTCACTTTCATCGAGGGCAGTTACGAAGATCCCCGCGTGCACGTCACCGAACTCGGACGCGATCCCTACCTACTCCTGCTGGCAACCGATAGTCCGCTGTTGTCCGAGGTGAGGCGCGGTGCCTTCCCGATCGACGAACTCGAGGCAGTCTCGCTGATCGGTCAACCCCCGCTCACCTACCAAGACGATGTGGATGTGATCCTGCGCAGCCGCGGGATCACACCGCGCTACCTGTTTCGTACCGTGGACAACGGCGCGGTGCAGGCCATGGTGCGCAGTGGCGTCGCACCGGCGATCATGCCGCGGCTGGCGGTCGATATGAACGACGACGGCATCGTCGCGTTGCCGTTATCCCCGCAAGTGGAACCTCGACAGGTCTCGATCGCGATCCGATCCTCCGATGCCGTGCTACCGGCAGCGCGCGCGTTCGTCGACGCCGCCATCGACGCCGCCCGGCACGTACTCTGACGTCCCCGTCCCCGTTGCTGCGTCACTCGTCGGGGCGACACGCCGCGGCGCTACCCCGACGTTTGACGCAGCAACGGGGAGGGGGTGGGGGTTAGAGGTTGATGTCGGCCATTACGTGCTTGATGCGCGTGTAGTCCTCGAGGCTGTACATCGATAGGTCCTTGCCGTAGCCCGAGTGCTTGAACCCGCCGTGCGGCATCTCGGCCACGATCGGGATGTGGGCGTTGATCCACACCGTGCCGAAGTTCAGGCCCTTGGCCATCCGCATGGCCCGGCCGAAGTCCTTGGTCCACACGCTCGAAGCCAAGCCGTAGCTCACGCCATTGGCCCAGCGCAACGCCTCGGCCTCGTCGGTGAACCGCTGGATGGTGACGACCGGGCCGAAGATCTCGTTTTGGATCATCTCGTCGTCCTGCTGCAGGCCGGCTACGACGGTGGGTTCCACGAAGAAGCCCCGATCCCCTTGCCGGACACCACCTGTGACTACCTCCGCGTGCTTGGGAGCGCGCTCCAAGAAACCGAGCACCCGGTCAAGCTGGTTGGCGTTGTTGACCGGGGGCACGAATGCCTCCCCTCCGGGGCCGTCCTCGAACGTGGTCTTCATGCCCTTCGCCTGCTCGGTCATGGCGGCGACGAAATCGTCGTAGATCTTCGGCGCGACGATCATCCGCGTGGCTGCAGTGCAGTCCTGACCTGCGTTGAAGTAGCCCGCGAGCGCCAACGCCTCCGCGGCGGCTTCGAGATCCGCGTCCTCGAACACCACGACCGGTGCTTTCCCGCCCAACTCCAGGTGCACGCGCTTGAGATCCTTCGCGGCCGATTCCGCCACCTGCATACCGGCGCGCACCGAACCGGTGATCGCCACCATCTGAGGAGTTGGGTGCTCGATGAGGGTTCGTCCACTATCCCGGTCCCCGCAGACGACGTTGAACACACCCGGGGGCAGCGCATCGGCCTCGGCGATGATCTCGGCCATCCGCACCGTGCTGGCCGGAGTGGTATCGCTCGGCTTCAACACGATGGTGTTGCCCGCGGCGATCGCCGGAGCGAACTTCCACACAGCCATCATCATCGGGTAGTTCCACGGCGTGACCTGCCCGATGACCCCGATCGGCTCACGCCGGATGATCGACGTGAAGCCGGCCATGTACTCACTCGAGGCACGGCCTTCGAGCACGCGGGCGGCACCGGCGAAGAACCGGATCTGGTCGATCATGGGCGGGAGCTCCTCGGCCGCGGTCACCGCGATTGGCTTGCCGGTGTTCTGGGACTCCAACGCCACGAGTTCCTCGCCGTGGGCTTCGAGCGCATCGGCCATCTTGAGCAAGGCCATCTGCCGCTCGGCCGGCGTGGTCTGGCTCCACCCCTCGAAGGCCCGGTCGGCGGCCGCATAGGCGGCATCGATGTCGGCTGGGCCGGAGACCGGGGCGGTGGCGAAGACCTGACCGGTAGTGGGATCGACCAGATCGCTGGTCGCGCCGTCTTGTGCATCGACGCTGGCACCATCGACGAAGTTGCGGACGTTCACAGGGGGCCTCCTCGAGTTGGGGTCCCCACGCTAGAGGAAAACTATTCGTTTCGACAGACCCGGGGCCCATCTGCTGCGAAATTAGGAGGCAAAATCCATTTTGACCACTGATTCACTTGCCATTGGTGCTCGGGTGCGCCACAGTGTCGATATGGGCGAAACCCCCGCCAAGGCCCCGGTCCTCGATGACGTCTCCAAGGCGATCATCGAGCAACTGCAGCAAGACGGCCGGCGGTCCTACGGCTCCATCGGCAAAGCCGTCGGATTGTCCGAGGCCGCAGTGCGCCAGCGCGTGCAACGACTACTGGACTCCGGAGTCATGCAGATCGTGGCCGTGACCGACCCCCTGCAGGTCGGCTTTCCACGCGAGGCGATGCTCGGCATCACGGTCTCCGGCGATATCGAGAAGGTCGCACAGGAATTGGAGTCCCTCGCCGAGGTCAACTACCTGGTGATCTGCGCGGGCGGCTTCGACATCCTCGCCGAGGTCCTCGCCGAGGACGACGATCACCTACTCGAGGTGATCAACGCCAAAGTCCGCTCGATCCCCGGTGTCCTGCGCGCCGAGGCCTTCGTCTATCTCACCCTCCGCAAACAGATCTACACCTGGGGAACACGATGACCACCACACCGCAAGACGTCACAGAGACCGGATACGACTCCCTGGCCGAATCAGCCCGCGAGCACCTATGGATGCACTTCACCCGCCACTCGGTGTACTACTCCGGCGGGCACGTGCCGGTGATCGTCAAGGGCGAGGGCCCCTACATCTGGGACGACCAAGGCAATAAATACTTCGACGGACTATCCGGCTTGTTCGTCGTCCAACTCGGACACGGCCGCAAGGACCTAGCCGCCGCCGCTGCCCGGCAGGCCGAGGAGCTTGCGTTCTTCCCCATTTGGTCCTACGCCCATCCCGGCGCCATCCAACTCGCCGAGCGGTTGGCCAACTACGCACCCGGGGACCTGAACCGCGTCTTCTTCACCTCCGGTGGTGGCGAAGCGGTCGAGTCCGCCTGGAAACTGGCAAAGCAGTTCTTCAAGATGACCGGCAAGCCCACCAAGCACAAGGTGATCAGCCGATCGATCGCCTACCACGGCACACCGCAGGGTGCCTTGAGCATCACCGGGATCCCGCCGGCCAAAGTGCCTTTCGAGCCGCTCGTACCCGGTGGTGTGAAGGTGCCCAACACCAACTTCTACCGGGCTCCGGAGGAATACCGCACCGATGAGAAGGCCTTCGGCCTGTGGGCGGCCAACCGCATCGCCGAAGCCATCGAGTTCGAAGGTCCCGACAGTGTGGCGGCGGTCTTCGTGGAACCGGTGCAAAACTCCGGCGGCTGCTTCCCGCCCCCGCCCGGTTACCTAGATCGCGTGCGCGAGATCTGCGATCAGTACGACGTCCTGATGGTCGCCGATGAGACCATCACGGCCTTCGGTCGCATCGGCGACATGTTCGCCATCAACCGCTACGGGGTGACACCGGACATCATCACGTGCGCGAAGGGAATGACCAGCGGCTACTCCCCCATGGGCGCCATGATCGCCAGCGATCGGTTATTCGAGCCGTTCAAGACCGGCACCAACGCCTTCTTGCACGGCTACACCTGGGGCGGCCATCCCGTTGGCGCGGCCGTGGCCCTGGAGAACCTGGACATATTCGAGCGCGAGGGAATCAACGCCCACGTGCAAGACAACGAGGACAACTTCCGGCGCACCCTCGAACGGCTGCTCGACCTGCCGATCGTGGGTGATGTCCGCGGCGCTGGCTACTTCTACGGAATCGAGCTGGTCAAGGACAAGCAAACCCGGGAGACCTTCGATGAAGACGAAGCCGAACGCCTGCTGCGCGGCTTCCTATCCAAGGCGCTGTTCGAAAACGGCCTGTACTGCCGCGCCGACGATCGCGGTGACCCGGTCGTGCAGTTGGCGCCACCTTTGATCATCGGTCAGCCGGAGTTCGACGAGATCGAGGGCAAGTTGCGCACCGTCTTGACGGAGGCTTGGTCCATCCTGTGAGCGAACGGCTGCTCCCGGGCCGCGGCGTCTTGTGGTGGGACCAACTCTCCCCTGAGCTTCGTGCTCCGTTGGGTGAGACGCTCACGCAGGACATCAGCGTGGACATCGCGATCGTCGGTGCCGGCTACACGGGTCTGTGGACCGCCTACTACCTGCAACGCGCACTGCCCGGCGCCCGCATCGCGATCATCGAAGCCAACTGCGCGGGCTACGGTGCCAGCGGTCGGAACGGTGGTTGGGCCTCTGCGCTGTTCCCGCAAGACCACGAAGCGCTGATTCGTACTTACGGGCTGCAAGCGGCGCAACGGATGGCTGCGGCGATGAACGATTCCGTCGATGAGATCGGGCGCGTGGCGCGCGAACACGCGTGGGATATCGATTGGGCCAAGGGCGGAACCGTGGTGGCCGCCCGGAACCAGGCGCAGTTGGCGGCCTTCCACGCTCGCGACGACCACCTGCGCTCGCTCGGATTCGCACCCGATGAGCAACTACTCGGTGCGCGGGAGACCGCCGCGATCATCGGTGCCACGCGCGTGGTCGGCGGGATGCGCACCCCGCACTGCGCCGCGATCCAACCGGCGAAACTGGTGCGAGCGCTGGCCCAGCATGTCGTGCAATGCGGCGCCGATCTCTACGAAGGCACCCCCGCCCGATCCATCGAACCGGGAGTCGTTCGAACCGATCGTGCAAACGTTCGGGCCCGCTATGTGATTCGCGCAACCGAGGGCTACACCGCGCAGATCGAAGGACTACGACGACGCCTCTTGCCCTTTTACTCCTCGATGGTGGCGACCGAGCCGTTGCCGGCTCAGGTCTGGGACACGATCGGCCTTACCGATCGCCCCACTTTCGCCGATGGTCGTCGCCTGGTGATCTACGGCCAACGCACCGCGGATGATCGCCTGGCCTTCGGCGGCCGGGGTGCTCCCTACTCCTTCGGTTC
>CAZJYN010000023.1:7040-23426 GCA_964550285.1 uncultured Rubrivirga sp.
CAATGCCACCAGCAATGCCACCATCTACCGGCGCCTGCAGGAGACGTTGACCGATCTCTTCCCGATCTTGCAGGGCTACCGCTTCACCCACGCCTGGTCGGGCACCTTGGGCATCGCTCGTGATTGGTGGGCCTGCGTCGACCTCGATCCGGTGACCGGCCTGGGATGGGCCGGTGGATACGTGGGAGATGGCGTAGGTACCTCCAACCTCGCCGGGCGCACCCTCGCTGCACTCATCGCCGGCAACGACGACGACATCACACACCTGCCGTGGGTGGGCCGGGAATCTCGCTCCTGGGAGTTCGAGCCGCTGCGGTGGCTCGCCACGACCGCAGCACTGCGCGCGACCGAGGTGGCCGATCGGCGCGAGGCGCGCACCGGTCGACCGTCCTTGCCCGGACGCATCGTCGATGCCCTCACCGGCCACTAGTGTGCGGGTAACCACAGGAGGCGCCCATGCATCCGTTGGACCTGATCGACATCGAGGACATGCTCGGTGAGGAAGAGCGCGCGGTCCGCGACGTCACCCGCGGGATCGTGGACGACATGGTGCGTCCGAAGGTTGCGATGTGGTGGGAGGAAGGCGATCTCCCGGCCCGCGAACTGATGACCAGCTTCGGCGAAGCCGGATTGCTCGGGATGCACCTGCAGGGTTACGGCTGCGCGGGAACCTCCGCGACCGCCTACGGCCTCGCTGCGATGGAACTCGAGGCCGGGGATTCGGGCATCCGTTCGATGGTGAGCGTCCAAGGTTCCCTCGCGATGTATGCCATCCACCGGTTCGGTTCACCCGAGCAGCGTGAGCGGTGGCTGCCGGACATGGCCCGCGGTGCGGTGATCGGGTGCTTCGGCCTGACCGAAGCCGACGCCGGATCGAATCCAGCATCGATGCGCACTTTCGCCCGCAAGGACGGTTCGGATTGGGTCCTAAGCGGATCGAAGATGTGGATCACCAACGGGTCGGTCGCCGATATCGCCATCGTGTGGGCGCGCACCGACGATGGGATCCGCGGCTTCATCGTTCCCACCGACTCCCCCGGTTTTCAGGCGAACCTGATCCACCACAAGGTCTCCCTTCGCGCATCGATCACCAGCGAGTTGGTCTTCGACGACGTCCGATTGCCCGAGGACGCACTCCTGCCCGAAGCCACCAGCCTCGCAGCCCCACTTCGCTGCTTGAACGAGGCGAGATTCGGTATCGCTTTCGGCACCATGGGTGCCGCCCGCGAGTGCCTGGAGACTGCGCTCGACTACGCGGCCACCCGCGAGCAATTCGATAGGCCCATCTCCGGTTTCCAACTCACGCAACGAAAGTTCGTGGACATGGCCGTCGAATTGAACAAGGGCATGCTCCTGGCACTGCGCCTGGGCCGGTTGAAGGACGCCGGGCGCATCACCCCCGAGCAGGTCAGCGCCGGCAAGCTCAACAACGCCCGCGAAGCATTGAACATCGCACGCGAATGCCGCGCGATCCTGGGCGGTAGCGGCATCACGTTGGAGTACCCGGTTATCCGGCACATGAACAATTTGGAATCCGTCTACACCTACGAGGGCACCAACGAGATGCACACTTTGGTGATCGGACAGGCACTCACCGGGGTGTCCGCGTTCCGGTGAGTGGTCCGCTTGAGGGGATCCTTGTCGCGGATTTCTCCCGCGTCCTCGCTGGACCGTATGCATCGATGCTCCTCGGCGATATGGGTGCCACCGTGGTCAAAGTGGAGCGCCCCGACCGAGGCGATGACACTCGATCGTGGTCACCGCCGGTCGATGACGAAGGCGTAGCCACCTACTTCTCTTCGGTGAATCGCAATAAGTACTCCATCGCCTTGGATCTGGATTCGGCGAAAGATCGCGACATCGCCCTGCGACTCGCCGAGCGCGCGGACATCCTGATCGAGAACTTCCCTGCGGGTTCCCTGGACGGACGGGGCTTGGGCTACGCGCAGGTATCGGTGTCCAATCCAGGCATCATCTACTGCACGATCAGCGGTTTCGGATCCAGTAACCAGATGCCCGGCTACGACCTCCTGGTGCAAGCGGTCGGTGGGCTGATGGACGTCACCGGTGATGCCGAGCCGACCAAAGTGGGCGTCGCCATCGTGGACGTCGTTACCGGTCTGCACGCGCTGACGGCGATCTTGGCCGCACTCCACCACCGGGACGAAACCGCGGAAGGACAACTGCTGGAGGTGAACCTGCTCTCCTCACTGCTGTCTTCCTTGGTCAACCAGTCCGCCACCGCGGTGCTCACGGGCGAATCACCCACCCGCATGGGAAATGCCCATCCGTCGATCGTTCCCTACGAACCGTTCGCCACGGCGGATCGCGAACTCGTCATCGCGGTAGGCAACGATGCCCAGTTCGCCCGGATGTGCACCGCACTCGGTGAGCCCGGCTGGGCAGCCGATACCCGCTTCGCGACGAACGATGCCCGGGTGGCACACCGCGAGGAACTCCGCGAACTCATCACCGCGCGATTGTCGACGAACACGGCCGATGCTTGGGAAGCGATACTGAAGGACGCCCGCGTCCCTTGCGGACCGGTCAACTCGATCACCCAGGCTCTCCAGCTCGCCGACGAATTGGGGCTGGAGCCGGTGATCGAGACGAACGGCAAGCGACAGGTAGCAAATCCGGTGCGGTACTCACGCTCTCCTGCGCAGTACCAACGGACTGCGCCATCCTTGGACGCCGATCGGGATTTCGTGCTCCTCCTACTCCAGCGCGATGCGCTTACGCCGATTTTGGAGCATCGCGAAGAAGAACAAGATGCCCGCAACGAGGAATAGCGCCCACCCGAGCAGGTTGTCCAAGGTGAAGGTGGCAGCCACCCCCAGGTCCGCTAGGTCGCCGATCAAGGTGATGACCCCGACTCCACCTAGGACGCCGGCGAGTACCCCCATGATGATCTCGCCGTTCCAGGCGGTGACGTACTGCTTGACTTCAGCGCGCGTCATGTACTCGCTGTGTTGATCGCTCATGTGTACCTCCACCGCGACCGTAAAGCGTGCAGCTACGGGAGTCCTCACGGTTCGCAGGTTGTACCGATAATCGGGTTACCGGGGCCTGAGGACCTCCGCGAGAGCGTCGAGAACGGCGGGGTCCTCGATGGTGCTGGGCACCGGTTCGTCGCGACCAGCGGCGATACCCCGCATGGTCCGCCGCAGGATCTTGCCCGAACGGGTCTTGGGTAACGCGGGAACCACCACTACCTGCTTCATCGCAGCAACCGGGCCGATCTCCTCGCGTACCTGCGCGACGACTTGCGCCTGGAGTTCATCGGCATCGATCGACGAGCCGGCCTTGAGCACCACGAAGGCGCGCGGAAGTTGCCCTTTCAGGTCATCGTGCACACCGATCACCGCACACTCGGCCACATCGGGGTGCGAGGCGACCACGGCCTCCATCGATCCGGTGGACAGCCGGTGCCCGGCGACGTTGATGACATCGTCGGTCCGGCCCATGACGTACAGGTACCCATCTTCGTCGACGTAGCCACCGTCACCGCTGGTGTAGTACCCGGGATGATCGCTGAGGTAGGAACCGATGTAACGATCGTCGTCGCCCCACAGCGTGGGCAGGGTTCCCGGTGGCAGTGGCAGCGCGATCGCGATGTCACCCTCGCTTCCCGTGGGAACCTCGCTACCGGACTGATCCAGGATGCGAACGTCGTAGCCGGGAACCGGCACGCTCGGCGAACCCGGCTTGATGGGCATCGGTTCCAAACCTCGCAGGTTGGCCGCGATCGGCCAACCCGTCTCGGTCTGCCACCAGTTGTCGATGATGGGCACCCCGAGGTGACCGCGTGCCCACTCGTAAGTGTCCGGATCCAAGCGCTCACCGGCGAAGAAGAACGAGTGCAGCGAAGAGGTGTCGTAACGCTTCAGGAAGTCACCTTCGGGGTCTTCCTTCTTGATCGCACGGATCGCCGTAGGTGCGGTGAACACGCTGCGCACGCCGTACTGCTCGATCACCCGCCAGAACGCACCAGCATCGGGAGTACCCACCGGCTTGCCTTCGTACAACACGGTTGTCGCACCACTGATCAGTGGCGCATAGACGATGTAGGAGTGGCCGACCACCCACCCGACATCCGAAGCCGACCACCACACATCCCCGGGATTCATCCCGTAGACGTTGCGAAAGGACCAGGCCATAGCCACCGCGTGACCGCCGTTATCGCGCACGATGCCCTTCGGCTTCCCAGTAGTGCCAGAGGTGTACAGGATGTACAACGGATCGGTGGCTGCGACAGGAACCGGGGCTACCGGCTCGGCCATGGAAAGCACGCTGTCCCATTCCACATCGCGTTCGCCAACACTCGCGGTCACCTCAGGACGCTGGAAGACGACGACATGATCGACCTCGTGATCGCTCAACTCGATGGCGGCATCGACGAGCGGCTTGTACTCCACCGTGCGGGTCGGTTCGATGCCGCAACTGGCGGTCACGATGACCTTCGGCCGGGCGTCGTCGATGCGTGCACTGAGTTCGGCCGGGGCGAAGCCCCCGAACACCACCGAATGAACGGCGCCGAGCCGCGCGCAGGCGAGCATCGCGACGACCGCCTGCGGGATCATCGGCAGGTAGATGACCACGCGATCGCCGTAGCCCACACCGAGTGCTTGCAGCCCACCGGCGAATCGGGCGACTGCCTCCAACAGGTAGGCATACGTCCATTGATCCTGGGTACCGGTGACGGGACTGTCGTAGATGATCGCGATCTGATCACCGCGACCTTCGATTACATGACGATCCAGGGCGTTGTAGGAGGTGTTCAGTTCCGCATCGGGAAACCAACGAAATAACGGAGCCCGCTGGTCATCGAGCGCCCGCTTGGGCGGCTTCATCCACTGCACCAAGCGCGAGGCTTCGAGCCAGAACTCTTCTCGATCCTCCAGGCTGCGCCGATACGCCTCTTCGTAGGCACCCATGGCCGCTGAGTGTGTCACGTTCGGGCGGATTTAGGACTCGATTGCCGCTAACTGGCCGCATGCGCCGTCGATGTCGCGACCGCGCGTATCACGGACGGTCACCGCCACCCCCGCCTCGCGCAAAGCGGCGACGAACTCCGCCTCCGCCTGCGGCGTCGATGCTGTCCACTTCGACCCTGGCGTGGGGTTGAGCGGGATCAGATTGACGTGCACGAGATGGCCGGCCAGCAATTCACCGAGCAACTCTGCTCGCCATCGCTGATCGTTGATGTCCTTGATCAGTGCGTACTCGATGCTCACCCGTCGCTTCGTTCGATCCGCGTAGAACCAGGCGGCCTCCAGCACCTCGGAGACCTTCCAACGATTGTTGATGGGCACGAGGGTGTCGCGGAGGTGATCATCGGGTGCGTGCAAGGAGACCGCCAAGGTGACCGGCAGCCCCTCTTGGGCTAGTTGGCGGATCCGCGGCACCAGACCCACGGTCGAGACGGTGATCCCACGGGCGCTCATTCCCAAACCCTCGGGTGGATCATCGACGAAGCGATGCAGTGCCCCGAGCACAGCCGCGTAGTTCGCGAGCGGTTCACCCATCCCCATGAACACGATGTTGCTCACCCGCCCCGGACCCCCGGGCACCTCACCGGCCGCGAGCGCTCGGGCGCCCCCGAGGACCTGCTGGACGATCTCGGCGGTGGACAGATTGCGCGTGAGGCCCGCTTGGCCGGTGGCGCAAAACGGGCAGTTCATCCCGCACCCTGCCTGCGATGAGATACACATCGTGACCCGATCGGTGTAACGCATCAGCACCGATTCCACGAGCGAACCGTCGTGTAGCCGGTAGAGGTCCTTGACCGTGGTGCCGTCGTCGCAGGAGACGGATCGCACTGGCCACAGCAAAGTGGGCAGTAACGGTTCGAGCCGCGCACGATCCGCGGCCGAGATGTCGGTCCACTCGCTCGGATCCTGCTGCAGATGCACCAGTAGGTGCGTAGAGACTTGATCGGCTCGATATCCGGCCAAGCCGAGATCGGCTACGGCCTCGCGGCGCTCGGCGCGCGAGAGGTCCAGCAGGTGCCGAGGTGGCTTGCCCTTCTTCGGTGCCTCGAGGACGAGATCGACCATCACGCACCCGCCATGACAACGCTCGGCCCCAGGAAGATCGTGAACAGCGCCCACGAGGCGAAGGCGTTGGGGATCAGGGAGTCCAAACGGTCCATCATCCCGCCATGCCCGGGAAGGAAGGAACCCATGTCCTTCACCCCCAAGTCGCGCTTGATGGCGCTTTCGGTGAAGTCTCCGCCGGTTGCCGTGATCGTCAACACGACCCCCGCGATCACTCCTTGCCACCAGGGGGCATCCAGGATGAACATGAAGGACAACGCGCCTACGACCATCTGCAAGATGAGCGATCCAGCGAAGCCCTCCCAGGATTTCTTCGGGCTGATCGACGCCGCGATCGGGTGCTTGCCGTAGAAGATGCCGGCGAAGTAGCCGCCGATGTCGTTGCTGACGGTCAGCAGGATGAAGACCAGCACCCGCCAAGGTCCGTCGTCGGTGGCCAGGGTCAGCATCAAGAAGCCGGCCATGAAAGGCAGGTACGCGATGACGAAAAAGGATGCGGTGATGTCGCGGACGTAGCCGTCTACACCACGACGCACCCGCCAGAGCATCGCGAGTAGCAGCAGCCCACCGGTGGCTACCAACTGCCAGATAGGTCCGGCGAGGTAGGCGACGGCCGGCAGCACCACCACCGCGGAGTAGGCGGGTACCCGCGCGATCTTGATATCGCGGGTGGCGAACGCGACGACCATCTCGCGCATCGCAATCGCCAGCGCCGCGATGACGACGATGGCGAACAGCCATTTCAGGGTGAACAGGCTGACCAGCACGATGGCCGCTAGGACCAGCGCGGACGCGATCGCGGCCGGCAGGTTACGACCAGCACGTGAACCGGAGGAGTCCCTGCGACGGGCAGCGCTCACGCTTCAGACCTCGAGCAGTTCGGCCTCTTTGTGCTTGAGGACCTCGTCGATGTGCTCGACATGCTGGTGGGTGAGATCGTCGAGGTGCTTCTCCGCGCGACGAACGTCATCCTCGCCGGCTTCGCCGTCCTTTTGCAGTTTGTCGAGGGCATCCTTGGCATGGCGGCGAATGTTGCGCATCGACACCCGGGAGTCCTCGGCCTTAGCCCGCGCCATCTTGATGTACTCCTTGCGACGCTCTTCGGTCAGCTCGGGCAGCACCACCCGGATGATCTCGCCATCGGTGTTCGGATTGATTCCAAGATCGCTGTCGCGCAGTGCCTTCTCGATCGCTGCGGAGGCGCCCTTGTCGTAGGGGTTGATGACGATCATCCGAGCCTCGGGCACCTGGAAGGACGCGAGTTGGTTCAAGGGAGTCAAGGCGCCGTAGTAGTCGACGGAGATCTTGTTGAACATCGCCGCATTGGCTCGCCCGGTACGGATCGTGGCGAAGTCCTCGCGCGCCACCTCGATCGCCTTGTCCATCTTCTCGGTCGCTTCGAGAAGAATCATGTCGATGTCCTCGCTCACTGGCTCTCCTTCGTCATGACGAGACTAACGTCCCGATGCGCTCGCCTCGCGCGGCGCGGGCGATGTTGCCTTCCTCGAGCAAGTTGAAGACGACGATCGGGAGGTCGTTGTCCCGACACAGGCTGATCGCGGTGGCGTCGGCCACCTTCAGATCGCGGGCAAGAACTTCGTCGTAGGTGAGTTCATCGAAGCGGGTGGCGTCCGGATTGGACCGCGGATCACTGTCGTAGACGCCATCGACACCCTTGGCCATCAAGACCACATCGGCACCGATCTCCAGCGCGCGCTGCGCAGCGGTGGTGTCCGTGGAGAAGTAGGGCTGGCCTAGGCCGGCCCCGAAGATCACCACGCGGCCCTTGTCCAAGTGCCGCATCGCCCGCCGCGGAATGTACGGCTCGGCAACCTGACCCATAGCGATCGCGGTCTGGACCCTGGTCTCGATTCCCGCCTTCTCGCAGAAGTCCTGCAGCGCCAGGCAGTTCATGACCGTGCCCAACATGCCCATGTAGTCCGCACGGGCACGTTCCATGCCACGTTCGGACAGTTGCGCGCCGCGGAAGTAGTTGCCGCCACCGATGACGACGGCAACCTCGGTGCCGGAGTTCACGACCCCGGTGATCTGCCGAGCGATGGACGCGACGACATCCGGATCCACGCCCAGACCGCCACCACCGGCGAAGGCTTCGCCGCTGAGCTTCAACAGCACGCGGCGCCAGCCCCCCTCAGGTGACTGCGGCCAGGTGACGAGGGTGCCTTCCAACGACGGCTGGACCGGCTCGCTACTCGACCGATCCATGGTTCCGCCCCTTCCTGAAGCGCCGCTTAGCCCTGGCCCGGCTCGAACCTAGCGAATGCGCGGATCGTGGTGCCGGTTTCGGCCAAGACGTCGGTCACCGACTTCTTGCCGTCCACCACGCTTGGCTGCTCGAGCAGGACGTTGTCCTTGTAGAAGGCGTTC
This sequence comes from uncultured Rubrivirga sp., assembly GCA_964550285.1. Lineage (GTDB taxonomy): Bacteria > Actinomycetota > Actinomycetes > S36-B12 > S36-B12 > S36-B12. Next base: position 15,488 of record CAZJYN010000023.1, read on the forward strand.
ACCCGGCCCTCGACGATCTTGACAATGGCCTGATCGGGCTTGCCCTCCTCACGGGCCGAGGTTTCGGCGATGTGCCGCTCGTTCTCGACGGTCTGCGCCGGCACCTCCTCGCGGGTGAGGAACTGCGGTTGCATCGCCGCGATCTGCATGGCGATGCCCTTGGCGGCCTCTTCGTCGCCGTCGTAGGCGACCAAGACACCGACCTGGGGCGGCAGATCCGAAGCGCGGCGGTGCAGGTAGGTGGTGGTAGGTGCCTGCAGCACCGTCACCTTGCCCAATTCGATCTTCTCGCCGATGACGCCGGCCATCTCGGCCACGGTGTCCTCGACGCTCTTGCCCGTATCCAAGGTGGCCGCAAGCAGTGCGTCCCGGTCACCGACCTGGCCGTCGAACGCAGCTTGGGCGAGGGTGCCGGCCAACGCCTGGAAGTCCTCGCCCTTGGCCACGAAGTCGGTCTCGCACAGCAGCTCGATCATGGCGTTGTCCACGGCCGCGACGACCCCGTTCGCGGCAGTGCGCTCGGCACCGCGCTTAGCGGCCTTGGCCGCACCGGAGATACGTAGTGCCTCGACGGCCTTGTCGAAATCACCGCCGCTTTCCTCGAGTGCCTTCTTGCACTCCATCATTCCCGCGGAGGTCATCTCGCGTAGCCGCTTCACGTCCGCGGCGCTGATCGTTGCCATGTCCGTCCTCTTGATCGTGGTTGGGAAACTCTTTGTCGGGTGAGCTGTGTGTACTTCGTCGTTATCAGGACTGCTCGGTAGCCAGCTCCGCGCTGGTGACCTCGGCTGCCGCAGCTTCGTCAGCGGCACCTGCGCCGGCGAGCAGTTCGCGCTCCCACTCGGCCAGCGGCTCCTCGGCCGAACCCTCCGCGGAGGCAGCACCGGCACGCGCCATCAAGCCCTCGGCCACCGCATCGGCGATCACCCGGGTCAGCAGCGCGACCGAACGGATGGCGTCGTCGTTGCCGGGGATCGGGTAGTTGACCTCGTCGGGATCGCAGTTGGTGTCGAGCATCGCGATGACCGGGATACCGAGCTTGTGGGCCTCCCCGACGGCGATGTGCTCCTTCTTGGTGTCCACGACCCAGATAGCGCTCGGAATCTTGGCCATGTCGCGGATACCGCCGAGGGTGCGCTCGAGCTTCTCCTTCTCGCGGCGCATCATGAGCAGTTCCTTCTTGGTCATGCCCGAACCCGCGACGTCGTCGAAGTCGATCTCCTCGAGTTCCTTCAACCGCTGCAGACGCTTGTGCACGGTGTTGAAGTTGGTCAGCATTCCGCCGAGCCAGCGGTGGTTCACATACGGCATGCCCACGCGGCTGGCCTGCTCGGCGATCGCCTCCTGGCCTTGCTTCTTGGTGCCGACGAACATGATGGAGCCACCGTGCGCCACGGTCTCCTTCACGTACTCATAGGCCCGATCGATGTAGGACAGGGACTGCTGCAGATCGATGATGTAGATGCCATTGCGCTCGGTGAAGATGAAGCGCTTCATCTTGGGGTTCCAACGCCGGGTCTGGTGTCCGAAGTGGACTCCACTTTCCAGCAGCTGGCGCATCGTGACGACGGCCATGGTCGTTCTCCTTCTCGGGCGCGCGCGCCCGTTGGCGGTGCCGTGGCACCGCGTGCGGTTGTCGGCTCACCCGGCGGGTGATCCCCTGGCGATCTCGACCTGCTCGCCCGCCGTAGCGGGACCGTCGAGTCGATCGGCCGTGCGGGGCACGGCGGTAGATCGCGCGAAATGTGTCTTCCCGAGGGAAGCGGGGTAAGCATACGCAGGTTGTCCACAGGCAGGCGATTCGCCCTCCCCAGGTTCGAGCAAGCCCCTGGTTCCATCCGGCCAAGGGGCGTGGACTGGGGCCATGTGGATTCCCGCCCTGCTCGGCGCGCTCCTGGCCACCTCGGCCGCCGGGACCGGAGCCGGCTCGACCTGGGTCTACCCCGTGCAGGCAGGCCCTTCGGCGGTGATCCAACCCTTCGAGCGCCCGGTGGACCGATTCGCCGCCGGCCACCGGGGGGTGGACCTAGCAGCCGACGAGGGTCAACCGGTTCGGGCGATCGGTGCCGGTGTGGTGACGTTCGTCGGCGAGGTGGCCGGCACCGCGTCGGTCACCATCGATCACGGCGCGGTGCGATCGAGCTACCTTCCGGTGGTTGCCGAGGTGACCCTCGGCCAACGCGTGCGAGCCGGGGAGATCATCGGGGCGCTCACGGCAGGGCACTGCCCGAGTGCTTGCCTGCACCTGGGCCTGCGCCGGCCGGTGTGGGATCGCCTCGACCACGAATCGGATCCGTACTTGGATCCGATCGCATGGATCACCCGCATCCCGGTCTTGAAGCCGGCCCGACCCGTGGCGCGCTCACTGCCCTGAGCGCGGGTGGGCCTGCTGGAATGTGGCGCGCAATCGCTCCACCGATACGTGTGTGTAGCGCTGGGTCGTTGCCAGGTTGGCATGTCCGAGCAGCTCTTGGACCGAACGAAGGTCCGCGCCGCCTTCGAGCACGTGGGTTGCCGCGCTGTGCCGGATCGCATGCGGGGCGATCACCGGCACTCCGGCGGCATCACTGATCCGGGTGACCACACTGCGCGCCACACGGGGGTCGATGCGACGCCCCCGCTGCCCGACGAACAGCGCGCGTTCGGCTTCGTCGGCTATTTCCCCACGCACGAGTAGCCAGGCATCGATCGCCCGTTGTGCCGGCACCCCGTAGGGCACCATTCGTTCCTTGTTGCCCTTGCCCAGCACCTTGATGTTGCGAGCCCCGGGATCGACATCTGCGACGTCCACTGCGCATAGTTCGGCGACCCGCATCCCCGAGCCGTAGAGCACTTCCAAGATCGCCTGATCACGAATGGCCGTGGGCGAGCCGTCGTGCCGCCCGGCGAACTCGAGCAACTGCCGCGCTTGATCGGGATCTAGCACGGTCGGCAAGCGGCTCCCGACCTTCGGACTGACCAAGCGGTTGCCGGGATCGACCTCGAAGCGACCCGTGCGCGTGCACCAGGCGGTGAATGCGCGGGCCGATGCCGCTCGACGGGCGATCGTGGCCCGCGAAAGCCCCGAAGTGCTTGCCTGCGCCAACCAAGAGCGCAGCACGGTGAGGTCGACAGCGCTGAGAGTCTCGACGCCGCGTTGCTGACAAAACTGCGCAAGATCGACCACATCGGCCAGGTAGGCACGCTCGGTGTGGGAACTTCGACCCCGTTCGTCGCGCAAATGCGCACGAAAGCCGGTGAGCGCTTCAGACCACTGGCTACCTGGCTGCATTGGCCTATGGTGGCAAGGATCAGCGCGCGGTCGCGTCAGACTCGCCCTCGGGCAGGTAGACCCAGCGTGATCCTTCGAGCCGTTCGACAAGACCTGCGCTCTGCGCGCGCTCGAGAATCCGGCGAACCTCCTCTAGGCGCGCACCGCTGCGGATGGCGATCTCGGTATCGCGTAGGCCCCGAGTTCGGTGTGATCCGCCGCCAGCACTGTTGGCACTGTTAGCACCGCTTTTGGAGGTCGAGGCCGGCAGCGCGTCCAACACCTCACGCATCGATCGCGAAACCCGATCCGGGGCGTCGGCCTCATGCGCTGCGATCCTCAGCGGTGCCACGGCCGATCGAGCATCTTGGATATCCACCGCGATCGAGGCGATGCGATCACCGATCAAACGGTTGGTGCCGGCCGAGGTCGCCGAGGTCACCGGGCCGGGCACTGCTAGCACCGGACGCGCTAGTTCAGCTGCATGGTGGGCCGTACTCGCCGCACCCGAGCGCTGCGCGGCTTCGACGACGCACGTTGCCGACGCGAGCGCGGCGATGATCCGATTGCGTGAGAGGAACCGGCGCCGGCGCACTACTTCACCGGGTGGGGCCTCGCTGACCAGGACACCGCGCTCGAGGATCTGGGCGAACAGTCCGTCGTGGCCGCGAGGGTAGACGTTGTCGATGCCTCCGGCCAGGACGCAGATAGTGGGGCGATCGACCGCGAGGGCTCCGCGGTGCGCGGCGGCGTCGATGCCGTACGCCCCACCGGAGATGATGGCGATGCCCTCTTCGGCCAGTTCGGCCGACCATTCCCGGGCGACGAACTCCCCGTACCGGGTGCAGGCGCGCGCTCCGACCATCGCCAGGGAGGCCAATGCATGCAAGCGCACATCGGCATTTCCCCAGCACCACAGCGCGTGCGGGCGGCGCGGTCCGAGATCGTCGAGTTGCGTGGGCCATTCGCGATCCCCGGCCAGGACGATCCGCGCTCCGATCTCCTCGGTGCGCGCCAGGTAGGAATCCACCTCGAGTGCGGCGAGGCGATCGCCGATGGCTGCCCGGCGCGGTATGCGCAGTGCCGCGTCTCCGCGCAGCAGCGCTCCCACGACCCAGCCGGCTCCGCGTTGCTCGATCGCATCGGCCAGGCCGGGCTCGCCCGGTTCAGCGACGCACGCCAATGCGATGCGCGAGCGCCGCAGGGTCAACTCCTCCTGTAGATCCGGGTCCGCTTCTGGATCGCTGGCGCGCATCAGACCTCCTGCCACAGCGGCTGATGCCATTCCATGGCTTCGAGGACGTCCTCGCGATTGGGACGATCCCGGCCGGCCAGATCGCTCAACGTCCACGCGACCTTGGTGATCCGGTGCGTGGATCGCAAGCCACCGGATCGACGCAGGTGGGCATCGAGGAGTTCTTGGGCGGCGGAGTCCAGGTGGTGCGCTGCCACGACCGCATGGGCCGCTCGGGCGTTCGCCGAATCCCAGCGTCGTAGTGCGCGCGCACGGGCCTCGGCGACGCGCTCGGCGACGGTGGCCGATGACTCCCCGCGCGATCTCGCCCGGATCGGGTGCAACTGCAAGCGCAGGTCGATGCGATCGAGCAGCGGACCGGAGATGCGCGCTGTGTAGTTACTGCGAATAGTGCGCGGGCAATGACAGATGGGAGTGCTGCTGTCCCGAGAAGCCCTCGCGCCGTAGTAGCCGCACGGACAGGGATTCGCCGCCACGATCAACTGGAAGTCCGCGGGCACCTCACCACTCCAGCTGGCCCGGTGCAAACTCACCAGGCCGCTTTCCACGGGTTGGCGCAACGCCTCGAGGGTGTTGCGGGGGAACTCCGGTGCTTCGTCGAGGAACAGCACGCCCCGGTGGGCGAGCGAGACAGAGCCCGGACGCACCGAGCCGCCGTGCACCGAACCGAGCAACGCCGCCGGACTGGTGGAGTGATGCGGGGCCTGGAACGGAGGGCGAAGGTCCTCCCCCACTACGAACCCCTCACCCGCGACCAAGGCATGGATGGCCATCACATCCACCGCGGCACTTTCCGCAAGATCGGGCAGCAACCCCGTGATGCGCTCGGCGAGCAAGGTCTTACCCACCCCGGGCGGCCCGACCATCGCCAGCGAGTGCCGACCGGCCGCCGCGATCTCCAGGCAGCGACGCCCCTCCGGCTGGCCGAGTACATCGGCGAGATCCGGTTCGTGGTGCTGAGCGCGACCAGTTCGCGGCGCACTGGCGCGCAACCCGGTATCGGTGCCCAGCAGCACCTGCACCGCCTGCTGCACCGATTCGACGCCGATGATCTGCACACCGGGAACCCGAGAGCATTCGGCCACGTGCTCGGCCGGCAACAGCAACGTGCCAAAGCCAGCTTGTTGGATAGCGCAGGCGACGGTGATCGCTCCGGGGATCGGCCGGACTCGACCATCGAGTCCGAGTTCCCCGACGATTACCCAGGATCGGAAATCCGCGGGCAACTTGCCGATCTGTCCTTGCGCGGCGAGCACACCGATCGCGATCGGCAGATCCAACCCGGTGCCGTGCTTGCGCACATGCGCCGGAGACAACCCGATCGTGACCCGACCCATCGGCCATTTCATCCCGCTGTTCTCCACGGCGCAGCGAGCCCGTTGCCGGGCCTCCCCGATGGCCGTATCGGCGAGGCCGACCAGCCCCACGGCTGGAAGACCCGCGGCGACGTCCACCTCGACCGTGACGACCGTCCCGGTCATCCCCGCGATGACCGCGCCGTGCACCTGCGCCAAGGTCATGTCAGACCGCCCGCAGATGCTCGATCACCGGCTGCCCTGCAGGCGGGATGACGATGGCGACCACGTCGAAGCGAATCGCCGGCGCATGGATGCTGCGCTGCTCGAGCCAGGCCAAGGTCAACGAACGCAGCGCCCGGACCTTGCGCCGGGTGATCGCCTCGGCCGGTGATCCGTAGGCGATGGATCGCCGTGTCTTAACCTCGACAACCACGAGTTCATCGCCATCACGGGCGACGATGTCCAACTCACCGCGCACCCCCGCCCCGCGCGGGCGCCAGTTGCGGTCGAGCACCAGCATCCCGGAGCGTCGTAGGTACTCGAAGGCCAAGTCCTCCCCGCGGCGGCCGAGTTCGCGGCGGTCATCATGCGTCGTGGAATCGCTCATGCGGCGAGCATGCGCCCGCCAACCGCCGGTGCGGCAGGGGTGGATCGGTGCTGTGGATGACGCGCACGCCGCCTGTGGATGATCCTTCGCCCGCTCAGTTCACCCGAGCCGCCAACTACGCCGGTGCAGATCGGTCGTCCCGACCTCGGCGATCGCGCGGCGATGCTTCGCAGCGGCGTAGCCCACATTGGTATCCCAGCCGTACTGCGGATACACCCGGTGCCATTGGCGCATCAATTCATCGCGTTCTTCCTTGGCCAGGATGGACGCCGCTGCGATGCTCGCGCACCGGCCATCACCGCCGACCACGGTCCGCACCTCGAATCCGGGTCGCACCGGGGTCAGGAAATCGAACTTGCCATCGAGCAACACGGCGGTAGCGGCGCTGGCATCGTCGTCGTTGTCGTCGATTTTCGGCAACCCGTCGATCGCGGCGCTGGCAGCTTCACCGAGAGCAATCATGATTCCGACTTCGTCGATCCGCGTCGCTTCGACGTGCCCGACATGGTGCCCGCGAACCCACGCACCGATGGGCCCGCGAATCTCCCGCCGGCGCTTGGCCGAAAGCTTCTTGGAATCATCGATTCCCGCCGGTGGATCAACAACCACGACACCGGCATCGATCACCACGGCCCCGACCGTGACGGGTCCAGCCAGCGCACCTCGGCCGACCTCATCGATCGCGATCACCCGGCGATAGCCCTCATCGAGCAAGGTCCGCTCGAGGGCGAGATCGGCGCTCACGTGGATGTTGTGGATTTAGCCGTCGAGCGCCGGGTTGCCGAAGATGGACGGGATGCGCTCGAGGGCCAAGCGATCGAAAGGCCAGACCACCAAGAACACTCGACCTACGGCGTTTTCGACCGGTACAGCGCCGTCGTTGGCCTCGAGGTGGTAGCGCGAATCACGGGAATCACCGCGGTTGTCACCGAGGACGAACAAACTGTCTTCGGGAACGATCACATCGAAGCGCACCTGATCGGTAGGCCCGATGATGTAGTCCTCATCGAGCGGCACCCCGTTGACCACGATCCGCCCCTCTGCATCGCAGCAGGCAACCTGATCCCCGCCGATACCGATAACCCGCTTGACGAGGTCATCACCCGAATCGCTGGGCAGCACACCGATGAACGTCAGGGCCCGACGAACATTGGTTTGCCACGTGTCCGGGGCTGGGAGCGGATCGGGCAGCCAATCTCCGGGGTCCTTGAAGACCACGATCTCGCCGCGATCGACTCCGGAGATGTTGGTGGTGATCTTCGAGGCGATGATGCGATCACCTGGACGCAAGGTGTCGTCCATCGAAGCGCTCGGCACGTAGAAAGCCTGGATGAGGAACGCACGGATCAGCGCGGACAGCACCAGGGCGATGACGACGATGACCACGATCTCGCGCAGTCCCCGCCAAAACGGATGGGCCTTCTTCTTCGCACGCGCATGCTTGCCGGGGGCGTCGCGATACCCCTCGGCTTTCCCCTCGATCTCCGGTGTGTCATCCCCGCCGCGCGCGGAAACCGCCATCACGAACC
>CAZJYN010000024.1:0-22085 GCA_964550285.1 uncultured Rubrivirga sp.
GGCAGATCATTCAGCCGGAGATGTTCGGCCTGCACGTGAAGAACGAGCAGTACGGCGTCTGGCCCTCGATCCCGTTCGGCTCCCTGCGCCTATGGGACAACGACGTCGCCTGGTCCCAGATCGAGGTCGCCCCAGGCGTCTACGACTGGACGAACCTGGACAACGCCGTGGCTAACGCCGAGGCGAACGGCGTCACCGACATCATGTTCGTGATCGCCGGTACCCCGCCGTTCTACAGCAACAGCACCTGTGTGGCCCCGGCCTGCCTGCCGACCAATGGCGCTGCGGGTGTCCCCACCGACTTCGGCGCCTATCAACGCTTCGTCGAAGCCGCCGTCACGCGCTACCAGGGGCGTATCTCGTCCTACCAGCCGTGGAACGAAGCCAACTTGCTCACCTTCTTCGAGGGCACCCCGCAGCAACTCGCGGAGCTGACCAAGATCACCTACGACGTTGTCAAGCGCATCGATCCGGTCGCGGATGTCGTCGCCACCAGCGTCGGAACCCGCCTCGGTGCGCGCAACAACAAGTTCTACCGCTGGTACCGCCCCCACCTGCGCGCGTTGAAGGCCCGCGGGTGGCCGATCGACGCCTACGCGGTGCACACCTACCCGGCAAGCCTGGAGACCCCTGTCGACCGCGGCGTCCTAGCGGAGAAGTTCAACCGGCTGCTCAAGCAAGAGAACGCTCCGAAGCTTCCCGTGTGGGATACCGAGAACAACTTCGGCCTAAAGGGCCCCGGCCCACAGAACCCGGATGTGGACATCGAGGGTGCGCGGGCCGCCAACTGGACCGCGGTCGCTTATCTCGACGCCCTGCGCCTAGGCATCTCGCGGGTATACATGTACACCTGGGAGCCGTTCAACGATCTGTGGGGCATCCAGTACTACAACGGCACCCCCGGCGCAATGGCGATGGAAACCCTGCAGGAATGGATCGTCGGCACTCGCTTCCGCCGGTGCGTGACCAACAACAAGGAGACGAAGGTTCGCTGCAACTTCACCGGACCGGACGGTTGGCAGCAGATCGTCTACCCGACTAAGGGCAAGAAGTCCTTCCGCACCCACAAGCGGTTCAACGAGGTCTGCAACCTGACCGGCTCCTGCAAGCCGATTAAGAACCGCAAGGTTCGCGTGTCGGGTCCGGTGCTGCTCAAGCGCTAACCTGCTATGCATGGCCAATGCGCAGCAACTGATCGACATCGCTCAACGCGTTACCCCCGCCGGTGAACAAGTACTCGCCGCGGGGGTTTTCGCTGTCCAAGACGATCACCTCACCAACGCCCTCGGAGCCATCGGTGGCTCCGCCGCGGCTGACGAACTCTTCGACAACGCCGTGGCCGAGGGCGTCGGTGCGGCCGCGGGGATAAGGGCCGCGCGGGAGGCGCACGCAGCAGGACAAGGCGTCAGTTTGCGCATGCTCCTCGCCGTTACCGCTGACCACATTCGCCTCTATCAACTCGGGGCAACCGGCGAGAACCCAGGGGAGGAACTCATCGCCTTCGATCGCAGTTCCTGCGAGGTCGATCTCAGCAAGTTCGGAGCAAGCGAACACCTCGACCTGCGTCAAGGCGACAAGGAGATCAAGTTGACCGGCGGGGTCGGACTGCTCGCTACCTACAAGGACGGCAACAAGAAGGTGGTTGCGGCGCTGTCCTCCTGATCGGTCCTTCGTCCCTTCCCACTAGAGCCGAAAGACCCGGCTCGCACTCCTTTCGCGGACATCTCGTTCGGACTTACACACCCCTGACATTCGTCGAACCGTTGCAACACATGCCCTTGAGATAACGGAGTTGCCCACAACGGGCCACTCACGAGGAGGGCATCATGAACACCACCACACGACGCACACTGGCCGGACTGGCCGCCGCTGCGATCGCACTTCCCGGCTCGTTACTGGTTGCCACGTCCGTGCAGGCCGACACCGATCCTGCAACGGTGGAACTGCTCCAAGCGATGGTGGCCGAAGAGAAGGTCGCGCATGACGTCTACGTCACCCTCGGTGACATGTACGACGTCCCTACCTTCGATCGCATTGCGGCGAGTGAGACCCGCCACCAGGATGCGATGCGCACTCTGCTCGATGCGTACGACGTCACCGATCCGACCGTCGGCGATCCCGTAGGGGAGTTCGACGATCCGGTCTTCCAGGCGATGTACGACGACATGGTTGCCGATGGCAGCCAGTCGCTCGATGCCGCAGCTGCCGTCGGTATCGCGATCGAGGAGATCGACATCGCTGATCTGCAGGAGGCACTCGACGCCGGGCAACCGGCCGACATCGATCGTGTCCTCACGAATCTGCTGAACGGATCGCAGCGCCACCTCGCCGCCTTCACTTCGCTGGCTGAAAGTGACGTGAACGGCACCGGCGAGTGCGACGGGAACGGTCAAGGAGCGCAGTCCAAGCAGGGCAAGAAAGGCAAGGGTCGCTGGGCCTGAGCCGTCACCGACGAGCGAACACCGGGGCAGGAGAAATCGCCCCGGTGTTCGTCATGTCAGGAGTGCCTCGAGGACATCGCAGACGTCGTCGTCGATCCGCACGGATGCGAACTCATCTCCGCGCGTGGGGCCGTTATTGACGATGGCGACGGCCTTGTCTTCCTTATGCGCACGGATGACGAAGCGGCGTCCGGAGTACACGGTGAGCGAGGATCCGATCACCACCACGGATCGAGCCCGATCCACCCATCGATAGGCCATCTCGACTCGCTCGGGTGGCACGCTCTCGCCGAAGTAGACGACATCGGGCTTCAAGTCTCCGCCGCACTCCAAGCAGTGCACCATGGTGAAGCTGGCGAGGATCGCATCATCGAGATCTACGTCCCCGTCGGGGTTGATGGTGTCGGTATCGACGCTTAAATCGGGATTGGCTTCGGTCAGCCGCCTGTGGACGTCGTCTCGGGACTCGACCGCATCGCACTGCAGGCAGACCACGCGGTCGAGGCGGCCGTGCAGATCGACGACCTCACGCGATCCCGCGGCTTGATGCAACCCATCCACGTTCTGGGTGATCACGCCGGACACCAGCCCCCGCTCCTCGAGTGCGGCGATGGCTCGATGTGCACGGTTCGGGCGGGCCTGTGCGAAGCGCGACCATCCAACGTGACCCCGCGCCCAATAGCGGCGTCGTCCTTCTAGATCCCGAAGGAACTGCTGGTAGGTCATCGGTTGATGCCCTCGGGTGAAGGCTCCATTAGGTCCGCGATAGTCGGGAATTCCCGAAGCCGTCGAGCAGCCCGCACCGGTCAAGACGAGCGCCCCACCCTGCGCCACGATGCGGCGCAGACCATCGAACCCGGAAAGCTCATCCTGCACGGCCGCGACGGTCACGATCTCAGTCTGCCTCCAGTAGCCGACTCACGCTCGCCGCGCGATCGCTCCATTGCCATTCGGCAACCATCCACTCGCGGCCAGCACGCCCCATCGAAATCCGCTTGGTTTCGTTCCTCGCCAATTCCACCAGCTCAGCCGCGATCGCAGCGGGATCGAGCTCGATCAGTTCGCCTGTAACACCCGGCTTGACGGCATCGACCGAACCGCCACTTCGCCCGACGAGCACCGGCACCCCGGTCGCCGCCGCTTCCAAGAACACGATGCCAAGACCCTCCACGTCTACACCGAACTTGCGGGTGTGGGTAGGCAGCGCGAAAACGTCCATAGCGTCATAGACGGCGGGCAGTTCCTCGTCACTTACCGCACCGGTGAAGACCACTGAGCCCTCGACACCGAGCGCGCGGGCAAGATCTTGCAGTTCGCTGCGCCGGGGACCGTCACCGGCGACGAGGATCACGGCATCGGGCAGCACTCGATGCACAAAAGGCAAGGCGCGGATCAAGACATCGACGCCCTTGCGCGGGACTAACCGGGTAACCGTTCCGATGACGAACCGGTCTTCCACCTGCCACTTGCGGCGCACACCGCTACCGCCGCTGCCGGGCTGGAACAAGTCGGTATCGACCCCGGGCGGAAGCCGGAACAACCGCGACTGCGGACCTACGTACCTACTCAGTATCTGATGGGTGAAGGAACCCAGGTACGTCACATGTCGAGCACCGTTCAAGGGCCGGACCAGCGCCTTGCCGCCGGGAAGCTGCGCCCAGCCGGCCTCGTTCCCATGCGTGATGACCAGGGAGGTCGGCAGTCCAGCGCGCGATAGCAACGGGATCAATTGACCGTTCGGCATTCCCGACCCGAACATCACCTGCTCGGCGCCGGTGACCGCCGCGACCTCGCGGATGCGCCGCAAGACGCGCGGAGTGGGAATGATGGGGCCGTCGTAGCGATGGATCTCATAGCCCGCGACGGCGTCGAAAGCCGCGCTTGCTTCGTCTCTGGGACCGAGCACGACAACGCTCGATGGATCCTGCCTGCGCACGACCTCGTGCACGAAGGTCTGGATGCCGCCGGGCTTGGGGGGAAGATCGTTGGTGACGACCAACGTGCGGACCATCGCCCTTAGTTCTCCTTCGAATCTAGGAGCGCCCTGCTCCTAACTGAAGACAACCGTACGGTGTCCCTCGAGCAGCACCCGATCCTCCGCGAACAGTGTCACCGCGCGCGCCAGCACCAGCCTTTCGATATCGCGGCCGATGCGCGCCAGTTCCTCCGCGGTGTGGTGGTGTTCAACCCGCTCGACACCCTGCTCGATGATCGGGCCCTCATCCAGATCCGCGGTCACGAAATGGGCGGTTGCGCCGATCAACTTGACACCGCGGTCGTAGGCCTGGTGATAGGGGCGCGCACCCTTGAAGCCAGGCAAGAACGAGTGATGGATGTTGATCGCCCGACCCTGCAGATCAGTGCACAGGCGGTCGCTGAGGATCTGCATATAGCGTGCGAGGACGACGGCGTCGACGTCGAATTCGGCCATGACCTCGCGAAGGCTGTCCTCGGCCTGCTCTTTGGCACCCTTCTCGACGGGTATGTAGCGGAACGGAATGCCGTACTGCTCCGAGATGGGCTCACACACCCGGTGGTTGGACACGATGACCGGCACGTCCATGGGGATCTCACCTGCCGCCTGCCGATACAGCAGATCGACGAGGCAGTGGTCGTACTGCGAAACCATGATCAGCACACGAGGTCGATCCGACTCCTTGCGCACCGTGAGTTGCGGGGCGAAGGATTCCGTCGCTCCAGCGATCGCCGCCCGCACCTCGGCTGTGTCCTCCTGCGGCGCCTCGAAGCGCGTGCGCATGGCGAACATGCCGGTGGTCTCGTTGGTGAACTGGGCCTGCTCGAGCACATTGCCGTCGATGCCCAGCAGCGCGCCGGACACCGCGTGGATCACACCCGGGGTGTCATCGCAGCGGAGGGTCATGACGTAACGCTCGGTGGTCACGATCGGACTCCTGATTCGTGGGGACGACTAGATGGCAAGGTGAGTCCGTGAGACTAGCGAGTGCACCCTGACACCGCGCGATAGCGTGCGGGGGTGCTCTCGTTCGGCTCCATGGACGGCGGTGCGGGGGAGGATGAAACCAGCGATTCCCCGAGCGAGCCGCTGAAGCAGATCCTGGATCGAAATCGCTGGATCGGCCTGCCCTTCGTGATCGGTTCGATCCTGTTCATCGTGGCCGTTCCGGTAGCCGGCAGCAGCATCGTGGCCTCAGCACTGCTGTTCTTCGTCGGCTCCACGCTCTACCTCATCGGTGCAAGCGCCGATGCCTGGAACGCCCGCGCCACTGCCTTGAACGGAGCACGCTGGCGGGCGAGTGTCGAAGGACAAGGCAGCGATACCCACGGCTGGACCAAGTACCTGCGCCACCGCTTCTGGGCTTCCAGCATCCAGGCCTTCGGGGCGGTGCTCTTCCAGGTCATGGTCATCGCCGGTCTCATCCCGAACCTCAGCCCGCTGCTTGTCGACATCTTCATCTGGGAACCGGACATCGTCGGTTCGCTTTGCTTCGTGATCTCTAGCGCGATGCTCGTCTCGGCCACCCATCCGCTGGCCGGGCGAGGGGACTTCCGGGACCGCATTAAGGGGGCGTCGCTGTTCAACCTCGGTGGTTCCTTGTGCTTCCTGGCGTCGTCGTTGGGGGCATTCGTCCCGTTATCCCGCGGCGAGGAGATCTCTCCGTTGCTGGTTGCCGGCGGGACCATGATCGGTGGATTGCTGTTCCTCATCGGCTCCTGGCCGGGGCTGCCGGAACGATTGCGCTCGACCGTCGCAGACTGAGGGGCTAACCCCTCACTTGCCCCTCTGACTTCCCGAGCAAGCTAGCGCACGCATTACCCTCGCGGTGCACCCCAACAAGGAGATCTCATGCGCGCCACTGCCATCGCACTCGGTTGTTCTGCACTTACCTTGGGACTGGTCGGCTCCGCTCACGGCAGCGCCTTCCCCGGTGAGAATGGAGACGTCGTCTTCACCTCCAATCGCACGGGCAACTTCGAGATCTTCACGATGTCCCCAGATGGCTCCAACGTGCAGCAGTTGACCGACAACACCAGCGACGACGGCAACCCGTCCTGGGCAGCCGGTGGGCGACGCATCGTCTTCGCCTCCAACCGCACCGGGAACAGCGAGATCTTCGTCATGAACGCCGACGGCTCTAACCAGCGCAACCTGTCCCGCAACTCGACCGACTGCACGGGACTCACCGGCGAGGACCTGACCACCTGCGAGGCCGAAGGTGAAGACGGACAGCCGTCGTTCTCCCCCGATGGCCGCAGCATTGTCTTCGTCTCGTTCCGCGCAAGCGGCCTTGGACTGTGGCTGATGGATTCCGACGGCTCGAACCAGCGCCAACTGTCCGAAGGTGGTGTCCAGCCCACCTGGAGCCCCAACGGTGAGTGGATCGCTTACTCCGATGGCGTGGATCAAGGCGATGAGGTCAACGACGACGCCGTCCTCGACACCGACATCTTCTTGATCCGTCCCGATGGAACGGACAAGCACGCTCTAGTGAGCATCGAGGGTGAGAAGGAGTTCGCACCGAGTTGGAGCCCGAGTGGACGCCAGATCGCGTTCGTCAGCGACATGACCGGCCGCGATCAGGTGTACGTCATGAACATCGACGGCACCGGGATGCGCCAACTCACGACTTCCGGTGCGAACACCGATCCTGCGTGGTCCGCCGATGGCGAGTACATCTACGTCACCAGCACCCGCAACGGAAACTCCGATGTGGTGCAGGTGCCGGTCGATTCAGGCAAGGCCGTGAACCTGACGAAGGGGAACACCACCCGAGATCTGCAGCCGAACTCCCAGCCGGCCCGCTGAAGTACGGCGCGCTAGCCGGCTAGGCAGGCGTCGTACAGCGCTTCGGGGATCTCGGCGTCGGACGGGTAGCTGCCGTCCTCGGACGTGCCACAGACATCAGCGGCGTCCTTCGGGACCCAGAACTGTCCCTCGGCTTGGAAGATGAGGCTGGTCGGCGCACCGATCGGGCCGTCCTCAGGCGCGTCGGCATCGCCCAGGATCCCGTTGGCCACCGCCCAGCCATCCGCGCACTGGACCGATTCGGGGTACCAGGCGGTGTTGTCACCCAAGGACTGCGCGTAGGCCTCGGCCTCGCCGTTGATGATCTCGTCGGTGCACTCCGTCATGCCGCCGACCATCTCCTCGCTGGACGAATCATCGGAGTCCGACGAGCAAGCTGCCAGCAGCCCGACACTCAAGACGGAAACACTGGCCAAGGCAATCGAACGACGCATCACGAACTCCTGAGACTCTTTGTAGACGGCTCATCTACGGTACGCGGAATGACGAATCAATCCCGCACGACTCGCCGGGCGATTAGCGTGCAGGTTCGATGAGCACGAGCAACTCGAGACCGAACAACGGCTATCGCACAGGTCGCGTAGTCGGCCTGGCCGGAACCGCCGCACTCGGGGGATTCCTCTTCGGCTTCGACTCCGCCGTGATCAACGGTGCGGCACCGGCCATCAAGTCGACCTTCGGACTGTCCTCCCTAGCCCTCGGCTTCACTGTCTCGATCGCGTTGATCGGCTCGGCGATCGGCGCCTGGTTCGCCGGACTGTTGGCCGAGAAGTACGGCCGGCGTCGCGTGATGCTCATCGCGGCCGTACTGTTCACCGCGGCAGCGATCGGGCAGGCGTTCCCCTTCGGCATCGCCGACCTGCTGATGTGGCGATTCATCGGTGGTGCCGGCATCGGTGTGGCAAGCGTCATGGCACCGATGTACATCGCCGAGATAGCACCGGCCCAGTTGCGTGGGCGCCTAGCATCGATGCAGCAACTCGCGATCGTTCTCGGTATTTTCGCAACGGGTATCTCGAACTATCTGATCCTCGAGGCGGCCGGTGGGGACTCCACCAATGATTGGCTGTTCGGCATCGCTGCTTGGCAGTGGATGTTCCTGGTCATGTTGCTACCGGCACTGCTGTACGGCGGACTTGCGCTGCGATTGCCAGAGTCCCCGCGGTATCTGGTCGAAATCGGTAGGTACGACGAAGCCAACGCAGTGTTGAAGCAGGTCTACACCGACGGCACCGAGCGCATCCTCGATGACATCAAGGCGTCCTTGGACAGCGAGCATCGGCCTTCGCTCAAGGACCTGCGCGGCAAGCGCTTCGGGTTGTTGCCGATCGTGTGGGTCGGAATCATCCTCAGCGCCTTGCAGCAATTCGTCGGAATCAACGCCGTCTTCTACTACTCCAACACGATCTGGGAGGCCGTGGGATTCTCCGAGGATCAGGCATTCCAGACATCACTCATCACCACCGGGGTGAACGTCGCCTTTACCCTCGTGGCCATCGCACTGGTCGACAAGGTAGGCCGCAAGCCCCTGCTTTTGGTCGGATCGATGGGCATGGTTTCGATGCTCGCGGTTCTCACCTACGTATTCGGCACCGCACCGATCGGACCGGATGGCAACCCGGTGCTCGCCGATGGACCGGACATCGTCGCGCTACTGGCATTCAACGCCTACGTCGCCTTCTTCGCCGCCACCTGGGGCCCGGTGGTCTGGGTACTACTCGGCGAGATGTTCCCGAACCGAATCCGCGCGGCTGCGCTCGCGCTGGCCACCGCCGCGCAGTGGCTTGCGAACTGGATCGTCTCTACCGCATTCCCGCCGCTGGCCAACATCAGCCTGGGCCTGGCCTACTCGATCTTCACCATCATGGCCGCGCTCTCGATCCCATTCGTATGGCGCCATATCCGAGAGACCAAAGGTGTGGAGTTGGAGGAAGTTCGGGCTACCGATTGATCTCACATCGGATTGAGGACCCCCACCGCACTCGCTGCACTAGCCTCCGTCGGGATAGAGATCCTCTACACGACAGGAAAATCCTGCGATGTCGAGCACCGATGCGACCGGCGGTTACGGAACTTGGGCACAGATAACCCAACGAGCTCTAGCGGACCCGGATTTTCGGGAGAGCCTGCTCTTGGATCCCCGCGCCACTATCGAGGACGCGACCGGGCCAGACGGATGGCCCCTTCCTGTGCTGACAGGGGGCTTATGGACTCACTTACCGTGGGAATCCGATAGCCATTCCGGGTCGTAGATTCCACGGTCGGTTCCACCTGAAATGGAATCCAAATCCACGTCGTCATCCTGCGGGTTGCCCATCCACACGTCACAACATCTGGCGCCGAACCAACGAGGCCACGAGACCGTCGACTGCCAGCAAATCATCGAAGGACCCGGTCTCCACTACTCGTCCCTGATCCAGCGCAACGATCACATCGGCTTGTCGGATCGTGCTGAGTCTGTGGGCGATCACGAGCCTGGTGGCGCCTAGGGCTCGGATCGATTCGGTGACCTGCCGTTGGGCGGCATTATCGAGAGCGCTAGTTGCCTCGTCGAGGATCACTACGGCCGGATCGAAAGCCAACGCGCGCGCCAGCATGATCCGTTGGGCTTGCCCTCCGGAGATGTTGCCCGGCTCCACCAGGGTCCGCATGCCCATAGGCATGGCTTCGATGTCCGCCTTGACCGCTGCCCGCTCGGCCGCTCGCCAGGCTCGCTCCTCGTCGCGGCTGTTGGTTCCGACGATGTTGTCAAGGACGCTGCCCGGACTGATGGTGGCCCCTTGCAGCACCGTTCCGATCTGCCTGCGCACGAGAGTCGGGTCGAGATTGGACAGATCCCTTCCATCCACGAGGATCTGTCCTCGTTCGGGTACGTCGAAAGCGAGGAGCAGCCGGGTGAGGGTGGATTTGCCGGCACCCGATGTCCCGACGATTGCCACCATCTGGCCAGGCTCGATCGCGAGCTCCGCCCCGCGAAGAACGAGCGGTGCGCCCGCGGTGTAGCGGAAGTGGATGTCGCGAAATTCGATGCGTCCGGTGAGCTGGCCCGGGTCTTGCAGACGAGCACTGGTTTCGGGTTCGGCCTCGAGCAGCGGTCGGATCTGCTCGAAAGCGACGGTGCTGAAGGACAGTGGCTGGAGGAGCGCTGATAAGCCGCTGACGGCTGCGATCGCGAGACCGAAGGATGCGGTGAAGGCGATGAAGGCCGCTGCCGGGATCGGTTCTCCCGTGGAATCCCATTGGATTCCCGCGATGACGATGAAGACCGCGGTCGAAGCACCGGACAAAAAAGCGAACCATGCGGCTACCCGACCCATCACCAAGGTCTGCTGACCATCGCTCACCGTGATGCGGCGCAAGATGTCCAGATAGCGGGCCTGCATGATCGGTTCGGCGCCACTCACCCGCAGTTTGGCTACACCGCGCAGCATTTGGGCGAGCAGCGCAGTCGATTCCCGTCGCCGCTCGACGCTTTGACGTGTCAATCCTGCGAGTCGACGCAATGCCCACACCAAAATCAGTCCCGAGAGCAGCAGCAACACAGCCGCCGGAACCGTGAGGGTTGGCGCGATCACAGCCATTTGTCCGAGATAGATGATGGAGAAGACGGCCGACAGCAAAGCGACTACCACCGCTGCTGAGATCAAGGACACGAAGGCATCCACCGTCGATACCCGGCGCGCAAGGTCACCGGATGTGAACCTTCGTAACACCGGAACCGGAAGGGTGAGGGTTCGATACCAAATCGCCGGAGCAAGCCGCCGCGATACCCGCCCGGCGATATCAGCGATGCCTCGCACCTGAACTATCGTGAACACGCCACCGAGGGTCGCCGCGAGAACCAGGGCACCGCCGGCTTGCACCAGCAGCGGCACATCGGCCAATGGGACGACCGTGCTCACGATGGCGGAGGTCATTACCGGACCGATCAAACCGGTGAGCGTGACCAACAAAGCCATAGCGGCAACTAGGGCCAAACGTCGGGATTGCCCATGGCAAGCCCAGCGCAGCAGCGTGCGCATCCGCGGCACCGGTTCGGCGGCCACCAGGCCGAACAGTTCCACTCCAACACCGAGGAGACCGGAATCGGCGAGCGAATCCACGGGTTCACGGCTTTCCTCGCCGGCTCGCTGGATTTCCAGGCCCCGCCCATCCGACCAGACCACCACCGGTTCGACATCACGCTCGGATTCGCTGCCCTCACGTGTGCGGAACCCCAGGAATACGTGATTCGCCCTCGAGGTGTCGGTATCGATGCGAAGCCACCGATACCCGAAGCCGCTCGCACGCGCGATCGCGGCGAGCGCATCGGCTGCCTGGTGCACTTCGCTCGTTGAAGGCCGGCTTACCTCGAAGCCCGTTCGGACGCCGATCATCCGCAGGCAGGCGGTGAGTTCGTCGTCGTCGATGTCAACTTCCGAAAGCCGCAACTCCGTTCCTGCGCGAACCATCTGTCGATTCGCTTGACCGAGCACAGACTCACGATGCTGAATGGTCGATTCACGAACCATCCGTCGACCGTCTTGCGAGGCTGCCAAGGCTTCACGGACACGAAAAGCCACTCCCTGCGGATCGAGATCGCTCCCATCGATGCTTCCGCCACCGATTTCGCTGTCTATCCCCGTCAAATATTCCCCGAGATTGGACAGCTCGACAGACGTCCGGCCCTCGGGCTGCACCCTCCACTCGGCGTCCATCCGAGGAATCGCGATGACTTCCACACCGGGAAGCGGATACACGGCTTGGCCTGTTGTCACCGTCACCATCGGCATCAGCCAGCCGTCCTCCCGACGCGCGAAGACATCGATGACGCCTGCATCCACCGCGATGATCTGCTGGACTTCGATCTGACGCTGGGGGCTTTCAATCGCCATCGCTGTCCACCTCCCCGTCACTGATCAACGCCTGATAGCGACCACCGAGACCGACGAGTTCCTCGTGGGTTCCCGCTTCGAGGAGCTCACCCCCGAGGCCAAGAACGACGATGCGGTCAGCATCACGAACGGTGCTGAGTCGGTGCGCGACGATCAGACACGTGACTCCGCGGCGGCGAAGCGCCGCATCGACATGCTTCTCGGTGATCTCATCCAACGCAGACGTCGCCTCATCCAAGATCACCACTCGCGGTTCACGCACCAGCGCTCGAGCGATCTCCAGACGCTGGCGCTGACCTCCGCTGAAGTTGCGGCCGCTTTCCTCCACGCGAGCGTCGAGACCGCCGTCTCGGGCGAGCACGTCATCGAGGATCTGGGCGTCTGCAAGTGCCGTGATGACTGCTTCATCGGGGATGGAGTCGTCGAACAAGGTGACGTTCTGGCGGATCGTCCCAACGAACAGCACGATCGATTGATCTACCTTGGCGATCGCTTGTTCGCGGATGCCAGCGCGATACGCCAGTAGTGGCCGCTGGTCAAGTAGCACTTCCCCTGCCCAGGGGTGCAGCAAACCGGTGGCGATATTCGCGATAGTGCTCTTGCCGCTTCCTGACCCACCCACGAGAGCCACTCGCTGCCCCGGGCGCAGCGTTAAGGAGAAGTCCTCCAACAATGCAGGCTCTTGCCGTGAGTAACCGAAGGTGATCGAGCGAAGTTCCAGTTCACCGGCCACATCATCGACATCGATAGCTCCTTTTCCCTGCTGGCCGGCAAAGAGCTCATCGACAGGTTCCTCGAGGACATCATCGAGAGCTTGCAGGTTAGTGCCGATCACACTTATCCGATCGCCAGCAGCCATGAATGCCGACAAAGGAGCGTTCAAGTTCGTTGCCAACGCCAGCATCGCGAACAGGGCGCCGATGGTGAGCGCTCCGGTGAGGACGAAATAGCCCCCAACGATCAGCACCGACGCGGTTGATAGCGCCGCGATGATGACCGGCACAGCCACCAAGAGCGCTGAGGAGGAACTCAAACGGTCCCGGGCCTCGCTGAACTTGCCGTAATCACTTACAAGCCCAGCGAACGTCTCCTGTTCACGGCCAGACGCCTTGATGGTCTCGACATCGGCGAACGCGCCGAGGGACTTGCCAGCCAGATCGTTTTGCCGCTGCATAACCTGCTGCTGGATCACCATTCGCTTGCGCGTCAACACGCGCAGCGACGCGACGCTAAGGAGCGAGAAGGCGATTACGAGGATTCCCACGAGTGGTTGGTAGAAGATCAACAGGACCGCGAATGCCACCGCTGCGATCAACGAGACCCCCGCCGATGCGATCTGCTGACCGAGCAAGGTGGCAACTTGGCCGATGTAGGAAACCCGTTGCGCCAGGTCGCCGATATGGCGCTGCAAGTAGAACATCATCGGCATGCGTAGTAGCCGGTTTAGATAGCCAGCCTCACCTTGGAGTGTCACCCCTGCCTGGATACGCGCCACTACTGCGTCTTCGAGCAGTCCCAAGCCGCCCCGAATCAGCCCGACTATCGCGAAAGCAACCGCTAGGCCTATCAGGATCTGCTGATCACCACCGATGAGCCCTTGATTGATGAAGAGCTGACTCAGCGGGGCGAGGAGCACACCGGTGAGCGTCGCCAGGATCCCGGCGATCACCGAAAAGGCGACCCCCGGGCGAAACGAAGTCAGTCTTTCCTTTAGTGCAGGCCACGGCCGAAACTTGCGACCGCCCCGGGCGAATTCCGCCGTCGGCGTGAAGCTCACCGCGATGTTGGAGAAGTTTTCCTTGAACTCCTCGCGCCGGTAGACCACACGCCCTATTGACGGATCGTTGACATAGAAGCGGTCTTTACGGATCCCCTCGAGCACCACGTAGTGCTCTTGTCGCCACCAGCAAATGGTGGGCATCTCCATTTTGGCTAGGCCCCTTAGACCGACGCGCTTGGCTGCGGTTTCCAACCCGTACGACTGCGCGACGGTCACTACGTTGCTCAACCGTGCACCATCCCGGGAGACCCCGGTTTCCTCTCGCAAAGTGGTTAGGGGCACCCATCGTCCGTACTTCGCCAGAACCATGCCTAAGCAGGCGGCTCCGCATTCCACCGCCGACAACTGCAGCACCGTGGGAACCTTGACCCGCTCGGCCGAGGACAACGGTTCCTCGGCCGCAGGTGCCTGAGCGCTGGTGCTCATCGGCTGAACAACAGGTCGATCGGTCTTGGCTTGGCGTAGGTAATGACGAATTGCACGAGCGTTCCGGGTCCGATG
Organism: uncultured Rubrivirga sp.; assembly: GCA_964550285.1. Classification (GTDB taxonomy): domain Bacteria; phylum Actinomycetota; class Actinomycetes; order S36-B12; family S36-B12; genus S36-B12. Next base: position 14,383 of record CAZJYN010000024.1, read on the forward strand.
ACTCCCGAAGCACCACTTGCAAGTTCCACTTCGGAGACATCCACCGGCGCGGAGGCCCGGAAGGAGAAGCCGCCCATTTCCTCGATCACGGATCGGGCGACGGCGATCGACCCTGAGTCCACAGCGATCGCCTCGACAGTAGACGGGGACCGGGCAACCGAGGTCAACTCGGTTTCCACATTGATGATCCGGCCGGTCGAGGTGGGAATCGACACCACAGCGGGTGTGCCCTCCCGAACCAGACCCTTCTCGTCAAGGGAGAGGTAGACGACTGCGGTGAAGTCCGTTGCGTCGTTGGCCTTCTCGATGCGAGCCACTCGCTGCCCGAGGCTGACAGCACTGCCTTCGATGAGATCGCGCTGCTGGAGTTCACCGTCCGCTGGTGCCAGCACATCACGGTCACCCTGCGGGGAACGAATCACCGCAAGCACGTCACCTGCTCGTACCGGATCGCCGATCGGGGTCGAGTAGTCGATCGTTCCTTCAGCATCGGCAACCACCTCCACGAGAGCATCACTCGCTGAGATAACCCCTTCGGTTCGAATTTGCTGCGGAACACGCGAAGTGACCGACCAGATGCCAACGAGTACTAGAGCCACGACGATGGCAACAAGTGCGATCCACAATCGGGGATTCGTGCTCGGTACCGCTGAGTCCGTTGACGAGGCTGGGACATCCACCTGCGCGCTCGCACGCGACTTCCGATTCATCCCAACCTCCCTTGCATCGTGCACCGTGGCTATCGGTGGTTACCAGAAGATAGGGGTTGGGTTCAACGATTCCTCGGTGCGGGCCACCTGATTCCAGCCGAGGTCCACCGGTGTGTCATATAAGCGCCCGGGAGCGAAGCGGGCCCAGAAGTGCCGCAGCCCGGGAACGATCACTTTCACTACGGGCATGCCGACGTCTGGCTGCGTGAGGTTCACCACGACCAACTCCGATCCGACGGATTGAGCGGCCGCGTCGCACGCGCGAACGATCTCGCGACCATCCACCCACTCATCAGGACCCGAGGAAAACGCATCGGAGATCGGCAGTTCCTCAGCGGAGAGAAGATGCGTCGGTTCGAGGTATTCGTGATCGCTCAAGTCTTCCAGGCGCCACCACTTCGCGATGGTGCTGTCACTGCCTTCCGCAGTCTTGTCCAGGCGATGTGACATTCCAAGGAACTGGTTCAACTCGGTCATCGCACGATTCACCGCCACATGTGGTTGGTGATGGCTGCCAAAACCAAGCATCACCCGCGGCCGTCCCCTCCTGGCGCGTGAGACGGCAACCACCGCGGGCACTCCGGCATCACTGGTGACGTCAAGCAACGTGATCTCTCGATCGATTACATCCCGGTAGTAGTCGCGTAGATGCAAGGGATAGGAGTTTCCATAGACGTCCGCGAGGGATTCCAGATCGATACCGGGGCGACGCGCCTGGTTGTACCACCACAGGGCAACGGAATCGCGTTCGACCAATTCGTAGAAGCCCTGTTCGATCGCATCGGCCATCGAGGTTCCCGATGCATTTCCGTTCGAGTCCGCTGCTCCCCAGCGAGCCCCGACCTTTTGGGCGTAGCCGTAGTAGACCAGGGGAGCCGGCACCCAGCGGCGCTCCTTTCCCGTTAGTGACCATCCCGGCGCGAAATCGATCTCCTGATCGGGGTCGAAAATCTCGGGAACAAACCGATGCGCATCTGTCGAGGAATTTATGGATTCGCGATTTGCATATTGCCGATCACTGAACAGCAGCATCATTCGTGGATCGATAGCCGAGTCACCCAGTTCGGCCAGTGAACGTCGCAGAACCGGCTGCTCTCCGGTGTAGACGGCGCTGTATCGCTCGATAGCTTCCGCAAGTGCACCGGCCCGCGCTTGCGCTTGCGTGGTCCCCTTACCTCCGGCTCGTTGCCGAAATCCCTGGCTTCCTTCTCCTGGTCGAACGGTCGCGTAGTTGGTTCCGGACTCGACAACGTGGATCGGGTTGTCCGATGGATCAACATCGGTCAGGTACTCAACGACTCCCGTGCGGCTGCTAACCAGATGTCGGTAGCGGTCGATGGTTTCCTCGGCAGTAGTTGCACGCCGGGATCCGTCGGGCAAGGCACGCAACGGGGTTTCGGGGATGCGCACATCCCAATGCGCGGACTCGATCGTCAACTCCTCGCCGCAGCGCGCGCACTGAGGGCGGCGACTCACAGCGTGTTCCTTACGTTCCCCACTGCTGTGATGAATCACCGTCATGACGGTTCGTTCAGCGATCCGGCGGCGACCGGTGGCATAGCGATGAACTTCCCAGGCAGCTTCCGCCGCACCGTGGTTGGCCGTTGCCGTTGTCCAACCACGAGTAAGCGACCCGCGATTCTCATCACCGATCAACGCCCACTCGCGGGAACGATTGAAACGTAACCGAGTCTGCAGACACTCGATGCATGGACCACCGGCGCCAATCCAGGGGCCAATCGTCGGTCGTGGACCGGTGAGCTGGAGCAGCAGTGTCGCCTTTCGATCATCGATCAGCTCGGGTAGCTGTGGATTCAGATAGTCGTCTGCAAGCACAACCTCGAAATCATTACCTTCACGGGCCGAGAGTTCAAGACCGATGTCGGCCAGCGCTTCGCGCACCGCATCGATCGGCACATCGCCTACTCCTCGCGCACCGACTCGGGCCGATACGGGCTTCCACCAGTCTCGATAGGTTTGCGCCTGCGAGGTGTCGATCTGTGCGGTGCTCGTCTTGATCAGACCGCGGCTCTTTAGCCGGTTGACGGTGCTGAGTACCTCTTCCTCATTCGCCAATCCCTGCCGGACAGCCCTTTGGATGAGTTCGGACTGAACAGTGGGCTCATCAAGCAATTCAATGAGTTTTGCCGCGACGTTCCCCTCGACAACGGTCGCGCCCAGGTCAGTAACTAGAGCTGCGTACTTGTCCGATGCGACTGTGAGGAGCGCATGGCGAGACCTTTGAAGGATGGGATCATCCGGTCGGAGCAACTGCGATCACTACCAGGCTTCCATTCGTGCGTCATCGCACACGACGTGGCTGAGATCCGCGCAGCAGAAACGACCCATCTCCCCGCGACCGCGGCTATCACTAATCACGCGGTAGCCGCCGGAAACCGACAAGTCGTCGAGTTCCTGCACTGTCAAGCTCGGATCCGGCAGGACCATGTGTGCCGTGCGGTTCGAGTCCTCCAGCACAACCATCTGGACATCATCGGGCACCGGCGTCCCAGTGACTTCCGCCCATGTCCCCGAAGGATCCTCGATCAACCGCTCGCGGAAGTCCGGATCCTCAATGGCACGTCGAACTATCATCTGATAATCCTTAGTTGCACTCATGCACACTCACCCTTCTCGTTAACTCGTCGCTGTTGGGAGATGACCAAACAACTTCACTACAGCAGCCAGTCCGCACGCGGAGGCAGCAGCTGGTGGAACTCCCGCCACTCAGGTGATCCCGGCGCGTATTGCCCTGCGGACTGATCCATCGCACCTAGGTCGAGATCCGTAGGAGGTAGGACTAGGTGGAAGCGCCGTGATGTGTTTTCCACGACAACGATCTCCAGATCATCCGGAACACTCACACCCGTCGCCTCTTCGATCGCCGTAGCAGGATCGGCCATCAGTCGGTCACGAAATTCCGGGTCTTCGACCGCCCGACGTATCACGGAGGTGCCCTCATCCGGGTCAGACATCACATTCCCCAACAGACCCACCAGCTCGGCAGATCCTGCCGGCCAGCGGCCATCTCATCCAGATCCGCCATGGAAACGTCAGGAGGAGGTAGAACGATGTGGACTCTTCGCGGATTGTCTTCCAAGACCACGATCTCGGCGTCAGCGTCGATTTCAATCCCTGCTATCTCGGCCACGACCGTCTTCGGATCTTCCGAAAGACGTTCCCGGAAGTCCGGATCTTCATGAGCTCTGCGCGCAACGTCTTGATAGAACTGACGATCCATCAGAGTTAGTCCTCACTCCTAGTTACACAAACCACCTGAAATACCGTGCCAACCGTGCCAACCTTGCCAACCACCGAGCGTCGCACCCATCTCCTCGATGCTGATGTCACTCGGGGGCAAAACGATGTGGAAGGTCTTCGGTCCATTCTCGACAACGACGATTTCGACATCCCCTGGAAGATCCTCGCCGACGATCTCCGTGAGAACCGCCCGTGGATCAGCCTTGAGCCGTTCGCGAAAATCAGGATCCTCTTGCAGTCTGGCTCGAAGGCCGCTGTTCACATCTTCGCTCATGGTTCCCCTTTTTGTTAGGGACATCAAAACCGCTAGTTGGTCCACCGCCAATAGAAATGGAGGTTTTGAGGGGTTAGCCCCTCAGTTGCATTCATCAAGCTGCTTGTAGGGCAACAAGCGTTCGCTTCCGGTTATCGTCGATTTTCAGAAAGGGGCGAAGATGACAGACTCCAACCCACCAGCGGCAGGGGAATCACCCTGGGCACTCATCACCCGACGAGCGATCGAGGATCCTGATTTCCGCGAGCGATTGGTGGATGATCCGCGTTCCACAATTGCTGAAGCAACAGGTCAGGACATCCCCGACGAAGTCGAAGTCGTCGTCGTCGAAAATGGGCCCCAAACCTTCCACATCGTGCTGCCCAGTCCGGATCTCGATCTGTCTGAGATAGACGTGGCGGGCGGGTTCCTGTGCGGCCCATTCGTTCTGAGTGGGGAAACCTGCCATGCAATGACGTGCATGTGCTGATCGAAGAGTGCTGAAGACGGCACCGCAGTCAGTCAAGAGCCTCGAGACAAGGCGACTTCACCTATCGCGCCGTGTCGGTAATAGTCCAAGCCGGTTGCGGCAGCGAACTGATCGCTATCACCTAGCCCAAGCGGTACCGAGCCCAACCCAACCACCGGCGCGGTCAAATTAAGCATCGCCATCAGCACACCTGCATGCTTGAGCATCAGCGAATAGGAAATGCCGTCGTAGCGACTACTGAGTGCATTGAATCGGGCCGTAAGAACGACCACCGCCGGCGGTATCTCATCGGCAGGACGACCCGCAGCACTCGCGGCCATCTGCCCTAGGTATTCGAAGGAATCCAGATCACCAGGGAGGGTCCGCAGCGAATGCCGTTGTGACAGGTAGCGATAGGCGCCCCGCGGAAGATCCGTAACATCGAAGGCCAGTAGCACTGCGTCGATCTCGTAGACCGCGCCACCGGAAGGGAATCGTCGACGATCGGTTTCGCCATTCGCCCTAGGCCCGAGGACTCGCGCCAGAAGTTCCGCTAGCGCTCCAATCGGTACCGGTCCTGCATCGAATTCCCTTACCGAGCGCCTAGCCTCGACAACTGTTCCAAAGGGTGGATCGTTTCCAATGCGTTCTTGGAGGTCGACTCTGGGAAGTTCTCGATCACCAGGCAGTACCTCCTCGGCTGCACTAGTTCCGCGTGCAAGCGCGCTCTTCGAAAGGCGCAAGGGGGATCTGCCCGCACGCGTTCGGGTGTGAAAAAGCAAATCCTGGAATTCCCATGTGATGGGTACCTGAGCCTCGGGCGATGAGGGGTGTGAAATTCCATATTCCCGAACGGCCCCGATTTCCTGTAAAGCTGCCACGACGAATCGTGATTCGGCATGTGTAAGGCCGCTTACTTGCACGAGCTCATCCAAGGCTGCGGGATGCGCGAGAGCAGCCAGCAGCGCGGCAACTCGTGGATCCAGGATTCGGGCATGCATGTTGGCCAACGGGCTCTCGACGACAATGCTCGCGCCATCCCGCCGCATCCACGCAAAGCGAGACATGACAAAGCGCAAATCACTCTCACAAACAATTGCTGGAGTGGCAGCGATCTCTTCACCGGTGGTGTTGTCCACCAGGACGATTAACGCCGTGAAATCGGGATCAGTCAATTGCGTGGTCATCGATCTCGTGAGGAATAGGAAAGCTACTCGGTATCACCGAAGAGGCCTGGACGCGTTTGGCCTTGCGGTGCTCTTTCATGGCGTTGCTGAAACCAGTCTGTCGAGCATCCGCCCCAGCCGCCAGCAACATCATCCAGGTCGGGAATAGCTAAGTCAGGCGACGGCAGCACCAGATGCAGATTCTTGGCGTCTTCCTCGTGGACGTGAACCATGACGTCCTCAGGTAACTGCGCACCGTAGACCTCCGACAAGGTCTGTCGTGGGTTCTCCAATAGTCGTTCCCGAAAATCGGGATCTTCTTGTGCCCGTCGGGCTAGATTCCGGCTTCGCGATTCATCCACACGCGCATCCTAGATCGCCATTACGGGCTACCTACCTTGTGGTGATCCACGTATCCCGCACCTGCCAACCACGTCTCCACGATCAAACGAACAGCCTGCGCGCTACCCATTTCACCTTCGGCGATCTCATCCCAGCCAGTGAACAACGGGCCGACGTACGACGCGAAGGACGACGGTACGTGGCCCGAGTGGAATCAAGCCGGCCGTCACTTCGGACATGACGGACGTGACATCGGACGTTGGTTCGTCCGGCACCCGCGACATGACTTTTCCGATGCGATCGAGCGCATCTCGACCGAGGGCCTCGAGGGCGTCATCGCGTTCGGAAACTAACACTGCCGTTCAACTTTTGCGTAAGTTACGACCATGCCGGCGACAGCAACGCGGGAAGCACTCCCCGACCGACTTCGTGGCATCGCGCTGTTGGGCATTGTCGTCGTCAACGCGGCCTTCTTGGGGATCAGTGGCGACGGGTTCACCCAGGATTCCGTCGACGGTATTGCGAATCGAATGACGGCGCTGCTAGTCAACACATTCGCGCAGGGAAAGTTCTATCTGCTCTTTTCCTTCCTCTTCGGATATAGCTCGTCCTTCATCCTGCGCGATAACTCCAAGCCGAATCGTCGCCGGTACCTGAGGCGCATGCTCGCGCTGTTCCTATTCGGTCTCGCGCACGCCGTCTTCTTCTTCGTCGGCGACATCCTCATCACGTACGCGATCTTCGGCCTGTTGCTGTTCCTCATCTCGCGGTCTTCCGACCGCACGCTCAACCGCTGGATCATCGCAGCCTTCGCCTTGGGTACGTTCTTCATTCTGGCCGTCGTCTCGTTGGCGGCTGCGTTCCCCGACGAGGGTTCCGGACTCGGCGCGCTGGAATCGGCGCTTGCCACTGGCACCTTCACCGAGGCTTCCCTCGCACGGCTCGAGGCTTTGCCGACCGTGCTGTTCTCCGTGTTCTTCTTGCAAGGCCCGATGGCCTTCGCCGCATTCGTGCTCGGGCTGCGTGCCTCCCGGATACGCCTCCTGGCCGATCCGGCAGCTCACCTCGACATGTGGCGCAAACTGGCGCGCTGGGGCTGGGCAATCGGTCTTCCATTGCAGGCTGTTGCCGCGGGTATGCAGATCGGTGCGATAGCTGCGGGCACACCGTTCTCCGGTTTCGGTGCGCTGGGTCTTGCCCTCGGCTTCACGACCGCACCGATCCTCACTGCGGGCTACATCGGCAGCATCGCGCTCCTCATCCACCGGAGCCCCTCGTTCCTAGCGTTAATGGCTCCCGCCGGCCGGATGTCGCTCACCGTCTATATCGGTGAATCCGCATTGCTGTCGCTCGTCTTCAGCGCCTACGGTCTCGGCTACTTCGGCCAGTGGGGTGCCTTCCCCGTTGTGCTGACCGGCATCGCATCGTGGGCCTTGCTGTCGGTATTCGCCTGGTTGTGGATGAAACGGTTCAGCAAGGGCCCACTTGAATCGGTCATGTCC
>CAZJYN010000025.1:0-20984 GCA_964550285.1 uncultured Rubrivirga sp.
TCGAGGAGGAACTCGGCGATGCCGGGCGCTACGCCGGCCGAACCGCCTTCCCTCGCGGGTAGACGGCCCTCAGGCGTGCGATTCCGGTGAGGCGCACGGGAAAATTGTGACTACCGTGACAGTATCGGCGGGTGCCACCAGCTTCCTCGGATGAGTCGGGCACGCCGCGTTCGGGTGCTAGCTCGACCGGCGGCTCGTTGACCGGCCGGGCGCTGATCTTCGTGATCACCTTGGCCCTGCTGGTCGTGGCGCTCTCGGTTCCGGTTCGCAACTGGCTGTCCCAGCGCGCGGAGGTCGCCGCCCTGCGCGCGGATATCGCCGCTTCCAGCGAACGCATCGCCGAGTTGGAAACGCAGTTGGATCGCTGGTCCGATCCGGCCTACATCGCGACCCAGGCTCGCGCCCGACTCCAATTCGTCCTACCCGGGGAGATCGGCTACGTGAGCATCTCCGACGACGGCCAACCGGCGGAGACCGTGCTGTCCGAGGCTGCTACGAGTGCACCTCGTGGTTGGCACAGCGTGCTGTGGGAATCGCTGCAAGAAGCAGACGGTCCACCGATCGCCGCGCGCGACGACTGACACGCGACCGGATAGCCGTTCGCACCGTTAGCGATCGCACTCCTAGGGTCTGCAGAGTGGAACAAGGCCCCGAAGATGCCGATCTGGCGGCGATCGCCTGGCAACTAGGACGCGAACCGCGCGGCGTGCTGGGTATCGCCGCGCGCTGCCCGTGCGGTGACCCCTGCGTGGTGACCACGGCGCCGCGCCTGGACGACGGAACCCCGTTCCCCACCACCTACTACGTCACCTGCCCCCGGTTGAACAGCGCCATCGGCGCGCTCGAGGGCAGTGGCGCGATGCGCGAGATGGAGCATCGACTCGGACTCGACGATGAACTGCGCGAGAAGTACCAGGCGGCCCACGAGCGCTACCTCGCAGAACGAGCACAGCGAGGCGAGGTGCCAGAGATCGAGGGGATCAGTGCAGGTGGGATGCCGCAACGGGTGAAGTGTCTGCACGTGCTCGCCGGGCAGTCATTGGCCAGTGGCCCTGACGTCAATCCCCTCGGGGACGAGGTGCTCGCCGAGGTAGGCCGATGGTGGGTGGCGCGACCGTGCGCGGATGAACGTGGGCGATCGTCGTGACCCGTTTCGCCGCGATCGACTGCGGCACCAACGCGATTCGCTTGCTGATCGCCGAAGTTGTCGATGATCGCTTGGTCGAGATCGATCGCCGCATGCTGACCGTCCGCTTGGGCGAGGGCATCGATGCGACGGGTGAGTTCGCACCCGCAGCACTAGAGCGCACCTTCGCCGCAGTCGACGAGTACGCCGCCGACATCGAGCGCAGCGATGTTGTGGGCCTTCGTATGGTCGCAACCTCGGCATCCCGGGACGCCCGCAACGCCGATGCCTTCCGAGAAGGCGTGCGCGTTCGCCTTGGAGTCCTACCCGAGGTGATCAGTGGCCACGAGGAGGCGGAGTTGTCCTTCCTCGGGGCGGTGCGCGGTTTGGGGTCGTCGTCGTTGTCCTTGCCGGTGCTGGTTGCCGATATCGGCGGTGGGTCGACCGAGCTGGTCCGTGGCTCCGCGGACTTCGACACCATCTCCGCGCGCTACAGCATGGATATCGGTTGCGTTCGCATGACCGAACGCCATCTGCACGGCGATCCACCATCGAGCGCCGAAGTGGCAGCGACCGTCGCCACTATCGACGCATCGCTCGATGACGCGCTCGCGCAGGTGCCGGTGGAGGACATCGCCTGTTTCGTCGGGCTAGCAGGATCGGTCACCACCGTGGCGGCCCTCGCCCACGGGCTCGCGACCTACGACTCCGCCGCTATCCACGGGTCGGTGACCACACTGGCCGAGGTCGAGCAGGTGACCGAGCGGCTGCTGGCCCAGACCCGTGCGCAGCGGGCCGCCGAGCCGGTCATGCACCCGGGCCGGGTGGACGTGATCGCCGGGGGCGCGCTGGTCTTGCAGCAGTTGATGCGGCGGCTACCGGTCGATTCGGTGATCGCGGGGGAGACCGACCTGCTCGATGGCATCGTTTACACCCTGTCTACGCAAATGCGCTGAATATCACTGACCTTTTTCATGTAATCGCTTGTGTTCCCTAGCAGGGTGCGCTCTACCATCCTTGACACACCTAGTCGAGGTTTAGTAGTCGAGGTTGAGCCAAGGAGGGGGCATGGCGATCACCATCCGCGACGTCGCGGAAGCCGCGGGAGTCTCGACCGCGACCGTCTCGCGCGCCCTGCGCGGACTCCCGAACGTGGACGAACGCACGCGCGGTCGCATCCAGCAGGTCGCCGCGGACCTCGATTACGTCATCTCACCGAGTGCCTCGCGCCTAGCGTCCGGGCGCACCGGCTCGATCGCCGTCGTCACCCCGTATGTGGCGCGCTGGTTCTTCTCCACCGTGCTGTCCGGCGTGGAGGACGTACTGCAAGAAGCCGATATGGATCTGCTGTTGACCTGCATCGGCGATCACAACACCCCCTCCGGGCGCTCCCCGGTCGCACCGCGGCTGCGCCGTCGAGTGGACGGCATCTTGGTGATCGCCGTGCCGCCGGCCGATCCGCAACTGCGCGAGCTGCTCGACTTGGACATGCCCACGTCGATGATCGGGTTGACGGTGCACGGAGTGCCGAGCGTGACGATCGATGACGTCGCTGCGGCGCGACTGGCCACCCAGCACTTGATCAATCTCGGCCACACCCGCATCGGCATCATCGGTGGATCGCCGTCGGAGGCGCCGTTCACCGCGGAATTCGACCGCGAGGCGGGTTTTTCCAAGGCGATGTCCGAGGCAGGGTTGGATATCGACCCGATGCTCGAGTCCTACGGGTACTTCACCATCGAAGGAGGCGAAACCGCGATGACCGCATTGCTGACCCAACCCAAACCACCGAGCGCGGTCTTCGCGCTGAGCGACGAGATGGCCTTCGGCGCCCTGCGCGCGCTCCGGGCGCACGGATTGAAGCCCGGCACGGATGTCTCGGTGGTGGGAGTGGACGGACACGACATGTCCGAGCACCTCGACCTGACCACCGTGGTGCAACCGGTGAGTGAACTCGGTCGGATCGCGGCCGATGCGCTGCTCACCCAGATGCGCGGTGGGGAATCCTCCCAGGAGCCGACCCGGGTCCCGACCAAACTCGTCGTCCGCGGCTCCACAGGCCCCGCCCGTGACTGAGCTCGACCACTTCGAGACCGCCGCACAAGATCCCGGGCAGCACAGTTGGTGGCAACGAGCCGCCGTTTACCAGGTGTACCCGCGGTCCTTCCGTGATGGCAACAGCGATGGTCTCGGCGATCTGCGGGGGGTGATCGAGGGGCTGCCGTACCTCGCCTCGCTAGGCGTCGATGCGATCTGGCTTTCGCCCTTCTACCCCTCGCCGCAAAAGGACGCCGGATACGACGTCTCCGATCCGCGCGCGGTGGATCCGATGTTCGGAACCATCGAGGATTTCGCCGAGTTAGTCCAACAAGCCCACGAGCGCGGGTTGCGGGTCATCGTCGACATCGTGCCCAACCACGTCTCGGCGAGCCACCCGTGGTTCCTCGAGGCCCTGGACTCCGCACCGGGATCGCTGCAGCGACGACGATTCCACTTCCTCGACGGACGCGGCGAGAACGGAGAACTGCCACCGAACAATTGGGAGTCGATCTTCGGCGGCGCGGCGTGGACTCGCGTCAAGGAAGCCGACGGCACGTGGGGTCAGTGGTACCTCCACTTGTTCGATTCCACGCAACCTGATCTGAACTGGGACAACGACGAAGTCCGCGCCGATGCGTTGAACACGCTGAAGTTCTGGCTGGATCTGGGGGTCGATGGCTTCCGCGTGGACGTTGCGCTGGGTCTGGCGAAGGACATGACCTACCCGGACCTGATCGACCCCATCGGGATGAGCCAGTCCCTGCGCTTCGATTTGGATCCAGCCTCGCAAGAGGCGATGGATCGACGAGCCGGCCTGGCGAACTCGGCCCTGTTCGATCGCGACGAAGTGCACGACATCTACCGCGAATGGCGCTCGCTACTGAACTCCTACGGCAGCGACAAGATGGCGGTGGTCGAAGCGTGGGTGCCGCCCGAACGTGCATCTCGGTACGTCTCGCGGGACACGCTGCATCAGATCTTCGGATTCGACTTCCTCGTCGTCCCGTGGGAAGCGACCGTGATGCGCGCAGTGATCGAGCGTGCGATCGAAGCGGTCGCCACGGTCGGAGCGCCACCCACCTGGGCATTGAGCAACCACGATTCACCGCGCGTGGTGACCCGACTCGGCGACGGCCCGGACGGCCTCAACGGCCTCGCACGAGCACGCGCCCTGGCCTTGGTGGCGCACGCGCTGCCGGGTTCGGTGTACGTCTACCAGGGGGAGGAACTCGGGCTGTCCGACGTGCACATTCCCGATAGCGCTCGTCAAGATCCCGTGTGGTTCCGGTCGGCCGGGGAGCAAAAGGGCCGCGACGGTGGGCGGGTGCCGTTGCCCTGGTTCGGTACCGAGCCGCCCTACGGCTTCACCGATCGGTTCGACGCCACGCTGTGGCTGCCGCAGCCGGAGGGGTGGGCGAACTCGACAGTCGAAGCCGAGGACATCGATCCGTTCAGCACGCTGAACTTGTACCGAGCCTCGTTGGCATTGCGGCACTCGCATCCGGGGCTGTCCAGCGGCGACGTCGTCTTCATCGACACCGGCGACCCTTCCGTGCTCGCTTTCCAGCGCGGGGCCGACGTCGTCGTCGTTGCGAACACCTCGGGTGAATGGATCACCTCACCGGCCGTCGGCTTGGTGCTGTTGGCATCCGGACCGATCGAGACCGGCCAAAGCGGCCTGCGGATCGGCCCGGACACCACTGTGTGGCTGCAAACCTGATCGCGGCTTAGAAAATCCGCTCGGCGTCGCCGTCGTCTTGGAACAGGTAGGTCCGTTCGGGGGTCACGTGGACCTTGTCTCCCATGCGGGGGGCCGATTTGGAGCGATCGCGCGCAACGAGCGACACGTCGCGACCATCCGCGGTTGCCATGTCCCCGTAGACGAAGGTGTCCGCACCGAGCTCCTCGACCAGTGTGACGGTCATGGATGCACCGGTTTCCGACAAGTGCAGATCCTCCGGGCGGACGCCCAACTGCGCCGTGCCGCCGCGCACCTTGTCGAGCAGTGTCCGCTCGATGGGTACGTGGTGGTCGCCCATCATCACCCCGCCGTCGCTAACGGTGACCGGGACGATGTTCATCGACGGTGAGCCGATGAACGTGGCGACGAAGGCGTTGGTCGGCTCGTCGTACAGCGCGCGCGGTGAGTCGACTTGTTGCAAAAGCCCGTCCTTGAGCACCGCGACCCGATCGCCCATCGTCATCGCCTCGACTTGGTCGTGGGTGACGTAGACGGTGGTGGTGCCCAAGCGGCGTTGCAGCGCCGCGATCTGGGTCCGGGTCTGCACGCGCAGTTTGGCGTCGAGGTTGGACAGCGGCTCGTCCATCAAGAACACCTGCGGTTCGCGCACGATGGCCCGTCCCATCGCCACGCGCTGGCGCTGACCACCGGACAGCGCCTTGGGCTTGCGTTCGAGGTACTCGGTGAGGTCGAGTAGCGCGGCCGCTTCCTTCACGCGTCGATCGATGTCGTCCTTGGAGACCTTTTGGATCTTCAGCGCGAAGGCCATGTTCTCGGCCACCGACATGTGCGGATACAGCGCGTAGTTCTGGAAGACCATCGCGATGTCGCGATCCTTGGCTGCCACGTTGGTGACGTCGCGGTCACCGATGTAGATGTGGCCGGTGCTGATCGGCTCGAGGCCGGCGAGCATCCGCAGCGAGGTGGACTTGCCGCACCCCGACGGGCCGACAAGGACGAGGAACTCACCCTCGCCGATGTCGAGATCGAGATGCGAGACCGCCGGATCGGTGGTCCCGGGATAGACGAGCGAGACGTCGTCGAAGCGCACAGGCTGACTCATGGTGGTTCCTCTCACCGGCAGGAACGTGCCGGACGATCCGAAGTAAGAGCGGTTGTTGTCGATTCTTCAGTTGTGTTCGCGAGCCTAGTGTCCCGAATGCAAACGTTGGCACGCTTTGCGGGTGAAGGGCATGTGCGCCGGACCCGGTGCAGGGTGTCCAACGGGTTGCTGACTCGTTGCCTAGATATCAAATCGTGATGCGTTACATGGGTTTGTTGCACCTTTACAGGTTGCTTGCGGTAGGGCCGGGGAGGACTATGAACACGTTTACGCGCCGAGGACCTCCCTGGGCGTCACGTCAGGCAAGGAGAATCCATGACCGCAATCAAGCGGCGTCGTGGGATGGCGCTCCTCGCGGGTGGGCTAGCAGCCGGAATGCTGCTCGCCGCGTGCGGTGGAAGCGATGATTCCGCGAGCGATAGCGCCGGTGAGGAGACCGCAGCCGAGGACACGGCCGCGGAGGACTCCGGTGGCGAAGAGGACGCTGGTGGCGAGGAAGACGCCGGTGGCGACATGGCGGCGGGCTGCGAGGCCTACGCCGACTACATGGGCAACGAAGGCACCACGGTGAACGTCTTCACCTCGATCCTGCCGCCCGAGCAGCAATTGTTCGAAGAGGCGTGGGCCGGATTCGAAGAGTGCACCGGCATCGACATCGTCTACGAGGCCAGCGATCAGTTCGAGGCGCAACTGCCGACCCGCATCGCCGGCGGAAACGCCCCCGACATCGCCTGGATCCCGCAGCCCGGTCTGCTCGAGCGGCTCGTCGCCGACGGCGGTCCCGTCGCGGCCCCGGCGGCTACCGAGGCGCTGGTGGACGAGTACTGGAACCCGGCATGGAAGGGCTACGGCACGGTCGATGGCACCTTCTACGCCGCTCCGCTCGGCTCGAACATGAAGTCCTTCGTGTGGTACTCACCGCAGGTCTTCTCCGCCAATGGCTACGAGGTTCCCACCACGTGGGATGAGCTCTGGGCACTGTCCGACCAGATGGTTGCCGATGGCATCGACCCCTGGTGCGGTGGACTGGAGTCCGGCGGCGCCACCGGTTGGCCGGCCACCGACTGGCTCGAGCAGGTCATGCTGCGGCTGTACGGCGGCGAGGTATACGACCAGTGGGTGAGCCACGAACTCACCTTCCAGTCGCCCGAGGTCGAGGCCGCGATGGACGTCGTTGCGGGGTGGATGAAGAACCCCGAGTACGTCAACGGTGGCTTCGGTGACGTCCAGACGATCGCGCTGACCCCGTTCCAAGATGCCGGTGCCGGCATCCCGGCCGGTGAGTGCGGCATGTTGCAGCAGGCGTCGTTCTACGCCAACTTCTGGGCCAACTTCGATGAGAACGCCACCGTCGGTCCGGACGGAACCGCCTACGCGTTCTTCCTGCCGGAGATCAGCTCGGAGTTCCCGCAGCCGGTCGTCGGCGGTGGTGAATTCGTGGCTGCCTTCGCGGATCGTCCCGAGGTGCAGGCTGTCCAGACCTACATGGCCAGCCCGGACTTCCACACCAGCAAGGCAGCGCTGGGCAACTGGGTGTCGGCGAACAGCGGCGTGCCGCTGGACACCTACGCAGCCGATTCCATCGATCAGCTGTCCGCTGAGTTCCTCACCGATCCGAACGGCATCTTCCGTTTCGATGCCTCGGATCTGATGCCGGCCGCGGTCGGTGCCGGTGAGATGTGGACGCAGATGACCGCGTGGTTCGCCGAGGACAAGCCGACGGCTGAGGTCCTCGCCGATATCGACGCAGCGTGGCCGGCGTCCTGATCGGGAAACCGATCTGACGACGATCACAGTTTCGTGAACCGCTGACTGCCGGGGCCCGACGGGAGTACCGTCCAAGGCCCCGGCAGTCGGCGTTTCGAAACCCCAGGCGAAGTCCTGATAGGTCCTTAAGGCAACACGCGGCTAAGGAGGCGGGCAGGTGGAGGAACTGCTCACCGGACTAGAGAAACTCTGGTCCGGCTTCTTGGGCATCGTCGTCTTCGGTGTGCTCATCGCGCTGTTGTTCTTCCTCGGATCGCGCTTTCGCGGACGCCTCAGTAGGCCGGCTGCGATCTTGATCTTCCTCGGCCCGGCCGCCCTGTTGCTGGTGATGGGCCTGATCGTGCCGGCGATCCGCACGATCTTCGCCAGCACCCAGGACGCTTCCGGCGACGAGTTCGTCGGCTGGGCCAACTACCAGTGGATCTTCGACTCGCAGTTCGACATCATCGTCAACTCGATCCTGTGGATCGTGATCACCCCGATCGCGGCCACGGCCTTGGGCTTGACCCTCGCGCTGCTGCTCGATCGCATGCGCCGAGAAGCGGTAGCGAAGTCCTTCATCTTCATGCCGATGGCGATCTCGTTCGTCGGTGCGTCGATCATCTGGAGCCTGATCTACGAGTACCGGGCACCGGACAAGCCGCAGGTGGGCCTGTTGAGCCAGATCGTCATGTGGCTCGGTGTGGACGACCCGCCGAAGTGGCTGCTGTGGCAGCCCTTCAACAACTACCTGCTCATGGTCATCATGGTGTGGATCCAGGTGGGCTTCGCGATGGTGGTGCTCTCCGCGGCGATCAAGGCCATTCCTTCCGATGTGGTGGAAGCAGCCGAATTGGACGGCGCGACCGGCTGGAAGCTGTTCTCGCGGGTGACGATCCCGATGATCCGCGGAACGTTGATCGTCGTCGTCACCACGATCATGTTCGCGGTGCTGAAGATCTTCGACATCGTGCGCGTGATGACCAACGGCAACTACGGCACCCAGATCGTCGCCAACGAGATGTACGCCCAGGCGTTCGTGCAGTTCGACGTCGGTCGAGGTAGTGCGCTGGCCGTCGTGCTGTTCGTTGCGGTCATCCCGCTGATCGTCTTCAACGTCGTTCAACTCAGGAAGGATCGGGCCACACGATGAGTGTCGAAGCACATGAGATGCCGCGCCTTCCCGACGTGGATCCACTCGAGGACAAGCCGGAGTCGATCCCGCAGGCGGCGCGCCGCAAGCTCAGCAGCCCGTGGGCGTCTTTCGTGGTCGTCGTCATCACCTTCTTGTGGACGATCCCCACACTGGGTCTGCTGATCACCTCGCTGCGTCCGGCGGCGGATGCGCAGAACTCCGGCTGGTGGACCTTCTTCACCAACCCGGCGGTCACCTTCAGCAATTACGCCGAGGTGATCACCGGCGGCGACACCATCCCAAGCGGCATCACTCCGTACTTCTTCAACTCCTTCGCCATCGCCATCCCGGCGGCGATATTCCCGCTCACCCTCGCGTGCATGGCGGCCTACGCCCTTGCCTGGGTGCGCTTCAAGTGGTCCACCGCGGTGTTCTTCGGCATCTTCGCGCTGCAGGTCGTGCCGCTGCAGATGGCCCTGCTGCCGTTGCTGCAGATGTTCAACCTCGGCTGGAGCCTGGGTCCGATCCCGATCTTTCCGGACTTGAACCGTCCTGGGTCCGAGCAGTCGCTACTCGCCGGCACGTACATCCCGCTATGGATCGCGCACACGATGTTCGCGTTGCCGCTCGCGATCTTCTTGATCCACAACTTCATCGCGCAGTTGCCGCGCGATCTGATGGAGGCGGCAAGGGTCGACGGTGCCAGCCACTTCCTGATCTTCCGCAAGATCGTGCTGCCGTTGTCGGTTCCGGCGATCGCCTCGTTCGCGATCTTCCAGTTCCTGTGGGTGTGGAACGACCTACTCGTCGCGCTCACCTTCGCCGGTGGCACACCAGACGTGGCTCCGGTGACGGCCTATCTGGCGAATGTCAAGGGCACCTACGGGGCGCAATTGCACTTGATCACAGCCGGTGCCTTCATCGCGATCGTGGTGCCGCTGATCGTGTTCTTCGCCCTGCAGCGCTACTTCGTCCGCGGCCTACTCGCCGGCTCCGTCAAGGGCTAACCCCTAACCCCTAACCCCACCCCCCTCACGCGTTTCCCCCGGATTCCGGGGGATTCGCTTCGCTTCCCCCGGAATCGCCCCGATTCCGCGCACATCCCCCGGAATCCGGGGGAAACGCGTGAGAGGGGGGTTCGGGTCGACATTCTGGGTAACCTCACCGAATGACCAACGACGACGCTTCCGCGATCTCGGACCTGGATATTCCACCGGGCTTCGAGCTGGGGGTCGCCACTTCGTCATGGCAGATCGAGGGCGATCTCGCTGGCCGCGGGCGCTGCAACTGGGACGACTTCGCCGACACCCCGGGCAAGATCATCGACGGTGCAACCGGCGAACCGGCGTGCGATCACGTGCATCGCCTCGAGGAGGACCTCGACCTACTGCAGTGGCTGGGCGTGGACACCTATCGCTTCTCGTTCAGTTGGCCGCGCGTGATCCCCGAGGGGACCGGCGCCGTCAATCCCGCGGGCCTGGACTTCTACGACCGCCTGATCGACGGCCTGCTCGAGCGCGGCATCGCCCCCGCAGCGACCCTCTACCACTGGGACACCCCGTCCCCGCTCGAGCGAGCGGGCGGCTGGACCGTTCGCAAGACCGCGGAAGCCTTCGCTAAGTACGCGGCCGTGCTCGCCGAGCGCTACGCCGATCGCATCGGGCGCTGGGCCACTCTCAACGAACCCTGGTGCCCGGCGTTCCTGGGTTACGCCGCGGGGTACTTCGCGCCCGGACGCACCGAGCCCGATGCCGCCCTTTCGGCCGCGTACCACTTGATGCTCGGCCACGGCCTGGCCGTCGATCGGTTACGGCAGGCAGGTGCGCAAGATGTGGGCATCGTGCTGAACATCATCCCGACGGTGACCGAGGATCCGACCATGGAACCGGCGAGGCAACATGTCGACGGCATCCAGAACCGACTCTGGCTCGACCTGCTTGCTGGCCGGGGTATCCCCGAGGACGTCCGCGATAACTGCGCGAATCTCACCGACTGGTCCTTCGTCCGCGAGGAGGACCTACCGATCATTGCCCGCCCCATCGATTGGATCGGCGAGAACTACTACTCAATCAATCGCGTGGTCTCCCTCGAGGATGCGGGCAGTGCAGCCATCGGTCAAGACGCCTCGATGTTTCCGGGTGCACCAGCGCACGCCTTCGCCCCGCGCCCGCCGTTCACCGATATGGGTTGGGAGATCTATCCCCCCGGCATCGTGTTAGCGCTGGAACAGATATCCGATGCGCTCCCGGATGTTCCGATCTTCATCTGCGAAAACGGTGCCGCAGTGAAAGAGGACAACGACGACGACGCCATCCGCGACCCCATTCGAACCCGATACCTGCACGATCACATCGAGCAAGTTCTTCGCGCTCGCTCGCACGGAATCGACGTACGCGGCTATTACGCCTGGTCCTTGTTGGACAACTTGGAATGGGCGTCGGGCTGGACCAAGAAGTTCGGTCTGATCAGGGTGGATCCGCAATCGGGGAAGCGCACACCGAAGGACAGTGCGCACTGGTACCGCCGGCAATTGGCAAGGAGGAGCCGATGAGTGTGATCGCGATGGATGTGCAAGGAGCCCCGGTCGAGGGTTATTTGGCGGTCCCGGAATCAGGAAGCGGCCCCGGCGTGCTCGTTATCCAGGAGTGGTGGGGCCTTGTTCCGCACATCAAGTCCGTAGTCGAGCGCCTGGCCGATGCCGGCTTCGTTGCGATGGCTGTCGACCACTACCGCGGCGTGGAGACAAGTGAGCCGGATGAGGCCAAGAAGTTGATGATGGGTATGAACATCGCAGCGGTGGCTGCGGACATCGCCGCTGGCGCTGACTACCTGCTCTCACGCGATGACGTGACGGGGGAGAGCGTCGGCTCGATCGGATTTTGCATGGGCGGGGGTCTGTCGCTGCTTGCGCCGACTGTCGGCGCCATCTCCTCCGCGGTTGCCTTCTATCCGGCGATGCCGTGGCCGGACTACCACCCTGAATGGAACAACTACAACAAAAAAGCCGCCTTGATCCACAAGGCAGAGTCCGACGAACCGCACGCGGGTCCGCGCATCACCGAATACGCAGATGCGATCCGGGCTGCTGGCGGTGAGGTTGCCGTCCTCGAGTATCCGGGCAGTGAGCACGCCTTCTTCAACGACGATCGCCCGGAGGTATTCCACCCCGAGTACGCAGCGATTGCGTGGCAACGCAGCGTGGAATTCTTAAGTGCCCGACTTCGCTGACCGGGTTGCCGCCGTCAACTCGATCGATGAACTCGACACAGCCATTTGTGCCTGCCGGGAGTGCCCGCGGCTGATCGACTGGTGCCAACAGGTCGCGCACGTCAAACGCGCTGCCTACCAAGGCGATGACTACTGGGGTGGTCCGGTGCCCGGTTTCGGTAGTGATCGGCCCCGCGTCTGGATCGTCGGCTTGGCGCCGGGCGCGCACGGAGCGAATCGCACAGGGCGCATGTTCACCGGTGATCGCAGCGGTGACTGGCTGTACGGATCGCTGTTCCGCACCGGGCTGGCTAGCCAACCCGAATCCATCTCGCGCGATGACGGCCAGCAACTCGACTCGGTGCGTATCACCGCGGCCGTGCATTGCGCACCGCCGGATAACAAGCCGACCACCGAGGAGCGCAGCACGTGTCGTACCTGGTTGCGTAGGGAGGCCGAACTCGCCTTACCGCATGTGGAATCGGTCGTGGCGCTCGGTGGGATCGCGTGGTCTGCCACCCTGGACGCCCTTGCCTTCGCGGGGTGCGAGATCCCCCGCCCGCGCCCGAAGTTCACTCACGGCGCCGGCTTCGTCGTCACCGAGCCGCGCCGGATCCAGGTCCTTGGCAGCTATCACCCCAGTCAGCAGAACACTTTCACCGGACGGCTCACCGAACAGATGCTCGATGACGTCTTCTTCGCCGCTTCACCGGGCGGATCTCGATCGAATGGCTAAAGTCGGCAGGCGATGACGAGCCACCTGCACACTCGCTACTGCGCGGCCCCGCTGGCGGTGCGCGCGAGGAGGTCGTGACGTGGGCAGGCTGCACGAGGTCGCGGTTCGCGAACTCGTAGCCGAGATAGTGAACGGCCGGTTCGTTCCCGGGGAGTGGTTGCCGCGGGAGGTCGATCTCGCTGAGCGCTTCGCGATCAGTCGAGGAGTAGCGCGGGAATGCATTCGAGCCCTCGAGGAACGCGCACTGGTCCAGGTGCGGCACGGGCGAGGCGCCCAGGTGCTCGAGCCGCGGGAGTGGGACGTGCTCGATGGCGTGGTTGCTCAGGAGATCCTGCGCGGCCCACGGCCCACCACATTGCTGGTGGAGTACCTGGAGTGCCGGCGGGGGCTGGAGATCGAGGCCGCGGGCTTGGCGGCTCGGCGTTCGAGCGAGCAAGCCCGCCTTGCGCTGGCAGCTGCATTCGAAGCGATGACGGCTGCGGCGGACGGTGCCAACACCCCAGATAGCGAAGCCGAATTCCTCGCGGCCGATGTGCGCTTCCACGAGGCCTTGGCGCAGGCATCGGGCAACCGCGTGATGACCCAGACCCTGCTGCGCATGCACAGCGCCTTGCTGTGTGCGCGCCTGCCGCTAGCGCGCCCGGAGCGCCGATTGGAGATCGGGTTGCCCGAGCACGCGCGCATCCTGGCGGCGGTCGAGGCGGGCGAGGAGGCAGCGGCCCGACAGGCGATGGCCGTGCACTTGGAGACCATTGCGGGGTACGTCGCCGAAGAGGTGGCGGGCAGAGATTTAATCACTTAATCTCAGCGGGTGCCCACCGTCGTCGTCACCTGGCCGCATGCCCGACTAGGGCCCGATTCGGCGCTCGATCCGCTCGTGCAGCGCGGCTGCACCGTGCTCCTGGAGCCCAAGCACGGGGACCGCACGCCGGCTGAGGTGGAGCAGATCATGGCCGGTGCACAGGCGGCCATCGTCAGCACCGACCCGTTCGAGGCACCCACGCTTGCCGCGCTGCCCGATCTGCGGGTCATCGCCCGGATGGGAGTGGGCGTCGATTCGATCGATATCCCAGCGGCGAGTGCCCAGGGGGTCTTGGTGACCACGACACCGGGTGCCAACCACGGGATCGTGGCCGAGCACACCGTGGCGATGATCTTGTCCCTGGTTCGCCGGCTTCCAGAGAACGACGCCTCCACCAAGGCAGGCAACTGGGATCGGGCCGGAACCCTCACGCCGGGCACCCTGTCGGCGATGACCGTCGGCATCGTGGGCATGGGTCGCATCGGGCGCGCTGTGGCCGCAGCCGTTCGTAGTTTCGGCGCCGAGGTCCTGTGCGTCGACCCGGGGATCGAGTCCGAATCCATCGACGATGCCCAGGTGGTGGACTTCGGCGAACTCATCGCCCGCAGCGATCTGATCTCCTTGCATATGCCCTCGACCCCCGATACCCGCGGGCTCTTCGACGCCGAGGTGTTCGCCCGGATGAAGCCGGGTGCACTGATCGTCAACGCCGGCCGCGGTGATGCGATCGACGAGCAGGCACTGGTTTCGGCTCTGGAAACCGGGCAACTCGCCGGCGCCGCCCTCGATGTATTCGAACGCGAACCGCACATCGCGGATCGACTTCGCGCGATGGCGAATGTGATCCTCACTCCGCACACCGCTGCGTTGTCCGCACGCTCGATCCAGGCGATGATGGCATCGGCGGTTTCCTCCGTTCTCGCCGTACTCGATGGCGAGGTCCCCGAGACTGTTATCAACCCCGAAGCAGTGGAGTCGATCCATGCCTGAATTCGAGCAATGGTTCGCGGGACGCACGGCAATCGTGGTGGGTGCCACCGGCGGGATCGGCTCGATGATCGCTCGCGAACTCGCTCGCCGCGGCGCAGCCGTGCGGATGATCGCCCGCCGAGCGGATGTGCTCGCTGGATTGGCAAGTGAACTCACCGACATAGGTGCCGGCGCCGAGTACCGGGTTGTCGATGTCCGGGATCGTGCAGCGCTCACGGACGCCATCTCGGCGTGGGCCTCGGCGTCGATCCTGGTCAATGCCGCCGGCATGAATCGACCCGGGCCGATGGATGCCCTGAGCGCCGAGGACTACGACGCCCTTCTGGACACGAACGTCTCCGCCGTTTATTGGGCGAGCCGAGCGTTCGTGCGCGCTCGACGCGAAAACGGTGAAGTGGGCAGCATCGTCAACATCTCCTCGCAGATGGGTCATGTCGGCGGGGATGGTCGAGTCGCCTACTGCGCGAGCAAGCACGCGGTCGAGGGGTTGACCAAGGCGATGGCCGTCGAGCTCGCTGCCGAAGGTTGGCGGGTCAATTCCATCGCGCCGACCTTCGTGGAAACGGAACTGACCGCGGACTTCCTGGCCGATCCGGCGAATCGGGAATACGCGCTTTCCGGCATCCCGTCGGGTCGCCTGGCCAGCGCCGAGGACGTGGCTGCTGCCGTTGCCTTCATCGCCAGCGATCTATCGGCCTCGACGACGGGCACGAGCCTGCTGATCGATGGCGGGTGGGTGGCCAAGTGACCCATCACCCGCGCATCGAGCTCGCCGCATCCCCGACCACCTGGGGAGTGGACTTCGCCGATAATCCCCAAAACCCGGCGTGGCAGCGCGTCCTCGATGAGATCCAGGCCAGCGGGCTTCATTCGCTGGAACTCGGACCGGTCGGCTATCTGCCCGAGGATCCCGATGTCCTGGGCCCCGAGCTGGAGTCGCGCGGGCTCACCACCGCGGGAACCTTCATGTTCCAACCCATCTACGACGACGCCCAAGAAGGGCAGGTTCTCGATGTTGCGCGGCGCACGAGCCGGGTCGTACGCGAACTCGGTGGACGCTTCCTCATCCTGGTCGATCAGCCGACGGAGCTACGCGTAGCTACGGCCGGCCGCAGCGCCGATGCGCAGCGGATGGCCGGAGCGGATCGATCCCGCTACCTGGAGCGGGTGCGCCGGATCGGGGATATCGCCGCTGAGAGCGAACTGCGCGCGGTGTTCCACCAGCACGCCGGCACCAATGTGGAGTTCCTCGACGAAGTGGAGGAACTCCTCGCGGGCGTGGATGACGATTGCCTGGGTATGTGCCTGGACACCGGACACCTCGCATACGCGGGCATCGATCCGGTCGATGCCATCCATCGCTTCGCCGACCGCATCGATCATGTGCACTTCAAGGACGTCGATGGCGAAGTCCTGGCAACAGCCCGTTCCCAGGGCTGGGATTTTTGGACTGCTATCTCCGGGGGCATCTTCTGCCCCATCGGCCAGGGCGTGGTCGATTTCGCCGGCGTCGTGAGCGCACTGGACGACCTCGAGTTCACCGGCACCGCCACGATCGAGCAGGACCGGCATCCGCTATCGGACACCGATCCGCTCGCCGACCTGCGCGCGAGCATCGCGCACATCGAGCCGCTGATCGCCGGGCAACAGGCCGGTAATGACCACGGGGGCAGTGTCGTCGACTAAAGAGTCGTCCAGGGAAGAGTCGTTCAGGAGGAAGCAGATGGCTGAGTACATCAAGCGCGGCAATGAGCAAGCGGACGCCGTGACCCGCGAGATCAAGGACACTGTCAGCGAGATCCTCTCGGCGGTGCAACGCGAAGGGGAGGCGGCTGTTCGTCGCTATTCCGCGGCACTCGATGGCTGGCAGCCCGAGCGATTCACGGTGGGGCGCGAGGAGATCGAACGTGCCTATGAAAGTGTCGACGAAGAGTTAGCCGAACACATCGAGCGCGCCCGCATTCAGGTTCAAGCGTTCGCGGAATTGCAACGGCAAACCATGCTCGATCTGGAGGTCGAGACCTTGCCGGGCGTCACCCTCGGCCACAAGCACGTGCCGGTGGAAGCGGTGGGTTCCTACAGTCCCGGTGGTGTCTATCCCCTGATCGCATCGTCGATCATGACGGTCGTCACTCCGAAAGTGGCTGGCGTGGATCGGGTAGTGGCAACAGCGCCGCCGCGTGAGGGCAACGGGATATTCGGGCCCCAACTTTTCACCATCGATCGTTGCGGTGCCGATCAGGTGCTGTGTCTCGGCGGAGTGCAAGCGCTCGCGTCGCTGGCTTTCGGAATCGAGGACATCGAGCCGGTGGACATGATCGTGGGTGCTGGCAACGCCTATGTGGCCGAAGCCAAACGCCAACTGTTCGGCACCGTCGGTATCGACCTGCTGGCCGGACCTACGGAGGTTGCCGTCATCGCCGACGAAACCGCCGATCCACGCATCGTCGCCGCCGATCTACTCGGCCAAGCCGAGCACGGACCCAATAGCCCCGCTGTCTTGATGACGACATCCGAGGACCTCGGCCATGCCGTGCAGCGTGAAGTGCAAGCGTGGCTCGACGGGGATTGGCCGACCAAGGAGATCGCCGGAGCAGCCTGGCGGGATTTCGGCAGCATCGTGGTGTGCGTCGATGATGAGGAGATGGTGCGCATCAGCGACTCCTACGCGCCCGAGCATCTCGAGGTGCAAACGAAGGATCCCCTGTGGTTCCACGAACGCCTTCGCAACTACGGATCGCTGTTCTTGGGCCCGCAATCGACGGTCGCGTACTCGGACAAGTCCATCGGCACCAACCACGTGCTTCCCACCCGTGGAGCAGCGCGCTATACGGGCGGCCTATGGGTAGGCAAGTTCCTCAAGACGCTGACCTTCCAGAAGGTGACGGAAGTCGGAAGCAAGGAAGTGGCCCCCTCGACGGCCGCTATCGCCGATGCTGAGTTCATGTTCGGGCACGCATTGACCGCGCGACTACGCATCGACGAGAGTCCGGCTCTATGACCGGAACGATCGCCATCATCGGAGCCGGCCGCATCGGCTCGGTGCACGCGCGGGCTATCGGTGAGAACCTGCCCGGAGTGCGCGTGGTGCTCGCCGATGTGTTGCCCGAGCGGGCAGCGGCAGTGGCCGAAGAGGTCGGCGCTAGCAGCGTCCTGCTAGATGAGGTGTGGTCGATCCCGGAGTTGAGTGCTGTGGCCATCTGCACTGGAACCGACACCCACGTCGATTACATCGTGCGAGCCGCGCAGGAAGGTATCCCGGTCTTCTGCGAGAAGCCGGTCAGCTTGAACTTGGCCGAGGTAGATCGTGCGCAAGCCGCCATCGAGGCCAGCGGGATCGCGTTCATGGTGGGCTTCCACAAACGCTTCGACCCGACCCATCGCGCCACCAAGCAGGCGATCGAGGACGGCAAGGTCGGTGATATCCACCTGGTGCGCATCACCACCCGCGACCCGCAGCCGCCGCCGCGGGAATACCTCGCGGTGAGCGGCGGGATCTTCTTGGACATGACGATCCACGACTTCGATATGGCGCGTTTCCTCGTGGACTCCCCGGTGGTCGAGATCTTCGCGCGCGGGGCGGTGCGTATCGATCCGGTGTTCGAGGAAGAAGGTGATTTCGATACCGCCGTCGTGTGGATGAAGCACGAGTCCGGCGCGATGACGATCATCGACAACAGCCGTCAAGCCAGCTATGGCCACGATCAACGAGTCGAGGTTTTCGGTTCGGCCGGCATGGTGTCCTCGACCAACGAGCGCGTAGACGCGACGGAGGTCATGGACGCTTCCGGTCGGCATGCTGCCGTGGTGCCGCACCACTTCCTCGAACGCTACGGCCCGGCCTACGGCCGAGAGTGGCTCGCCTTCTGGTCCTACCTGACAGGCGGCGGACCATCACCGGTTTCGATCGCGGATGGTCGCGCACCGGTCGAGCTCGGCGTCCGTGCGTGGGAGTCGGCGCGCTCTGGGCTCCCGGTCGTGTTGTAGTCCCCTATTGCGCGTGCCCGCGGCGCAAGCGACGGTCTACGACGAACCGACCATCCGCTCAGCGGGCGGGAACACCAAGGTCACCTCGGTGAAAGCTCGAAGCGTGCCGTCCTCTGCGATGAAACTCGGGGAGAGCACCTCGACCGGGTAGGTGACCATGTCGCCATCGACCACCGGCTCCGCGGCACGCAACTCGATCCGATCCGTGGTGGCCGCACCCGGATCGGGGTTCGTCGATGCGTCGTGGATCAGCAACGTGAGGTCGAGGGAGTCCTCGCCGAACATCTGGCTCCATTCGCTTTCTAGCCGCAGCGCTGGCAGCAGTTCGCTCTCGCCCGGTGAATCCTCTCGGACCGCGAGCACCTGGGGCTCGGCCGGTGACATCGTGAGGGTGAACAGCCCCTCAGAGGCCGGAGTCAACTGCGCGCTGTCCGCGGAGTGGGCGAGCACCCACCGGGCCACCTGCGGTTGAGCCTCGCGGCCCTGCCAGAGCCGACCGGCCCCGAATCCAGCGGCAATCGAGCCCAGGCCGACGGCAACGATGAGGATCCACACCCAAAGGCTCAAGCCGCCGCGCATGCGCGCCAGGGTAGGGCAGCAGGCGAGGTCGATGCCCGCGCGCGGCGGACGGGTGCGGAATCATGGGGCCCGCAGCGGATGCGGCCCTCGTAGTCCAACTGGTAGAGACACCCGGCTTAAACCCGGCACAGTATGGGTTCGAATCCCATCGAGGGCACAGCCGGTAGATGCCGGTGGAGGCGCTAGTCGGTGCGCTGATCGGGATCGGCGACGTCGATCTGGACTTCATTGCGGCGCAGGAACCATGGCTTGAACGGTGGATCGAAGCGGGCTAGCCGAGGCTCGCTTACGGCGGTGAGCCCGTCGGCGGCAAGGGCCTGGCGTAACTCCGCGACGTGGTGATCGTAAGACGATTCGGACCAGCGCCCGGAGTACCGCGCAACTGCGGTGAGGCTGGCTGGCATCTCGCGGATCACCACCCGCGGGTCCGTGGGAAGTGGGGCCGAGTCGAGGGTCACCGACTTCGGCAATACGAAGGCGACCACCTGACTTTTGTCCCCTGCCGATTGCTGGACCACGGGGGCGGTCATCTCGAGCTTGCGGCTTTGCACTACCGGTGCGGTCATCGCCAGTGATTCGCGGCTGCGGTTGTTCCCACCGATGTACCCGACCAGGGGCCGGAACCCGAGGCTGCCGGCTTCCTCGAACGCGCCATCCACGGTCACCTCGGCGATCACGCATGCCGGATAGCGCCGCAGCTCATACCCGTCGCACTCCCGCACCACCTCGTACGGCTGCTGCTCGGTCACCTCCCCACGGTAAGCGTTCCAGGGCCCTGGCCGCCTACCTGGCGAGCGATGTTCGCTCAGGGCGAGGATCGCTTGGCGCTTTCAGGTGGGTGGGTTACCTTTGATCCATGCAGACCAACAATCCTGTCCTGTCTCGCTACGAGAAGGCCGACGCCCCGGGATTCGCCTACAACGAGGGCCGCTCCGCCTTCTCCCAGGCCTCCGGCCAGGCGCCCACGGCCACTTCGTCAGCCAGTCGGCCGGCCACCCAGCCGGCGGGGGTTCCCCCGACCGACGACGGCGGTGCCTTCGACACGGTCACCGCAGGCGGTGGTGTCCGCGTCACGCTTAACGACGTTGTCATGAAGTCCGCGATCATGTTCGGCCTGGTGGTCGCGTTCGCGTTCGTGGGCTGGAACCTGATCACCGCCGTGCCGGCCCTGATGCTGCCGATCTTCATCGGTGCGATCGCCCTGGGCTTCGTCAACGCGCTGAAGAAGAACGTCTCCCCGGCGCTGATGGTGGTCTTCGCCGTGGTCGAGGGGCTGATGCTCGGTGGCATCAGCAATTGGTACAACTCCTACGCCGTGGTCAACGGCTGGGACGGCATCGTCCTGCAGGCCGTCGTTGCCACCATGACCACCTTCGGCGTCATGCTCACGCTCTACTTGACCGGCGTCATCAAGGTCACCAAGCGTTTCACCCAGATCCTGATGGTCGCCGCTGTGTCCTACCTGGTGCTCGCGATGGCATCCCTCGTCGCCAGCTTCATGGGCGTCGGTGGCGGCTGGGGCTTCTACGGCGTCGACGGCATCGGGATCCTCATCTCACTCGCTGGCGTCGGCATCGCGTCCTTCTTCCTGGCACTGGACTTCGAGGCGATCAAGCAGGGCGTGGCTGCCGGTCTGCCGGAGAAGGAGTCCTGGCGGATGGCCTTCGGTCTCCTGGTCACCTTGGTGTGGATCTACCTGGAGTTCCTGCGGCTGTTCGCGATCCTCTCCGGTCGCGAGTAGTTCACGGCAGCGAACGACGCAACTGCGTCAGTATCTCCGCAACCTCCGCAACCTCCGCAACGGCGGCGTCATCCGACGCCGCCGTTCGCAT
>CAZJYN010000026.1:0-19043 GCA_964550285.1 uncultured Rubrivirga sp.
TTGGATCCGGCGAATGCGACCTGGGGCGCGAGCGCGTTGCTCGCCGGCCCCGATCTGAAGCGATTGGCTGCCGCGCAGGGCAATCCTTACGGGTACACCGATCGGTTGGACTACGTATTCACCAAGAACGGCCCGGAAGTGGAGCAGGCGTCATTGATCGCCGATACCTGGCCGCAGGGACCGGACATGTGGCGGTGCACAAGTGCCGAGCAGGAGGAAAACGCCCAGCGGGCGGCCGCAGCGATGGGGGTGGAACTAGGCGAGGCGTTCTGCCTGCCAACGGACCATGTAGGCCTGCTGGTGACCGTCGACGTACCGGGCGCGGCTTTCGCCACGGCTCAGGTCAACTCGGAAGACCGCACGATCGCCTTCGCCGTAGGTGGCGCCATCGTGCTCGTTACCTCCGGTCTGGTCTCACTGTGGGCAATTCGCCGCTCGCAGCCCCTTCGTTGACTGGAGCAGCAACGACGCGGGGCCGAGTGGATTCCACGGAATCCGCCCGGCCCCACATCGTCGTGCCGTCTGTCGACTACTTCACGTCGAAACGATCCAGCATCATGACCTTGTCCCAAGCGGTGACGAAGTCCTTGACGAACTTCTCCTGGGCGTCCGAGGCTCCGTAGACCTCGGCGATGCTGCGCAGCTGGGAGTTCGAACCGAAGACCAAGTCCATGCGGCTCGCAGTCCACTTGACCTGACCGGACGCACGATCCTTGCCCTCGAAGAGGGTCTGGGTGTCGTTCGCCGGCGCCCAATCCGTGCCCATGTCCAAGATGTTCACGAAGTAGTCGTTGGTGAGCTTGCCCGGCTGGGTGGTCAGCACTCCTACCTCGGATCCGTCGTAGTTGGTGCCGAGCACCCGCATGCCTGCGGTGAGCACGGTCATCTCGGGAGCTGAGAGCGTCATCAGGTTCGCCTTGTCGACCATCAGCTGCTCGGCTGGGCGCACTTGACCCTTGGTGACGTAGTTCCGCACGCCATCGGCCAGCGGCTCCAAGACGGTGAAGGACTCCACGTCCGTCATCTCCTGGGTGGCATCCGTGCGGCCCGGGGTGAAGGGGACGCTCACCGAGTGACCGGCATCCTTCGCGGCCTTCTCCACGCCCGCGGCACCCGCCAGCACGATCAGGTCGGCCATCGAGATGTGCGCACCGCCAGCGGAGTTGAATTCCGTGGCGATTCCCTCGAGGGTCGTCAGCACCTTGTCGAGCTGATCGGGGTTGTTCACCGCCCAGCCGCGCTGCGGCTCGAGGCGGATGCGCGCACCGTTGGCGCCGCCGCGCTTGTCGGTTCCACGGAACGTGGACGCCGAAGCCCACGCGGTGGAGACCAGCTCGGAGACGGTGAGACCGGAGGCCAGCACCTTGTCTTTCAGTGCTGTGATGTCCGCATCACCGACGAGTGCGCCGGTCACGGCCGGAACCGGGTCCTGCCAGATCAGGTCCTCGGCAGGAACCTCCGGGCCGAGGTAGCGGGACTTCGGTCCCATGTCGCGGTGGGTGAGCTTGAACCACGCACGCGCGAAGGCGTCGGCGAACTCATCCGGGTTCTCCAGGAAGTGCCGGGAGATCGGCTCGTAGATCGGGTCGACCTTCATAGCGAGGTCCGCTGTGGTCATCACCGGTGCGTGGGTCTTGTCCGGATCGAAGGCGTCCGGTACGAGCTTCGCGGCCTCCGGATCGGTGGGAATCCACTGCTGTCCACCCGAGGGGCTCTTGGTCAGCTGCCAGTCGTACTTGAACAGCGTCTCCAGGTAGGACATATCCCAGGTGGTGGGGGTGGGAGTCCAAGCACCCTCGAGCCCGGAACTGATCGTGTAGTCCGCGTTGCCGGTGCCGTAGCTGGACATCCAGCCCAGGCCCATGTCCTGCAGCGGTGCGCCTTCCGGCTCCGGGCCGACGTACTTCTCGACGTCGCCGGCGCCGTGCATCTTGCCGAAGGTGTGGCCGCCTGCGGTGAGCGCCACGGTCTCGTAGTCGTTCATCGCCATGCGCGCGAAGGTCTCGCGGATGTCTCGGGCGGAGGCCATCGGGTCGGGCGTGCCGTTCGGACCCTCGGGGTTGACGTAGATCAGACCCATCTGCACCGCGGCAAGCGGGTTCTCCAGGTCGCGATCACCGCTGTAGCGCTCATCGGCGAGCCATTCGGTCTCCGAGCCCCAGTAGGTCTCGTCCGGCTCGTAGACATCCGCACGTCCGCCGCCGAAGCCGAAGGTGTCGAAGCCCATCGATTCCATGGCCACGTTGCCGGTCAGGATGAACAGATCCGCCCAAGACAGGGCCTTGCCGTACTTGGCCTTGATGGGCCACAGCAGCCGACGCGCCTTGTCCAGGTTCGCGTTGTCCGGCCAGGAGTTGATCGGGGCGAAGCGCTGCATGCCGGCGCCACCGCCGCCGCGACCATCGCTAACCCGGTAGGTGCCGGCGCTGTGCCAGGCCATCCGGATGAACAGCGGGCCGTAGTGGCCGTAGTCAGCGGGCCACCAGTCCTGGGAGTCGGTCATCAATGTGCGCAGGTCGGCTTTCACTGCGGCGAGGTCGAGGGAGGCGAACGCCTCGGCGTAGTCGAAGTCCTCGCCCATCGGGTTCGCAACCGGTGGGTTTTGCTCTAGGACCTTCAAGTTCAGCTGGTTGGGCCACCAGTCTTCGGGCTGGGTGCCAACGCCGACCGAACCGTGGTCGACCGGGCACTTGCTCTCGTTTGCCATGCGTACCTCTCCTTGTGGTGGTGATTACTTTTGCGACAGTTCCGGGTGGAACGTGGACGCTTTGCTGGGTTGGTTCTTGTTGGCTTCATTCGTGTCTTGCCGGAGCGTCTGCTCGTTTCGGCACTGCGGGCACGTTCCCCAGTAGACGACCTCGGCTTCGTCGATAACGAAACCTTGATCGTCCGCTGCGGTCAAGCACGGGGTGTCGCCCACTGCACAGTCGACATCGGCGAGTGCACCACAACTGCGGCACACCACATGATGATGGTTGTCGCCGACCCGGGTTTCGTAGCGAGCAGGTGAACCTGCGGGTTCGATCCGGCGAACGATGTCCGCTTCGACGAGGGCCGACAGGCAGTCGTAGACCGCCTGACGTGAGATGGAGCCGATGCTCGTCCGTACCTGCTCGAGCGCCGAATCGGCGGTGATGTGCGGGTGGGAGGTGACCGCGCCGAGCACAGCTAGGCGCTGGGGGGTGACGTGCAGGCCTCGCTCGCGCAGTAGCTCGACATCGGTTTCCGACACCCCGTCAGACTATGTCAAAATCTGGACTCGATCAAGTTGACCAGTGGATCGAGTTGACCGGTCCATCGAACTCCGCGCGGGTCCTGGCCGCTTTACGGTTGGCCCATGGTCAGGCTGCGATGAGCACCGTCCGGGAGCGGCGCGAACTCGGGCGGGCAGCGAGAGCGACCCGTCCACGCTCGGGCTTGGCCGACTTCACGCCCGCGGCTGGGCGCAAGGATCCGGTCGAGGTGCTGCTAGCCCAGGAACTGGATCGGGAGATGGCCTTGACGCCGCTGCGTCATCGCCGCATGGCGGCTTCTGCCTTCGCCTTCTATCGGGGGTCGGCCGCCATCATGGCCGCGGATCTCGGGACCGTGCCTACGACCGGTCTGGTCACGTGGCTGTGCGGGGACGCGCATGTTGCGAACTTCGGCCTATTCGCCGCGCCCGATCGCAGCATCGTGTTCGACGTCAACGATTTCGACGAGACGAGCCCCGGCCCCTTCGAATGGGACGTGATGCGGCTTGCTGCCTCGCTGGTACTCGCCTGTTGGGAGAACGGTGCCTCGGATTTCAAGGCCCGGCAGATCGTTGCAGCGAGCGTGCGCGGCTATCGCGAGCAGATGGCGATCCACGCGCAGCAGGACAACCTCGACAACTGGTACGCGCGGATCGACGTCGGGGCCTTGTCCAAGTGGGCGCAAGCGGAAGGCAAATCGGCACGTAGCACGATGCGCCAGGCGGTGGCGAAGGCTGAAACCCGAGATGCGTGGTCCGCGCTCGACAAGATGACGGTGTTGCGCGGCGGGAGACGCCAACTCATCGACCAGCCGCCGCTGATCTTGCCGTTGGCCCTCGAAGGGGGAGTGGCGCACGCCGTAACCGAGATCCTCGCCTCCTACCAGGAGACTCTGCCTCCCGATCGTGTTCGGCTGCTCGAGCGCTACCACCTCATCGACATCGGCCACAAGGTGGTGGGTGTCGGCAGTGTCGGCCTGCTTGCCGTGGTCGTGCTCCTGCAAGGACGAGATGCCAACGACCTGCTCGTCTTGCAGGCCAAGCAGGCGGTGTCCAGCGCACTGGAGCCCTACAGCGGCGCTTCGGTCTACTCAGAGCACGGTCAACGAGTAGTGGTGGGGCAGCAGTTGATGCAGGCGGCGTCGGATCCTCTGCTGGGTTGGGTCACATCCCCAGCCGGCCGGTCGTTCTACCTGCGTCAACTCCGGGACAAGAAGTACTCCCCGGACATCGCCCGGATGAAACCCAAGGTGCTCGGGGACTACGCGCTGCTGTGTGGAAGGGCGCTGGCTCGAGCCCACGCTCGCGCGGGCGATCCCATCGCCATCGCCGGCTACCTCGGCAACAGTTCGAAGTTCGACGAGGCGATGGTCGGCTTCGGCTTCTCCTACGCAAGGCAAGTACGTGCCGATTTCGCGGACTTCACGCGAGCGATCGCCGATGGCCGGATCCGGGTGGGCTCGGCCGAACAAGACCGCGCCTTGTCCTTGCAAGTCGATGAGTCGGGCAAAATCGTCGTTAACTCCGGAACTGTGTAAGGTCCGCTTCGTTCGGTGGGCAACCGCCGCTTTCTCGGGAGTATGCGATGACGGAAAATTCCGATCCAACGGCCGGTTCGACCACCCAGCCAGGTGCTGGTGCGCCTGGCTATCCGGCAACCTTGGAACTCGACTACCAGGACAAGCTCAGCAGGGTCACCACGATCTTCCGGTTGATCCTGGTGATCCCGATAGCGATCATCCTGGGGATCCTCACCTCCGGTGGCGAGTCGATCATCACGACCGTCAACCAAGACGGCCAGATCATCAGCACCACCACGAATGCCGGTGCCGGTATCGCGGGATCGCTGTTCTTGGTGACATTGCTGTTGATCTTGTTCCGTAAGAAGTACCCGAAGTGGTGGTTCGATTTCTATCTCGCGCTCACTCGCTTCGCCACCCGCGTGGTCGTCTACGTGCTGCTGCTGACCGACAGGTACCCCTCCGCCGACGAGGAGCAGAACCTGCACCTCGATGTGCCGTATCCGGACGCACAGTCCGACCTGAAGCGGGGCATGCCGCTGGTGAAGTGGTTCCTGGCTATCCCGCACTACTTCATCTTGTTCTTCTTGTTCATCGCGGCCTTCGTCGTGACGGTCATCGGGTGGTTCGCGATCGTCTTCGTCGGGCGATACCCGCGTGGACTGTTCGACTTCGTGGTCGGAGTGCTTCGTTGGTCGTGGCGAGTTCAGGCCTATGCCTTCCTGTTGGCGACGGATAAGTACCCGCCTTTCCGCCTGAACTAGATGCCGGGCACGGCGAATTGACCTAACTTCCTCCTCGTGACCGCCGATCCACTCGAGCGCCTAGACAGGTTGCCTCGGTGGCCCTGGCAACGGCTACTCCTGCTCAATCTCGGCGGATCGTTCTTCTTCGGCTTCTACGACATCGTCGTAGTCGGTGGCGCACTGCCGGTGATCGGCAAACAGTTCGGTGAGTCCTCGAGTCACATGGCATGGATCGTGACGGCCAACCTCATCGGGCTGGTCCTAGGGGAATTCCTCGGCGCCTGGATGGCTGCGCGCTACAGCCGGGTCCGCACTTTGCAACTTGCCCTGTTCGTCTTCAGTATCGGCATGGTCGTGTCCGCCGTGGCGCCGTCCTTTTGGGTGTTGCTGTTCGCACGTTTCCTGGCGGGTCTGGGCACTGGAGCGGATATCGCGATCGTGGTGACGTACATCGCGGAGATCTCACCGTCGCGGATGCGCGGCCGGATAACGGGATTCACGACCGTGTGCGGGTACGCGGGTATCGCGATCGTCCCGTTCTTGTCCGCCTGGCTATTGCCGATCGGGGACTGGGGCTGGCGGGTCCTGTTCGGTTTCGGCGCGCTGGGGGCCGTGGTACTCGTACTCACCCGCCGGCACCTGCCCCCATCTCCGCGCATGCTGCAGATGAAGGGCCAAGACGAGCAACTCGAGGCGCTGGTGAGTGAGGCCGAGCAGCGAGTGCGAGCGAAAGTGGGCGAATTGCCGCCGGTGGTTCCGCTGGCAGGCGATGCCAGCCCCGCACGGTGGCGACCGCTGGTGCTTGCTGTGCTGTCCATTGCCTGGATCGCCTACTACTTCGGAAACTACGGGTGGCTGGTGGTCGCGCCCACCGTCTTGACGAACAACGGCTTCGATCTCGTGGCCTCCCTGGGGTTCATCGCGATCGCGAATCTGGGACTGGTCCTCGGCGCGGTGATCGCCTACCTGGTTGCCGATCGGTTCGAACGAAAATGGCTCCTGGTAGCCAACTTCTCGATTTGGGCGTTGGCTCTCGGGGGGATCGCCGCTTTGGCGACCGGCACTGCGATCACCGTGCTGGGTTTCGTTGCCGCCCTCACCATCGGCTTCGGAGTACCGACCTTCTACGCCTTCACCGCCGAACACGTGCCCTCCCGGGTGCGCCCCTGGGGGATGGCCTTCACCGACGGCATCGGACACCTCGGAGGTGCCGCCGCGCCGCTGGTCCTGGTGGGATTCGCGATCCCGATGGCGTTCGGCTCCATGGCGCTCAGTGGAGTGGTCGTCGTTTTGTTGCTGCTGTTCGTCTCCGCGACCCGTCGACGTTCACTCGAGCAGATCGCGACCTGAGATGGATCTTGTATCGGCTGTACTCGGATAGGGATATCCGCACCTAGGGCCTGAATTCGACGTTGCGGCTGGCAGGGTTGTGAGGTGATGTCGGTGGGAAGGTTTGCTCGATGATCGCGGTGGAGGGCCTTCGCAAGGCCTATGGATCCACCGTGGCCGTGGACGATTTGTCCTTCGAGGTCCCCGATGGGCAAGTGACGGGCTTCTTGGGCCCCAACGGATCGGGGAAGTCCACTTCGATGCGCTTGATGCTGGGCTTGGACTTCGGCTCGGGTGAAACGCACTACGACGGTGCGTCATTGCGGAAGGTGGATTCGACGAGTCGCACCGTAGGTGCGCACCTCGATGCCAAGAGCTTCCACCCGAAGCGCTCTGCTCGCAACCATCTGCGGATGCTCGCCCAGGAGGCGCGGGTGCCCAACGCGCGCGTGGATGAGGTCATCGAGGAACTTGGCTTGGCGAGTGTGGCGAAGAAGGGGCCGGGAGCCTTCTCCCTCGGCATGGCCCAGCGGCTCGGACTCGCCGGCGCGATCTTGGCGCAGCCGCGAAACCTCATCTTGGACGAACCGGCCAACGGACTCGATCCGCAATCCATCCATTGGCTGCGCGACTACCTTCGTGACTACGCGGCCCAGGGCAACGCGGTGCTCGTCTCCAGCCACCTGCTCTCGGAGATGCAGTTGATGGCCGAGCGGGTAGTGGTCATCGCCAAGGGGCGGTTGATCGCCGACGATTCCATGGCGGCGCTAGTGGCTCGCGCGGATGGTTCGTCGGTGAGCGTGCGAACCGACAGCGAATCGGTGCCCGCCTTGCGCACTGCGCTCACAGATCGCGGATTCGAGGTGGCAGTAGGCGAGGACGATTTGTCGGTGAAGGGTGCGACCACCGAGCAGATCGGGCGTATCGCCTTCGAGATCAGCGTGCCGATCCTGGAACTGTCGCAACACCAGGCATCGCTGGAGAGCGTCTTCTTGGAACTAACCGACTCCGAGCAGGGCTTTAGGACAGGCGGGGCCGCATGAGCCGGGTCTTGGCCTACGAGCGCGTGCGAGCCGCCACGCTGAAATCGACGTACGTCTTCCCGTTGATAGGGGCCGCGGTGGCGTGGGCCGCTTCGGCCCTGTTCGTTGGCATGGGCGCAACTGGCGATGACGTGGACATCAGTGATTTCGTCAGCCAGGTCTTCACTCCGATTTCGGCCGTGTTCTTGACCATTCCCTTCGCCCAAGCATTCGGCCACGAGTACCGGGACGGCACGATGCGCTTGGCGCTCTCGGAATACCCGCAGCGTTCACGGCTATTCGCTGCCAAGTTGATCGTGCCTGCGGTGATCGCCTTCCTCGCGACGCTGATAACCGTGGCCGGAGTCGCGGTAATCGCTTGGGCTGGATCGATGTTCTTCGACTACGCGGAGATCACCGGATTGTCATCCATCGCGGGCGTGGCGGTTCGTGAGGCGGGCTTCATCGTGCTGTGGGGGCTGCTGGTCGCCGCCATCACCGCGCTCACCCGCAACATGGGTGCCGGCATCGCCGGAGTGCTGGTCTGGGGTCTGGTGCTGGAGAACCTGATCGCATTGTTCTTGGTCGACCGGATTCCGGTGATCGTCGAATGGCTGCCGATCAGTCAGGGCTTCGGCTGGGTGCAGACAGGGGAGCCGACCTTGATCGTGCCGCTGGTCCTAGCCGCTGGAGTCTTGACGGCGATCTCGTATGTGAAGTTCGTGCGCACCGACGCCTAGAAAGACGCGGCCCGCTCTTGCGCTAACCGGGCCAACAGCAGTGCGACGTCAGTGGGCGCCTCCACTCGCCATAGCGCGGCCGAATCACCGGCACCGACCTTGATGCCGACATCGTGACCGCTGAGATCGGCGAAGACCGACTCATCGGTCAGGTCGTCGCCGACGAACAGCACCGTCGAGGCATCGAAACGTTGGCGTAGTGCGCGAACCGCGTCGGACTTTTGGGCATGCGCCACGCTGAGCTCGATGACTTCCTTGCCGTGCCGGCCGAGCACACCCGGGTAGCGACCCGGACCCATCACCACTGCGCGGATCAACTCCGCGCCCGCCTTCGGTTCGCAGCGGCGCACGTGGATCGCGATGCTGCCGGGCTTGGTCTCGATATGCGCGCCGGGGACGCCCGCTAGGAGTTCCTCCGCAGCCGTGGTGCACTGCTCGAGTAGGCGCTGCTGGGCCGGATCGAGCTCGAGGGGTGCATCGACCTCGGCTCCATGGCTGCCGACGAGGTGGATATCCGTCGGCAGGTTCGCCACTTCGCGCAAGTTCTCCAAGGCGCGCCCCGATACGACCACCACGCTCGTCTGTGGGAGGGCGGCGAGGGCTTGCAGCGCCTGCACCGCCTCGGGCAGTGGGCGTGCGGCCTGGGGGTCGGCGACGATCGGGGAGATCGTGCCGTCGTAGTCGACGCACACCAACAGGTGCCGCGCCTGCGCAAGTTGCTCGAGCGGCAACTTGGCTTGGTCGCGATCATCGGCGACCGCGGCGGTGGTGCTCGCGAGCCCGGTTTGCAGCGTGTGCAAGAACTCCTCGGCCCAGGCCTTTGCGTCCGTGTCGAATACCGCCGCGCGCAACGCGATCATCCGCGATTGAAGTTCCGCCGGATCCGCCTCGATAGCTTGCACGATGGCCTCGCTGACTCCGGTGGTGTCGTAAGGGTTGACCAGGTAGGCCTGCGTCAACTCACGTGCCGCTCCGGTGAACTCGCTGAGGACAACGGCTCCGGTGTCGTCGTTGCGGCATGCCACGTACTCCTTGCACACCAGATTCATGCCATCGCGCAGCGGAGTGACCAGCATGACGTCTGCGGCCAGGTATAGCGCAATGAGTTCTTCGCGCTCGAGCACTCGTCGCAAATAGTGGATCGGAGTGGCGCCGAAAGTGGAGAGCGCACCGTTGAACCGACCCACGAGGAGTTCGATCTCATCGCGGATTTGCTGGTACTGCGAGATGGTCTCCCGTGAGGGCACGGCTACCTGCGCGAACACGGTGCTCGCCGGATCGAGCCGTTCGTCCTGCAGCAGTTCGGCGAAGGCCTTCAAGCGGATGTCGATGCCCTTGGTGTAGTCCAAGCGATCCACGCCGAGCAGAAGCGTCTTCGGGTTGCCCATTTCCTCCCGGATCTGCGCGGCCCGCTCGATGACCGCTGGATCGCTGGCGGTGCGCGCGAAGCCCTCGGCGTCTATCCCGATGGGAAAGGCCCCGATCGCGACACGTCGACCCTGCCAGCGCACCGTGCCCTCGTGCGCGGTGAGACCGAGGAACCGCTCGCAGGAATACACGAAGGCGCGAGCGTCGTCGTGGGTGTGGAAACCGATCAGGTCAGAACCCAGCAGGCCCTCCAGGATGCGGCGGCGCCACGGTAATTGCGCGAACAGGGCACTAGGTGGAAAGGGGATGTGCAAGAAGAAGCCGATGTTCACATCCGGGCGCAGTTCACGCAGCATGCCGGGCACCAACTGCAGTTGGTAATCGTGCACCCACACGGTCGCACCCGGCGCGGCGACTTCGGCGACCCGCTGCGCGAACGCCCGGTTCACCCGCTCGTAGGCGCGGAAGTGATGACGGTGATAGGCCGGCGTGACGATGGCGTCGTGGTAGAGCGGCCAGATGGCGGAGTTGGAGAACCCCTCGTAGTAATCGTCGGCATCGTCGGGGTCGATCGCCACGGCTTCGAGTCGCAGCGATCCGGGCTCGACCTCCGGCAGTTGGTCGCCGGCACCGATCCAGATCGCATCTTGGGTACGCAGCACCGATTCCAGGGCGCTGACCAGGCCGCCGGGGGCCAGCCGCCAGCCGATGATCTCCTCATCTGGGTCCCCGTGGAGGTAGACGGGCTCTACCGGCAGCCGGTTGGCCACCACGACGAGTTGGCCTTCTGCCTCCTGCATGGCAGGTATCGCCTCCGCGAAGTCGAGCCCGGCGCTGGCGGCCGGGCGCCTCCAGCATACGCACGCCGTGGCTGCCAGACTCCCTGCCGAGAGCCGCCGCCGGGGCGGCGCGAGCCCGGGAGGGGCGATGGCGAAGGTCGGTTTCATCGGTTTGGGCAATGTCGGCGCGAAGCTCGCTGGCACCTTGCTGCGAGGCGGTGTCCCTACTGTCGTGCTCGACCTAGATCCGGCTGCCATGGAACCCCTGCTCGAGGCCGGGGCCCAGGCCGCGGATTCACCGGCCGACCTCGCGCGTTCGTGCGAGGTGATCATCACGTGCCTGCCGTCCCCCGCCGTGGTGGCCGAGGTGATGGAGTCACCGGAGGGCGTGCTCGCGGGATTGCAGCCCGGCTCGGTATGGGTGGAGATGAGTACGACGGACGCACAGGAAGTGGTGCGCCTTGCCACCTCGGTGGTCGAACGTGGTGCCACGGCCGCGGATTGCCCCGTCTCCGGCGGTTGCCACCGGGCGGCAACCGGCAACATCTCGATCTTCGCCGGATGCGATCGCGAGACTTTCGAGCGGCTACTGCCGCTGCTATCCATCCTGGGTCGTCGTGTCCTGCACACCGGCGAGCTCGGAAGTGCCTCGAAGTTGAAGGTGGTCACCAACTACCTCGCCACGGCGAACCTGGTGGCCGTCAGTGAGGCGCTCGCTGCCTGCGCGAAGGCCGGCCTCGACCTCGGTGTCGCCTACGAGGCGATCGCGGCGTCGTCGGGCACCTCCTTCGTCCACGAAACCGAATCCCAAGTGATCTTGAACGGCTCGCGGGATATCAACTTCACGATGGATCTGGTCAAGAAGGACGTCGGGCTGTTCATCGCGATGGCCCAGCAAGCCGGCATGGAGTTGGAATTGGCCTCACTCGTGGCGGGCATCTTCGACGACGGAATCGATCGATACGGATCCCGCGAGTGGTCACCGAACATCATCCGTCGCCTCGAGGACGAGTATGGGATCGAGGTCCTCGCTCCGGGCTTCCCGGCCGAAATGGTGGACGATGAGCCGGAGGAACTCGGCGGCGAGATCGTGGTGCGCGGCTAGTGGGCCTCGAGCGCTGAGCGGATGGCCTCGGGCACCGGGGTGGGTGTGCCGTCGTCGTCGACGTTGACGTAGCGGGCAGTGCCGGTGAAGACCGATGCACCGGCACGGGTGATGGTGTAGGTCAAGATCACGCTGGAATTGCCGACCTTGTCGCATCGCACGTCGAAATCGAGGACATCGTCGATGGCTGCGCTGTCGTGGAAGGTCGCGTCCATGTGGGCCAAAGCGCCGTTGTAAGGCGCGGCGTAGAGGTCGCTGGGCGCGAACCCGAGTGCGCGGAAGTACTCCGTGAACGCTTCATCGCACATGTCCAAGAACCTGGAGTTCAGCACGATCCCAGCGGAGTACACATCGCGGTAGCGGACCCGGTACTGACCGACGTGCATGGCTAGCGCGTCATCACGATCTTGCCGCGCAGCGTGCCGTCGATCATCGCGGCGAAGCCTTCTCGCGCGTCGTCCATGGCAAGGGTGCGGTCGATGATCGGCTGCACCCCGGACTCGGCGAGCAGCGCGAGCAGCCGGTGGAACTCCTCGGCGGTTCCCATCGTGGAACCCACGATCTGCAACTGCAGGAAGAACACTCGGTTCAGTTGCGATGGTGGCATCGCGCCGGAGGTGGCACCGGAGACGACGATGGTGCCACCGGGGCGCAGCGATTTCAGCGAGTGATCCCAGGTGGCTTCACCGACCGTTTCGATGACGGCGTCGACCTTGTCGGGCAGCCGCGCACCGACCTCGAAGGCCTCATCTGCACCGATACTGACGGCCCACTCACCCTTGGCTGCATCCCGGGAGGTCACCCACACCCGCAAGCCCATGGCCTTGCCGAGCACGACCGCGGCTGTCGCGACGCCGCCGCCGGCACCTTGGATCAAGACGGTATCGCCGGCGTTCGTCGCGGATTTGGTGGCCAGCATCCGGTAAGCGGTGAGGTAGGCGGTCGGCAGGCAGGAAGCTTCGGCGAATCCCATTCCTTCGGGCAGCGGGATCAAGTTGGTGGCCGGCACGCGCACCTTCTCGGCGAAGGTGCCTGGATAGACCTCGCTGAGCAGCGAGCGCTTGGGGTCGAGCGTCTCGTCTCCGCGAACCGGGGTGCCGATCACCGCATGCACCACGACCGGTGTCCCGTCCGGCCCGATTCCAGCAGCATCCGTGCCCAAGATCATCGGCACCTGTTCCTCACGCAGCGCTTGGCCCTTGAGCGCCCAGACATCGTGATGGTTCAGACTCATCGCCTTGACGTCGACATCGACCCAGTCCTCGGGTGTGGGTTTGGGTTCGATTTCGCCGATCCCCAGTACGGAAAGCGGGTTTTCACGGTCGATGCCTGCGGCGTAGATAGCGTGCATGCCCGAAACGCTAGTGGACGCGCGCACTTGTGCACGACCCGAATCGCAACTAGCGTTTCCCCGCCGGCTCACTCCCAGCAGCGTCGTCCGTACCCAGCCCTTCGCCGGTGCCTCTCACCTCACCTCGCACCCATCGCATATCGGCGTGTTTAACCAGCTCAGCCGAACCAGCCGAACCAGCCGACTGAGCCGGCTCAGCCGATTCCTTCATCATCGTTCGTTCCGCGGGAGGCACCATGAGCACTTTGGACGTGCGCACCGACGAAGACACCCTGATCCCGGTACCCGAGCGGGCGGCGCACCGCAGCGTCCGCGGCTTGATCGACCAGGACTCGATCGTGGTCGTCGGGGCCAGCGCCCGGCGCTCAGCGGTCGTGGCCGAAGCCATCGCCGGGCGCAGCCAGGCGTTCTTGGTGCACCCCTCTGGTGAATCCATCCTCGGTGAGGATGTTTACCGGTCGGTGCGCGAACTGCCCGAAGTTCCCGACTGCGGATTCATGCTCGTCGGCCACGAGGCGATCGTGGAGGTGATGCGCGAAGCGCTCGAGTTCGGCATCCGAGCGTTCGTGATCCCCGGACTCGGGGCGGAGGCCGGTTCGCGGGCCGCCGATCTCGTGCCGCAGATCCTCGAACTCGCCGACTCCTACGACGCCGCCATCCTCGGGCCCAACTGCATGGGCATGGCGGTTCCGCACGGTGGCTCGATGTGGGTGGCCAACGTCCCGAAGTCCTTTCGGCGCGGG
Source organism: uncultured Rubrivirga sp. (assembly GCA_964550285.1). Classification (GTDB taxonomy): domain Bacteria; phylum Actinomycetota; class Actinomycetes; order S36-B12; family S36-B12; genus S36-B12. Next base: position 13,936 of record CAZJYN010000026.1, read on the forward strand.
CATGTCTCGGTCATCGCTCAATCCGGCTCGATCGCCGATGCCATGTTGAACTGCGGGCCGCGCATCGGGTTCCGAGCCGTGTTCTCCACGGGCTCAGAAGGCAACCGCGACGCAGCCGATTTGCTGATGGGACTAGCCGAGGACGAGGAAACCAAGGCCATCGGGCTGTTCGTGGAGACCGTGCGCCGTCCCGAAGCCTTCGCCGACGGGCTGCGCGCGTGCGCGGAGGCCGGCAAGCCGGTCGTGTGCATGAAGGTGGGGCGATCGCGGGTCGCGGCGCAGGCGGCCTTGGCGCACACCGGGGCGATGGTCGGATCGGCGAAAGCCTTCACGAACTTCGTCCACCACCACGGCGGGATCGAGGTCACCGACACCTCCACGTTCATGGAGGCGCTGGAGATCCTCGGGCAACCGAAATGGCCGATCGGAATCCGGCTGGGTGCGATCTCCGAATCCGGTGGCGAGTGCGGAATGCTCGCCGACGCCGCCGAACCGACCGGGTTGGAATTCCCGCCGATGCCCTATGAACTGGTGGCATCGCTGCAAGAGCGGTTCCCGAATTTCTTGAATCCGCAAAATCCGCTCGATGCCTGGATGGTCGACGATGCCGAGGTCGTCTTCCCGGAGTCCTTGGAACTGATGGCCCTGTCGGGTGAGTTCGACATCCTGCTCGCGCAGGTGGACATCACCCAGTACCGCGGCGACGCCGAGAACGATTGGTGTTTGGCGATCGTGCGTGGTCTGGCCGAAGCCACGAAGGACCGCCGGATCTTCCCGGCCGTGACCACCGTGCACGTCACCGATCCGCCGCGACGCATCGCGAACTTCGCGGCGTCCAACGGGGTCGCGCTGTTGCGGGGAACGCGGGCTTCGGTCGAGGCGCTCGCGGCGGTGTCGACCTGGCACCCGTTCACCAGCAAGGACCTCGATCCGCACGAGGAAGTCGATCTGTCCGATCTGCTGCGCCCGGGTGCGTTGAGCGAACATGAGTCGGCTGAGGTGATGGAGCGCTACGGCATCCCGATGGCCGATCGCCGGCTCGCGGAAGGATCCGAGGCCGCGGTCGCCGCAGCGCAGGATCTCGGTTTTCCCGTGGTGGTGAAGATGAACGGGCCCGCCCACAAGGCCAGCGTCGGCGGGGTGGCGCTGGGCTTGAACTCCGCCGAGGAAGTCTCGGTGGCGACCCAGGCCTTCGGTGGTTCGGTTCTCGTCGCGCAGGAGATCGCTGCCGGGCCGGAGGTGATCTGCGGGATGACGAGGGACCCGCACTACGGGCCGGTGATCGCCGTCGGCATCGGCGGGCGCTACGCCGAGGCGCTGTCGTTGACTGCAACCTCGCTCGCACCCGTCACCCACGATCAGGCGGTGCGGCTCGTGAGTAAGGCCCCCGGGCTGGCCAAACTCACCAACGAGGAGACCTTCGATGCCATCGTCTACACGGTGCTCGTGCTCTCCCGCATCGCCGTCGACCATCCCAGCATCGTCGAGGCCGACATCAATCCGCTGATCCTGGGCCCCAACGGCGCGGTGGCCGTGGATGCGTTAGTGGTGTGCGAGCAGGTCGGCGCGGACGGGTAGCACCCGCCGCACGAGTTCGATGAGCGCTGCCTCGTCGACCGGATATCCGACGTACTCCGAGGCCTTCTTGAGCACCTTCGTCTTCTCGCCCTCGCGCTTGTCGTCGGGTTTGGCCAAGGCGTTCGACCAGTCACGGAACAGCGCCCATGCCAGTTCGCGCTGGCGCATCACCGTGTTGATGCGTTCCATCTGTTCGTCGGTGGCGGGCAACCGCCAGGTCTCGCTGATGGCCTGGGGCAGTACTTCCCGGTAATCGTGGCCGCCCTGCGCGAACACGCCGGGGGTGGGCGTCAGTGCGTTGAGCATGTCCACGAACGTCATCAAGAATGTGGCGCCGGGGACCCACTGGGTGTTCCGCGGGGCGCCGATGGGTCGGTGTGGGCCCAGCCAATCCGGCTTGCGCCAGATCAACTGCGAGCCGAACTTGGGGATTGGGTCATCGCCGTTTTGCAACAGCAGGTAGTGGATCTGCTCGCGCTGATCTGCAGGCAACTCGATCCAGTCGCGGATAGTGCGGGGCAGGTAGATGTGATCGGGGCCCACGTCCGGTGCTTGCTCGATAGAGCGATCGCCCCACAGCTGCTTGCGCCATGTGGTGGCCGACGGCGTGCCGATCCACAGCGCGTGATCGACCTTCGCTCCAGGTAGGCCGTAGGTCCAGGTGCCCTCGAACATGCCCTCGCTCACCTGGGATCCCAGGCTCTCACCGAACAGGTAGAACATCGGTCGGCGCTCGGGTGCGATGTCCAGGAGCCTTTTGGTGATGCCGTCGATCACCATGCGGGTTTGATCCACTCCGGTCGAGACATCGCCCAGGGAGAAGCTCGACGGCAGCACGGAGTACTGGATCGCCGCCGATGCGCAATCACCGCCGGTGAGGAATTCGAAGGTCTCGCTGGCGACATAGTTCACATAGCCCGAGCCGGTGGGGGAGAACAAAGCGAAGTGGCTGCGCTCGAGCGCTTTGGTGCGGTCGATCTCGCGCAGTAGTACCGCCACCCGTTCGTGCGGATCCTCGGCCACGTCCAAACTGCCGTAGACGCGGATCGGCTGGCGCGCGTTGTCGGTGCCCATCGCCGAGTCGATGTCGGTGGGCCGCAAGGTCGCGGCCAACCAGCGTGCGCCCTCGCGGGTCTGCTTGAGCCAGTCCAGGCCCGATTCCGGGCAACCGGTGATCTCCGGGATATCGGGGGGAGTGTGCATGCCCGGTTCCACGGCACCGCCGCCCTTGGTCAAGAAGGCCGACGCCTGGTTCAGTGCCGCATAGGCCACGCCCAGGCTCACGCCCAGGGCGGTGATGCGCCCGAGGGCTCGATGGTCCTCGGGCTTACCGCCGAGCGTGGCACTGGCAAGACGCGCCATCCCGTGCGTCAACAGCGACTCAGTACGCGAGATGCCGTACATCCCGCCAGCTACCGCGGCCCCGATGGCGGCCATCTTCACCGGCGCCACCTCGCGCACGGAGTCCTCGAAGAAACGCTTCTGCCCGGGCGAAGGGTCGTCGTTGGTGACCTGACGGATCAGCGACCCGGGCGCCGCGCGCCACGGGGAGACCAGCGCCCAGCTACCGGCGGTTGCCAGCGCCGCTGCCGCTACACCCCATTTACGCCCGGTGCTGCGGCTGCTGGTCAGGGACGATGCGGCGCTCGCGAGTGACCCCACGACGGCGGTCCGGCCGATGAGTCGGACTAGGGCACGGGGCTTGGGCTCATGTTCGTGCCAGTGGGTCCCCAGGAAGGCTGCGAGTCCGGCGGCGCCGAGGCCAGTGGCAACTGCTAGCCGAGGGCGGGTGCCCGGATCGGGTTGACCGCTGATGCGCGATGCCAGGGCATCGACGATGGCGTCGGCCGAGGAGAACACCCCGTAGGCCAGGGCAGTGCTCGCCCCACTGATCACGGCTTGGTCGGTGGTGCCGCGGGTAAGCAGGTTGGGCTGGAAGGTGCGGCCGAGGACGATGCCGGCTCCGATCAACCCGGTACGGGCCGGATGGTCCATGCCGCGGGACTCGGCCAGTGGCTGGGCCGAGATCGCGCCGGTGGGCTGCGGGTCGCTCATGCCCGAAGGTTAATGGGGGGTGCGCAGCCCGGGCCAGGGTCGCTAGAGTCGAATCCGGCAGCCTGACGATCGGCGCGCGATGGCGCCTGCCGTAGGGACCCCACGGGAAGCACGAGGCACGATGTCGGCACCCACTGCAGAGCAGCCAGCACCCATGTCGATGGGGCAGACCTTGGATCAGCATCCGGGCTTCGGGGCGGTCGGATCCTGGGCGGCGGAGCAACTAGCCCAGGAGTATCGATCCGTTCGCAACCTCACCGAGGATCTCGCCGCGCCGCTGAGTCCTGAGGATCAAACGGTCCAGACGATGGCCGATGTGAGCCCGACCAAATGGCACCGTGCGCACGTAACGTGGTTCTTCGAGGCCTTCGCCCTAGCCGAATTCCAGCCTGAGTTCGCACCGTTCCAGGACACCTACTGGACGCTGTTCAACAGTTACTACGAAACCGTCGGCCCGCGGTACCCGCGGCCGAATCGTGGCTTCATCTCCCGGCCGGGGGCCTACGAGGTCGGGGACTACCGCGCGCATGTCGACGACCGGATGCTGAACCTGATCGCGGACTCCGACGACGCCAGGCTCGAGCGCCTTGCTCGGGTTGTCGAGCTCGGTTTCCATCACGAGAACCAACACCAAGAACTGCTGCTGATGGACATCAAGCACGTGTTGGCGCAAAACCCGCTGGAACCGGTCGCCTATCCGGGAACCAGGCGAGCGGGCACCGCTGCCGCACCGATGCGCTGGCTGGAGTTCGACGGTGGTGTGGTCGAGGTCGGCCACGACCACGGTGGCTTCTCCTTCGACAACGAATCACCCGTCCACCCGGTGCTGCTGCAGCCATTCCGCGTTGCGGATCGACTCATCACCAACGGCGAATGGATGGATTTCATCGCCGATGGTGGCTACCAGCGCCACGAGTTGTGGCTGTCCGACGGCTGGGGTCGAGTAAACGCGGAGGGCTGGGATTCCCCGCTGTACTGGATGTGGGATGGGACCAGGTGGCTCGAGCACACGTTGCACGGCACGCGGCCGGTGCGCCCGCAGGAACCGGTCCTGCATGTCAGTCACTACGAAGCCGATGCCTTCGCCACCTGGGCCGGCAAGCGCTTGCCGACGGAGTTCGAATGGGAGTACGCGGTACGCGAATGCGGGGTGCTCGCCCCCGGATCCGACGGCGGCATCACCGGATTCCATCCGGAGCCGGCCTGCCCGAACGACCGCGATGCGACCCTCACGCAGGTATTCGATGCCGCCTGGCAGTGGACGTCATCGGCCTACTTGCCCTACCCGGGATTCCAGAGCCCCCACGGTGCCATCGGGGAATACAACGGCAAGTTCATGTCCGGGCAGATGGTGCTGCGCGGCGGTGCGTCCATCACGCCGCGAGGCCACGCCCGCCTGACCTACCGCAACTTCTTCCCCGCATCGGCGCGGTGGCCCTTCACCGGTGTGCGGCTCGCTGACGGACCCCGCTGAC
>CAZJYN010000026.1:19143-20957 GCA_964550285.1 uncultured Rubrivirga sp.
CGCTGACGGACCCCGCTGACCGTCGACTAGCCCCACGTCCCACGCCCCGAAGATCTGTATGGCCAACACCCCGCTTGCTGAGGTCATCGTGCGCGGTCTGACCGGCATGCCCAAGTCCCTGCCGCCGCGGGTCCTATACGACGAACGCGGATCACGGCTGTTCGAGCAGATCACCACGCTGCCGGAGTACTACCCGACCGAAGCCGAACGCGCCTTGTTGTCCTCCAGCGCCGCGCAGATCGCCGATGCGACCGGCATGCGCACTCTCGTGGAACTTGGCGCGGGGGTCTTGGACAAGTCCCGGATCCTGATCGATGCCGGGTTGGCCGGTGGGACGTTGGGTTACTACGTACCGGTGGACATCAGTGTCGAAGTGCTCGAGCAGTCCGCGCGGGAGTTGCAGTTGCGCTACCCGTCCTTGTCGATCGGACCACGGGAAGCCGACTTCATGGATGAACTGGCCATCGGGGAGCTCGAATCACCGGTGGTCGTGTCCTTTCTAGGCGGCACGATCGGGAACTTGTTCCCGATGGAGCGAATCGACTTCCTGCGTCGGATGGGTCACGCCGCAGGTCCGGGCAACTACCTGCTCGTGGGAACGGATCTGGTGAAGGACGTCGACCGCATCATCGACGCCTACTTCGATTCCCAAGGCATCACCGAGGCCTTCTTGCTCAACGTCGTGCAAGTCATCAACGACGAATGCGGATCAAAGCTCTCCGCCGAGGATTTCGACTACGTGCCGCTGTGGGATGCCCGCGAGGCGCGGATGGACCTTCGGCTTCGAGCGCGACGTGACCTGCTCATCGATCTCAACGGAAGTCCGTCCCCCTGTCGTATCGCAGCGCACGAGGAGATCCGTATCGAGGTGTCCTCGAAGTTCACCCTGGAGCAGGTGCGTTCCGAACTCCAGACGGCGGGATCCACGGTGCAAGATCAGTACTCCGATGGGGACTTCGCGCTCACCTTGGCCGTGGTTGATAGCTGATCGGCTGCGCGAGGCGGCCCCGCCTTGCCATGCTGATGCCTTCGACATCGAGGGAGGCACTATGGCGGAGCAGGATCTGCAGGATCGGGTGGCACTCATCACAGGTGCATCGCGCGGGATCGGTCAGGCTATTGCGCAGGAGTACGCGGCCCGTGGCTGTGCTGTGGCCCTCGCTGCGCGCACCCCGGATGCGATCCAGCAGGTTGCCGATGGCATCAACGCGGATGGTGGCCGCGCCGTTGCGTTCGCTGCAGATGTGACCGAGGAAGGCGCCGCCGAGCGACTCGTGGCCGAGACCGTGGCGGCGCTGGGCAAGTTGGACATCTTGGTGAACAACGCCGGTGGCAATAGTTTCTCCGTGCCCGTTGCCGCTATGCGCCTCAGTGGCTGGTCCAAGACGATGGGCCTGAATGTCGAAGCCAATGTCCGGTTGATCCAGCAGGCGTTGCCGCACCTCGTTGAGTCCGAACATGGGGTGATCATCAACGTAGGTTCGGTTGCCGGCCTGCGCGGAGCACCGCTGATGGCGCACTACGGAGCCGCGAAGGCCGCGATCGCATCGTTGACGCGCAGTTTGGCGGTGGAGGTTGCGCATCAGGGTGTGCGTGTCAATGCCCTCGTTCCGGGGTGGATCGAAACGGACTTGACCGATTTCCTACGCGGCGACGACGCCACCGAGCAATCGGTGCTGAGCCGAGTGCCGATGGCGCGCTGGGGGCGAAGCGAGGAGATCGCTCAAGCGGCGGTGTTCTTGGCCAGCGATGCATCCTCGTTCATGACCGGCCAGGAGTTGATCGTCGACGGGGGGCTTACGGCGATGCCGTAG
>CAZJYN010000027.1:0-13540 GCA_964550285.1 uncultured Rubrivirga sp.
GTTGGGCTTGGTTGTGCGCGTCGATCCTAGACGCCCCGAGGATACCCCCGTAGGTATCCCTGCCCAGGGTAACGAGTCTAGGTGCCGCGGTATTCCCGCCCCGGCGCTCCCCGTTGCGGCGCTCCCCCTTGCGGCGTCACTTGTCGGGCCGAAATTTCAAAATTTCGCCCGACCTCTGACGCCGCAACGGGGAGGTTTAAGGGGTCATGGAGAACGCGACGCGCAGCAGGGTCGGGTCGTGCTCGGGGGCTCCCATGCCACAGGTGGGCTCGACGAGGTAGACGGTGGTCATGCCCATCTGCTTGCCCATCCGGCGCATCGCCTGGGCGTCCATGTCCTTCATCTTGTTCATGTCGACCATGAACTCCGGAACCACGATCAGGCCCGCATCGAGCCCGTTCACCTTCGCCCGAACCACCAGCAGGGCCTGGGAGGTGGCGACCTTCGTGACCTTGGTGATGCAATCGCGCAAGGTCTGCGCGTCTGCGGTCATGCCTCCGGGGACCGGCTGCCAGGTCTCCTCGGGCATGCTCAACACGTCGGTCGGCTCATCGACGCCGGAGGCTTCGAGCAGCTCATCGACGGTGTCGGGGATGGAATCGGCGCTGATGTCATCGGGGATGGACATGACCTTCTTGGCCGGCGGGACGAACCCGGCTTGCACGATGCGCGGACTCGGCGGCTCGGCGGACTGCGGCGCGGACTCGGCGGCGTCCTCGGCCGAGGCGACTACCGCATCGCCCGGAGCGTTGTCGGTGCCGACCCGCTCGAGGACCGTGCTGCCAAGGACCAGCGCCAAGGCGACCGCGCTCACCGCGACCAACGGGGTGGTCCACCGGCCCCCGGGGAGCACTCGCCGACGCCTAGCCGCGGTCTCCTGCTCGGTCTCGATACCAGCGCGGATCTGCTCCCAGACGTGCTCGGGCATCGGTTCGTCAGTCGGGCGATCCACGGCCCGCGACCACCGGCCCAGCAGGCCTGCGACGGTGTCTTGGACCTCGGGGCTGTAGGCGGGATCGTCGGGGTGCTCGCCGACCGGGCGCATACCCTCATCGCTCACTGGCCTGCTCACCTCCTCGCCCTTCGTCGGATCCTTGCGGGCCTTCGCCCGTCGTCTGCTGCCCGGAACCGCTGTCCGTCGCTTCTGTGACGGTTGGCGGGGGTGGGTGGTTCCTCAAGAACCCGAGCGTGTGGGCCAACTTGGCCCTACCGCGCGAGCACCGGCTCTTCACCGTGCCCGGTGGACAGTCCAGGATCGTCGCCGCTTCCTCCACCGAGTACCCCTCGACGTCGACTAGGACGATCGCTTCGCGCTGGCTTTGCGGAAGGTCGGCTAGCGCTCGGGCGATGATCACCTGGTTCTCCCGATCCTCGATCGGGTCGCGGGGCGGTCCACCCCGCCCCACCGGGGTCGCGGCCGCGGTCAACGAGCCGGCGATGTCGTCCTCGGGCAACGGCACGCTGGAGCGCACCGAGCGTCGTCGTAGTCGATCCAAGCAGGCGTTCACCACGATGCGGTGCAGCCAGGTGGTCACCGCCGAATCGCCGCGGAACTGATCGGCGCGGCGGAAGGCCGAGATGAAGGCGTCCTGCAGGGCGTCGGCTGCCTCCTCGGGGTCACCCGTCGTACGCAGGGCGACCGCCCACAGTCGATCCCGGTGCCGGGTTACCAGGGTTGCGAAGGCGTCCGGATCCCCCGCGACGTGCGCGTCGAGCAGGTCGCGGTCGGAAGCCTCCACCGCCTCGGACACGATGGTGAGCCTACTGATCGTCGAGTTCCTCGGGCGGATCAAGTCCGGTGATGGAGATCTGCTGGATACCGCCTTGGAATCGCGGATTATCGGTGCTGGTTGTCGCTGGGATGACCGGCAGTCCCGTCATCCACACGAGCACGTATCGACCAGTAACCGACCGGGGCGAACGCAACGTGATCTCCGGACCGGCGTCCCTGACGGTGGCGAATTCGGTCCACAGATCGGGATCGTCGGGGATCTGGTCGGCAACGCGCACATCGAGATCCGTTCCGAAGCCGATCAAGTCCAACTCGACCGTCGAGATCTGCTTGGGCGCACCGAGATCGACGATCAGGCCGACGCCGCCCTTGTTGCCCACACCGGGGGTGTCGTACTTGCGGGTCAACCACGCGGTCGCACCGTCGGAGTCGGTAGCTAGTTCGGCACGGGGGTTGCGTTCCTTACCATCCGCGCCGTCGAGCACACCGTCGTCGTTGCGGTCATCGAGGGGGTCGTAGGAACGCACATCGAGGATCGGAAGCACCGCGGCGAGATCGGCGTCGAAGTCCTCGACGAACGGTGTCGCCTCCGAATCCAAGACCGTCTCGAACGCGGCGGCACGTTGCTCGTCGTCGACGTTCGCTTCGGATGTCAGCAGTTGCCAGCCGACCCAACCGAATCCCGCAACCACTGCGAAGGCAGCCACGAAACCCAGGATCCGCGTGGCGATCGTGCCTGTTGTGGGTGCTGGTCGTCGGCGCATCTGTTTGCCCGAACCGCGTGCTCCCCGATCTGCCCGACCAGCGGAGGCCTCGTCGTTTGCTGGATCGTCGTCGACACTGATCGGGGCGTTGACGGTGGTTGCCGCCGTGACGCTCGTGACCGTATTGCGTAACCGCGCACCGACGCTGACGGGCGGTGCGCTACTTACCGGTGCGAGGTAGTCCATCGCCGATCCGGCGGCGATCGCGAAGCCCTCCGCATTGGTCAGCGGCAAGGCCCCGCGCGGGCGAGCGACCTGGCGGACCGACCTGCTGACGAGGTCGTCGATATCACCGGGAACTCCCGCGCGCACCCGAGATGGCATGGGCACGGTGCGACCGGTCGCCGGGGCCAGCGGCAGGTGCACGGTGGAGGCATCGATCGCTAGAGCCGGCCATCGCCCGGTCACCATCGCGTAGAGCAGGCAGCCCAGGCCGTCTACGTCGGCATCCGGGGCAGCCGGGTCGATCGGACCGAACAACGCCGCGTCGACCGCGAGCCCGCGGATGCGCACCTCCCCTGCTTCGGTCCACAGCAGCGCCGTGGGTCGCAAACGACCGTGCGCCACATCGGCGGCGGCGCTGGTCGCCAACGTGCGCGAGACCTCCCCGATCACTCCAAGCGCCGTCGTGGGGTCGAATAGCGCGCCGTCGGCCACCCGTTGGGCGAGGTGCTCACCGTCGGCCCATTCGCTGACGATCGCGGTGCGCGCGACTTCACCGTCGCTGCTGGGCGCATCGAGTACATCCAGGATGCGCAGCAACCGTCGGTCATCGACCAAGGCGGCCGCGCGGGCGGCTCCAAGGACGCGGTTCAAACGAGCGTCGTCCTTGCGGATCAGCCGAACCGATACCGGCCGATCCAGGACGTCGTCGTGTCCTCGCCACAACTGGGTGGGGAATTGCCGGTAGCCCTCGAATTGCTCGGCCGGGGTGTGCACGCTGATCAAATCCAGCAGGGCATACCGGTCGATCCGGGTTCGATCGGGTTCTTGTGGTGTGCCAGGTGTGCCAGGCGCGCCGGGCGCGCCAGGTGTATTCGTCATGAGCGCATCACCTTGGATTTCACCATGCGCAGCGCGCTGGATACCTCTTGAACACGCACCAACCAGGCGAACAGCACGAACGCGCCAGCGCCGATGGCACCGATCACGACGATGGTGACCGCCGATGCCACCTGGGCGGACCACTGCGGCAACGGTCCACTGTTGATCAGGTAGACGCGGGATATCGCCATCACCGCGACCGTCGCGAGACCGGCGAACACTAGGCGTGCGAGCACCCAGAGGGTGCGTGGCGTTTGCAATCCACCCAAACGAAGTGCAAGCCACAACCACAGCAGCGCGAAGCCGAACCAGTAGGCAAGCACGTAGCCCAACGCGATAGCGGCCACCTGCGGACCACCGGCTCCGGTGACGCCGACGTCCGTCAGTACCGAGAACAACCCGACTACGAGCACCAGCATCACCGCTGAGAAGGCGACGGTGACGAAGAACGGCGTTCGGGTGTCCTCGAGGGAGTAGAAGCCACGCAGCAGCACGTAGAACAACGTGAACGGCAACAGACCGAGCATGAAGATCGAGACGATGTCACCCATGACGGCGGCTTGCTCGGTGGTCGCGGCTCCGTAGCCGAACAGCACGACGGAGACATCCGATCCCAACACCAGCAACACCGCCGATACCGGCACGATCAACGCCGCGACGATGCGCATGGCGCCGGCGACGTCGCCACCTACTTCCTTGAGCTTGCCTTCGTGCGCGAGCCGACTCAGTGCAGGTAGCAGGGCCGTGACGATGGAGATAGTGATCACGCTGTGCGGCAGCATGAACACCAGGTGCGCCTTTTGATACGTCGTGATTCCTGCGGCGGTGGCCCCTGCGGCTGCAGCGTCGACGTTGGCTTGCGCTGCGAGCCGGGTGATGACTACGTACGTGATCTGGTTGACCAGGACCAGGCCGATGGTCCAGCCCGCGAGCTTCGCGGCCTTACCCAGACCCTGGTCGCGCCAATCGAACCGTGGGCGCCAGTTGTATCCGGCGCGGGACAAGACGGGGAACAAGATGATCGCTTGGACGACGACGCCCAACGTGGTGCCGATACCGAGCAGCAGCACCTGATCGGTGGACAGGGCCCCGTCGGCAGCGGCCGAGGTACCGGCAACGGCGATGAACAACCCGAACGTCGCGATCGCGACGACGTTGTTCGCGATCGGAGCGAACATCGGAGCACCGAACTTCCCGCGGGAGTTCAGCACCTGCGCGAGCATCGTGTAGACGCCGTAGAAGAAGATCTGCGGCAAGCACAGTCGAGCGAACGCGACAGCGAGCTCGAACTGCTCTTGCGGATAGTCGGCTGGGGTATACAGATCCACGATCCATGGCGCAGCGATCACCGCAGCGATCGCGAGGACGATCAGTACTACTCCGGTGAGGGTCAGGAGGCGATCGGCGTAGGCCTTGCCGTCGTCGGCGTCGCTTTCCATGCGACGCACCAATTGCGGGATGAAGACCGCGTTCAACGCACCGCCGACAACCAGGATGTACACGATCGTGGGTAGGGAATTGCCCAGGGAGTATGCGTCGGAAACCAAGAAGAAGCCCAGCGCAGCGGCCAGGGCGATATCGCGGGCGATTCCGGTGATGCGCGAAAGCACCGTGCCGGCGGCCATCACCGTGCTCGGTCCTAGTAGCGCGCGGGTGTTACTCATCGTCGGCACCGGCCTTAACCGTGTCCTGCGAATCGGCGCTGCGGCTGGCGATGCGGATCCGGCGGGTCACCCCGACGATCACGAACACCACGATCGCCACGAAGGCGATCGCTACGACCCAGGCGGCGGCGCGGGCGTACGCGGTGCTCGCGACGTCGATGCGTGCCGGTGAGCCGAACCGCGACCCGTCCGGGGTCAGCAGTTGCACGCGCACCGGCAGGGTGTTGCCACCGACCACCCGTGCTTCTAGGTCCACGCTGACCTTGCGTCCGGGCTCCACGTTGATCCCGGTCAGCGGTTCGGACTCCAAGCGCAGTGACGGCGAGGCGCGCAACTCGACTCCGACCGTCACGGCCCGATCGAGGTTGTTCTCGATCGTGACCGGTACGCGTCCGGTGTCGCCGGAGAAGGTGACGGTTCCTTCGGAGAGCACCTGCACCTGAGACACCTGCTCGTCGAGTTGCTCGCGGGTGCCTTGCAGCAATTGCAGTCCGCGCTCGGGTTCGGCGCGCCAAGCACTCGAAGCCGACCGCAGTAGGGCCGCTGCGTAGACATCGGAGATGCCGATCGGGTTATCGAGCACGCTGGTGAACGCGGCGAGTTCCTCGCTCGCCCGACGTACCTGGGCCAGGTACTCGGCCGACAACTGCGCCGCCTGCGCCTTGCGACCGTAGCCACCGCGCTTGCGTTGCAAGGGATTCGTCGGTCCGTCGAGGAGTTCATCCAGCGATAACGAAGTCATCCATGGCGCGCTGATCGTGGCTCGTAGCAGTGAGTTGATGACCGTGGTCGAGGGATCCCATCGGATGTCATCGGGTCCAACGACGATCGCGCGCGAGGGCGCATCTCGCGGGATGGTGCCGGCGAGGACCGCGGACTCGGCCAAGAAGGCCTGGCGTACTTCGATGGCGTCGGACCGATTGCGCTGCGGTGCGGTGAGCAGGTCGGACATCCGGGGCTCGCGCAACACGGCCTGCAGCGCGCCGAAGGAGGTACTGATCACCGCGCGACCGGTGTTCGCGCCGGCGAAGGCATCCTGTGCGCGTAGGAATCGACCCGAGACGATGACCGTGCGCACGCCCGCGGAGGCGAGCAGATCGGCGGTCGCCCGGTCGATCCGGCCGAACGGCGCCCAGTAGAGACCACCGGTCACCGGTTGGCCGATCGCCGCCGAGGCGACGGGTACCGCTTGGGTGATCGAGCGCACCACGTCGGTGGACATATCCGCTCCGGTCAGCGCGGTGGCGTCGATGTCGGCGTAGGGGATGACTCGCAAGGCCGGAGCGTCGGTGGCCGGCGCAGTAGCGGCGGCTAGGGCGGTGTCCAATGCGGCCAGCCAGTTTTGGGCGTCCTGCGAACGGTCACCGACCACCACTTCACCGGAGCGTTCCACCCGGTAGCCGTCGGTCATGTCCTGGACCGATTGCAGCACGGCGGGGTCGGCTATCCAGTTGACCGACCGTGGCTGCAGTTCACCACTGCGCACCAACTCATCGAGCCGGCCACCGGGGGAGATCGCCTGCGGGGTTTGATCGTCGAGGAAGACCCCGTCGGCCGAGCGCGCCGGGTAGTCGGCCAGCGGCCATAGCCACACCATCTCCACGGGGGTGATTTCCGCGGGATCGGGGAACCAGGGCAAGAAGGTGCGCATGATCCCTTGGCGCTGCTCGAACTCCTGGTTGCCGGTTGCTTGCTCGCCGGTGGCGCGACGCACCCCGAGGACTTCCACGCCCAGTCCGTACACCCCCTGCTCGGCGAGCGGGAGGTCATCGAGGGCAAGACGCAGCGCGAAGGACACCTGTCCGCGCGGTGGAATCGGGTCGGCTATGGCTGCGCGCGTGTCATCGACGACGACGTCCACCGGTTCGGGGAGCGGTTCGACTTCACCGTCTTGCGAGTCGGGCGGATTCCGCGGATCCAAGGGGGCCTCGCGCAACCTCGTGATCTGCGAACGGCGAGTGAGCGGCTCACCGGAGACCAGCACCCGAACCGCTGCACCTGCGATGGCATCGGCGGTGTTGTTGACGATGCGACCCTCGATGCGCAGGTTGTCACCTGGCTCGGGCACCACCGGGGTGAGCCGATCGAGCACGATCTGCACCGGTGCGTCCGTCACGGCCTTCGCTGTTGGCGCGGTCGACACGGTCAAGGCGGCGAGCGCGGTGCCGACCACGGCCCACGCCACTACGCCGGTTAGCAACGACACGAACCACCGTGGCGCGCGCAAGGTCACCAGGCGCCCCTAGCCGGCGTCGGCCAGCAGTTCGGGCACCTGGGCCATCAGGCGTCGTTCGTCGGCGTAGGCCAGCCGCACCGTCAATTCCTCCAGCGGCACCCAGTCCACTTCCTCGACTTCGACATCCTCGGCGCTGAGTTCGCCACTCTCGGCACGCATTAGGTAGTGGTGCACCGTCTTGTGGATCCGCCGGTCCTCGGCGGTGAAGTAGAAGTCGATCACGCCCAGCGGTGCCACCACCCGGCCGGTGATCCCGGTCTCCTCGCTGACCTCGCGCACCGCGGCGTCCTCGAGGCTCTCGCCTTCCTCGAGGTGGCCCTTGGGCAGCGACCACAGCAATTGCCCCCGACGGTTGGTGCGGGCGATCAGGGCGGCGCGGCCATGCTCGTCGACCACCAGACCCCCGGCGGATGTCTCCTCGACTGCGCGGCGGGCCATGGCCCGAGGATAAACCTCGGTGCCGGGCTAGCCTTGGGCGTCGTGTCGGCCTCCCCCAACTCCCCTAACTCACCCGAGCTGGGTGATCTGCGTCGGCAGGCTGTCGCCTCGCTTGCCCCGGTGACCGGCCCGCTGCAACGGATCGGCCAGCGCTTCACCGATGCCGGACACTCCCTCGCGCTGGTCGGTGGTCCCGTGCGAGATGCCCTCCTTGGCCGGTTGACCGAGCAGACCGACCTGGACTTCGCTACCGACGCCCACCCCGATCAGGTCCTCGCGTTGCTGGAGGGCTGGGCCGAGGCCGTCTGGGATGTCGGGATCCGTTTCGGCACCGTCGGAGCGCGGGTCGATGGCCGGGAAGTGGAGATCACCACCTACCGCACCGAGGCGTACGAGCCTGATTCCCGTAAGCCCGAGGTCGCATACGGCACTGAGTTGGGCGAGGACCTCTCGCGTCGCGACTTCACGATCAATGCGATGGCGATGACACTTCCTGACTTCGCCTTCGTCGATCTCTTCGAGGGCATCGAGGATCTCGCGGCGCGGCGTATCCGCACGCCGGTCACGGCCGAGCAGTCCTTCGATGACGATCCGTTGCGCATGATGCGTGCCGCTCGCTTCGCAGCGCAGTTGGACTTCACGGTCGACGACGACGTCATCGCCGCGATGACCGAGCAGGCCGCACGGATCGAGATCGTCTCGGCCGAACGGGTGCGCGAGGAACTTACGAAGATCCTCATGAGCGATCACCCGCGCACAGGGTTGACGCTGCTGGTCGATACCGGTCTTGCCGATTACGTCCTGCCCGAGTTGCCGCTCTTGCGGCTGGAGGCCGACGAACACCACCACCACAAGGATGTCTACGAGCACACGCTCACGGTGCTCGAGCAGGCAATGGCGCTGGAGAGTGCGCACGAGCCGGCGTGCGAACCGGATCTGACGCTGCGCCTTGCCGCATTGCTGCACGACATCGGTAAACCGAAGACCCGCAGGTTCGAATCCGGTGGACGGGTGTCCTTCCACCATCACGAAGTAGTGGGTGCGCGGATGACCAAGAAGCGCATGCAGGCGCTGCGCTACCCGAACGATCTCACCGATGATGTCGCGAAGCTGGTCGAGTTGCACCTGCGTTTCCATGGCTACGGCACCGGCGAGTGGTCCGACTCAGCGGTGCGGCGCTACGTGCGCGATGCCGGCGATCAACTCGTGCGGCTGCACAAGCTCACGCGCGCGGACTCCACCACCCGCAACCGCAAGCGGGCGCTGGCGTTGCAACGTGCCTACGACGATCTGGAAAAGCGCATCGAGGAACTCTCAGCCCAGGAAGAACTCGACTCGATCCGCCCGGACCTCGACGGCAAGCAGATCATGGAGATCTTGGACATCCCGCCGGGCCCGGTGGTCGGTGAGGCCTACAACTTCCTGCTGGGCCTGCGGATGGACCGTGGGCCGATGGATCAAGCAGATGCCACCGAGGCATTGCGGGCCTGGTGGGCCGCGCGGGCGAAGTGAGTGCTAGTCCTTGGACTCCAGTGCACGGTTGATCAAGGACAAGCGCCCGGCCACGGAGATCGCCGCGGCGGCGATCAATCCCACGACCGCTCCGTCCTGCGGATCCCACGAACCGGTGAGCCCCGCCCCGAGGAACAGCAGCAGGACCACGCCGAAGGCGGCGATGGCGAAGATCGCCAGTACCCGGGTGCGGCGCAGACCGTGCTCGTCGGGGGGCAGCGAACCTAGGGGGCTGCGCCCGAGTGCGGCGAAGATGAACAAGGCGACGGCGAAAGCCGCCGCAACGCCGTTGAACAGCCAGTCGAAGAACTCCCAGTCCGCGACCGGTGTGGTCAGCAGCGAGAGCGCGACACCGGCGAGGGCCGCCACGCCCATCCCGATACTGATGCCACGCGAGGCCGACTGCCGTGCCATAGGAACTCCTTCGCGCCGCGCGTGTGGTTGTTTGCGAGCTGGTTTCGCGCTGACTACTGATTGGTCAGGTTACGCGCTTCGGAGGGCCGATGTTCGGGAGCGGCGTCATCCGGCGCGGACATCAAGACCTGCGCGAGCGTCAGCACACCCACGAGCAGTGCGGTCCAACCCAGGGTGCGTTCCAAGGTCACGGCCCCGAAAGCGAACACGGTGATCAGCCAGATAGTAAGTAGGCCCCACCGCACGAAGGGTGCGTACTCGCGTAGCGGTCGACCGATCGTGGCCAGGGACGTGGGCAGGCGTTGACCGACCTCGGCTAGCCCGGAATCGATCGCACCGCGGACTGTGACTGCCGCGCGGGTGTTCCCGCAGAACCATCCCAAGACGATGATCACGGCCCCGAGTAGCAGCAGGCCCTGCACGGCGAGCAGCAAATAGACCAGGAGCTGGTTGTAGAACGCGGTAGCCGCTTGTTCGAACAAGGTGTTTTGGAACGCGTTCACGAAACTGTCCTCGGCGACACCTAGCCCGTAGTTGAGGGCCAGGGACCAGGCCATCACGGTGATCCCGACGGCCACCGTGGTGCGTGCCCGACGGGTGGCCAGCAGTACCGAGAGGGTGAACAACGCCGCGGTCAGTAGCAAGATCACCGACAGGATCGGGCTGGCGAGGCCGTAGACGGTTCGCGCCTGGGCCAGGGCCGGGGAGTCCAGCAGCACCACCTGGGCGTCGGATTCAGGGATCGTCACCGCGCCGGCGATATCGATGCCCTCTTCCACCAGTGCGGTCTGGACTTCCTGCAGTAGCGAGGAGATGTTCAGGACTAGGTCGTCGCCTTCGAACTGCACCGGCCCGCTCGGATCACCGGACAGCGCGGCGATGAATCCGCGCTGGGCGGCTTCGTTGATCTTCACCCAGGCTTCCTGGAAAGCGCTCGATGTCACGAAACGATCGACGCCGCCACGGATGAGGCCGTCGATGCCGACCTTGATCGGCCCGGACAGCAGATCCGAGAGACGTTCATTCGGGATGAAGGCACCGAGCAGTCCGCTGGCGAGGTTGCCGGTGTCGACCTGCTCGATGATCGCTTCGCTGACGACGTCGGCCACTGCCTGCTGGATCTCCGGATCCTCCGCGAGCGGAGCCACAGTGCTGATGTACTGCTCGGGGTTCGCGATCGTCTGGTGGCCCCAATGGCCGATGACGGCGATCGGGGTGAGCAACGTCGCGACGATGAACAGCGCGAGGGAGACGTAGGAACGAGCCCGCCAACGCTTGCGTGTCACCGGGCTTTGCACGTAAGTGGCCGATGCCCCGTTCGTCGGACCGGCTGTCATGGCGGTGAGCATAGGGGCCCGCTAGACCCGCTGTCCGGCCAACTAGCCGATGGCGGGCTGCCGGTCGTGGTCTAACGGCTGACGCGCGCCGATCGTGCGAACCAGGCGGCGGCTGCGATCAATATCGCCGCGCAGATCAGATACCCGAGGGTGAATTGCCCGGATAGCGGTGAGGCGAAGGCTGTGACGGTGATGCCGAGGACGAGTGAGACGTTGACGATCATGTCGAACAGCGCGAACACCCGCCCGAGTCGATCGTCGGGGATCTGGCGTTGCAGCACCGTGTCGGCGCAGACCTTCACCGATTGACCGGTGAAACCGATCGAGGCGGCCCCGGCGACCAACGTCGTCAGCCCCGGCTGCAGCGCAGTCGCCGTCAGCAGGCTGAAGCCGATCACCCCACCTTGCGCGAGCACCAGGACGACCCAACGACGGATGCCGATTCGGCGCGTCATCGCGGGAGTGAGGACGGCACCGATCAGCGCACCGAACGCCGCACCACCGGTGGCGATCGCGAAGTCGGCGAGCGCTGCGTCGGCATCCTCGACCGGATGCAGGCTCCCGCGCACCAACAGCAGGGCTCCGGCGGTCAGAACGCCGAACACGAAGCGGTTGGCGATGATCGCCACCATGATGTCTCGCGCGGGCAGGTTCTCGCGTAGCGATTTCGCGCCGAGGATCAGGCCGTTCCACACTCGGGCGAAAGTGTCGGCTGGAGCTTCGCGGTTCGGGCCGAGCGCATTCGCTGCTAGGCGCGTGGCGATGAGTCCTGCGGCGAGGTAGGCGCCGATCGCGGACACGAGCACCACCTGGCTACCGATATCACCGCCCCCGGCCAGTGCGCGGATTCCAACCCCGACGATGGCCCCGACACCGGTAGCGATGGTTCCCGAGGTCGGTGCCAGGGCGTTGCCGGTGATCAAGTTGCGGCCGCTGACCACGTGCGGCAGCGATGCGGAAAGGCCGGCCAGGATGAAACGACCGACCCCGAGCACCGCGAGCACGAACAGTCCCAAGATGAGGTCGGCTTGGCCGGCGCCGACGATGACGATCACCGGGATGGTTAGCAGCGCTTTGACCCAGTTGGCACGTACCAGCACGTTGCGCCTGCGCCAGCGATCGAGCAGCACACCGGCGAAGGGACCGATGAAGGAGTAGGGCAGCAGCAGTATCGCGAACGCAGCGGCTACACGTACTGCGTCGGGTTGGCGTTCGGGGGAGAACAGCACGAAGGTCGCCAGCGCCGACTGCAACAGGCCGTCGCCGAACTGTCCGGCTAGTCGGGTGCTGTAGAGGCGCCGGAAGTCCCGATTGGCGAGGACTGCACGCAGCGCCCCGCGTGGCGGACCTTCGTGGCCCACATCGGACATGCGGGCAGGCTACCCGGCGATGAAGGCCTCGACTTCGTCTCTGGCGATGCTGTCCGAATATTGCTCGGGTGGGGATTTCATGAAGTACGACGACGCCGCGAGCAACGCGCCGGACATCCCCCTATCGAGTGCGATGCGCGCTGCCCGGATCGCATCGATGATCACCCCCGCGCTGTTCGGTGAGTCCCATACCTCGAGTTTGTACTCGATGTTCAAGGGAACGTCGCCGAAGGCGCGTCCTTCGATGCGCACGAACGCCCACTTGCGATCGTCGAGCCAGGAGACGTAGTCCGACGGACCGATGTGCACGCTGTCAGCGTCGAGCTCGTAGTCCAATTGCGAGGTGACGGCTTGAGTCTTGGACACCTTCTTGGATTCCAACCGCTCGCGTTGCAGCATGTTCTTGAAATCCATGTTCCCGCCGACATTGAGTTGGTAGGTGCGATCGACGACGACACCGCGATCAGCGAATAGCTTGGTGAGCACGCGGTGCGTGATCGTCGCACCGACCTGGCTTTTGATGTCGTCGCCGATGATCGGAAGTCCAGCGGCGGCGAACTTGGCCTCCCATGCAGGATCACTGGCGATGAAGACGGGAAGTGCGTTGACGAAAGCGCAGCCCGCGTCCAGTGCGCACTGCGCATAGAACTTCGCGGCGGCTTCCGATCCGACCGGCAGGTAACACACGACGATCTGCGCACCCGATTCACGCAGTGCGGCGACGACGTCGACTACCTGCTCGGCTGATTCGGTGATGGTGTCCTCGTAGTAGTGGCCCAGGCCATCGAGTGTGGGTCCGCGTTGCACGCGTACGCCGCACTCGGGAACCGCGCACAGTTCGATCGTGTTGTTCTCCGAGGAGTGGATGGCGCGGCTGAGATCTAGGCCCACCTTGGCGGCGTCGACATCGAACGCGGCCACGAACTCGATATCGCGCACGTGGTAGCCACCGAAGCGGGTGTGCATCAGTCCCGGGACGGTGTCCTCGTCGGGGACGTCGCGGTAGTACTCGACGCCTTGCACCAGCGA
>CAZJYN010000027.1:13640-20370 GCA_964550285.1 uncultured Rubrivirga sp.
GGATAGGGGCCTGGTCGGTGTCGTTCATCGCGGTGTCCCGTCGTCGTTTCGTCGTTCTTCTTGATCGATGAGGTCATCGATCCAGCGCATCTCGCGTTCGGCGGCCTCTACGCCCAGCGTGCGCATGGAGACTGCGTAGGGATCGAGGCGGTCGCGCGATTCGGTGAG
Source organism: uncultured Rubrivirga sp. (assembly GCA_964550285.1). GTDB lineage: Bacteria > Actinomycetota > Actinomycetes > S36-B12 > S36-B12 > S36-B12. The sequence goes on from CAZJYN010000027.1 coordinate 13,809, forward strand.
GGCAGTGCGCAGGGCGGCGAGCCGGTCATCGAGCCAGGTTCGACGCCCGTGCAGGATGCGCAGCCGGGCGCGTCGTTCGGTGCGCGAGAAGAAGGCCATGTGGGCGGCGAAGCCCTCGTCGTCCCAGGAGTTCGGCCCCGGCTTGTTCGCCCACTGCTCGAATTCCTCCTTGCCCTCGGCGGTGAGCGCGTAGACGATGCGGGCTCGCTTGCCGCGTAGCGCCGGGGATTGGTCGGCTGGCGTCAGCGAGACCGGCTCGATGGCGGATCGGTTCACCAGGCGGCGCAGCGTGGGGTAGACGGTGCCGTAGGACAGGGACCGCAAGGGCCCGAGCATCTCGGTGAGCTGCTTGCGCAATTCGTAGCCGTGGATGGGGCCATCGCTCAAGATGCCCAAGATGGCGAATTCCAAGATGTCGCGGCGAACCATGGCTCTCATTTCCTCGTGGCGATATAGCGAAACGATATATCAATGGCCTGCTGGCTGTCCCGTAGAATGAGGAAATGGCCACTCCACGGGGATCAAGTGGGCGCCCGAGCACCGTGCGGGGCTCCCTCGTGCGGGGGGCTTCTGGCACCCCGCCGAAGAAGCGCCGTGAACCGCTTCCACCCCCCGAGCCGGTCGAGGACCCCACCGAGCCGCGGGCGATGATCGACTACGCCCTGCAGCGCCGTTCGGATATCACCCGCTTCCACCGTGGCGGGATCTTGTCCAGCGATTTCTGCGACGCCGACCCCTACCTGCTCAAGGCGGCCAAATTCCACGGGGAAGCCACCGACGAGGACTGCCCGGCCTGCCACTCGCCGAACCTGGTGCACCTGAACTACGTCTACGGCGATGAGCTCGGGCCTTATTCGGGCCGGCTTCGAGAGACCAAGGACTTGCCCTCCTTAGCCCAGCGCTTCGGGGACGTCGGCGTCTACACCGTCGAGGTGTGCCCGGATTGCCACTGGAACTACCTGCTGCGCACCTACCGGATCGGCGATGGCGTGCCCCGGCGAGCGCTGCCCACCCCCAAGGACCTCCGCGAGGACCCCTAACCCCCACCACGCGTTTCCCCCGGATTCCGGGGGATTCGCTTCGCTTTCCCCGGAATCGCCCCGATTCCGCGCACATCCCCCGGAATCCGGGGGAAACGCGTGTTTGGGGTGTCCGAAGGTCGGACGGCGTGCCGTCGTCGTTTCCCGGGGGATTTCTGGTGGACTTGAGGGGCTAGTCCCCACGGGTAACACCAGCACCGGCGGCCCCAGGGGTTTGGCACCCAAACAGCAGGTTCCCTTCCCCGACCTGGCGAGGACATGAGCAGCAGACGGCCACCGCAGCGGAGCACCCGCCCGGCCTCTCGACGTTCGCAGCCCGCCGGCTCCCGAGGCTCGAGTTCGCGCGCATCGGCTTCCTCCCGCAAGCCGGCCGACCCCCGAGCCGTTCCCCCGCGCAACCCGAGCACGCCGGGTCGTCGCTTTCGAAACCAGACCAACGACGACGCCCCTTCGCGTGGTCGTCGCAGCGGATCGAACGCCAACCCATCGCGCCGGGATGCACGGTCAGCGGGCCGCGGCGGATCTGCTCGAACGCGAGCGGGCGGTAACGGTGGGCGCGGTAAACCACCGCGCGGCGGTCGTTCCGGTCATCCCGCGCACGATGGAGACGCGCCGCGTCGCCGCCGTTCGCCGCTGAAGGTCTTCTTGTGGTTGGTCGCCGTTTCGTTGGCATTGCTGACCACCACCGGCGTGATCGCCTTCAGCATCCTGCTGGCGCGAACCGAAGTGCCGACCCCGAACGATCTCGCGACCACCGAAGCCACCGTCGTCTACTACGCCGGTGGCAAGCACGAGATCGGTCGACTCAGCGACGCGAACCGGCGCGCAGCGGATCTGCCCGACGTACCGATCCACGTCCAAGAGGCGGTGCTCGCCGCGGAGGACCGGGGCTTCTACGAGCACGGCGGCATCTCACCGATCAGCATCGCGCGAGCCGCCATCAACAACGTCTTCAACTCCGACGGCGGAACCCAAGGTGGCTCGACGATCACCCAGCAGTACGCCAAGAACGCGTTCTTGACCCAAGAGCGGACCTGGCAGCGCAAGATCAAGGAGGCGCTGCTGGCGTTCAAACTCGAAACGTTGGTCTCGAAGGATCAGATCCTCGAGGACTACTTGAACATCGCGTTCTTCGGCCGCGACGCCTACGGGATAGAGGCCGCGTCGATCGCCTACTTCAACAAGCCGATTCAGGACATCACGCTCAGCGAAGGCGCGGTGCTCGCCGCGATCATGAACAACCCCGGCCGCCTGAGCCCCGAGGAGAACCTGCCAGCGCTACGTGGTCGCTGGCAGTACGTGATCGACGGCATGCTCAGCCAAGGTTGGATCACCCAAGCCCAGCATGATTCCGCGCGTTTCCCGGAGATCGCGAAGCGCCAGGCGGGCAACCGCCTAGGCGGACAGACCGGCCATATCCTCAACGCCGTTCAGCAGGAGTTGCTCGCGCTCGGTATCGATGAGGCGCAGATCCAACGCGGTGGCTTGACCGTCGTTTCCACGTTCAACCGTCGAGCCCAGCGCAGCGCCGAGCGTGCAGTACGCAAGTTCGGACCGGAGTCCAAGACCAAGGGCGTGCGTATCGGCCTGGCATCGGTTCGACCGGGAACAGGGGAAGTGGCGGCGATGTACGGCGGCGAGGATTTCATCGCCGATCAGATCAACAACGCAACACGCCAATTCGCGCAGGCCGGCTCCACCTTCAAGCCGTTCGCTCTCGCGGCCGCGTTGGAAAGCGACCTGCCACTGCGTTCGTATTGGCAAGGCGATTCACCGGCCACGATCAAGGGTTACGAGCTCACGAACTACAACGACAAGTCCTACGGCGAGATCACGCTGCTGGAGGCGACGCGGGAATCGGTCAACACCGCGTACGTCGAGATGGAAGATGCCGTCGGTGTCGACCGAGTGGCCGATGCGGCCGTTCGAGCCGGTATCCCCAAGCGCACGCCGGGCATGAACATGAAGAACTTGGACTTGACGTTCGTCCTGGGCACTGCATCGCCGTCTGCAGTGGACATGGCCAACTCCTACGCCACCTTCGCCGCCCGCGGCGAGCGCGCGCGCACCACCTTCGTACGCAAGGTTGTCGACAGCAATGGCGAGGTGCTCTACCGCCACGAGCCGAAGACCAAGCGTGTCTTCGACAAGGACGTCGCTGACGGCGTCACCTACGCGCTAACCGAAGTGGTCTCCAACGGCACCGGAGCCACCGCCCGTGATCTCGGCCGCCCCGCTGCCGGCAAGACCGGCACCACCGACATGAACAAGAGCGCCTGGTTCGTCGGCTTCACCCCGCAGCTGTCCACCGCGGTCTTCATGACCAAGGAGAACAAGGACGGCATCCCTGTCTCACTTTCGGGCACCGGCGGCCGCGAGATGGTCACCGGCGGCAGCTTCCCGGCGGCGATCTGGACCGGCTTCATGAAGGGTGCCTTGAAGAAGACCGACGTCGAGGACTTCCCCAAGCCGCCGAAGGACAAGCTGCGCGGCCTGGATTGCCCGGAGTTCTGGTCACCGGACCTAGAGGACGTCCCGCTCGGCTGCCCGACACCACAGATCCCGGAGGATCCGTTCCTCGATGAGGCGAACCCGGAGGATCCGGATCAGGTGGAGCCGGGCGAACAGCCGAACGAGCAGCCCGGTGAGCAGCCCGCCGAAGAGCCAGCCGGCGAACAGTCCGGCGATCGAGCAGGCGATAACGATGAGACGGTGAGCGCATCCGGCCCGCGAGCGAATAACCGCGACAATGGGGGCAATGGCGAGCGCTCGGCAAGGAAGAAGAACAACGACGACGGCTAACTCCCCCACCCGCTCCGATGCATTCGTGGCTGCGAGCAGCGAGCGTTTCGGTGGGGTGGTCGGCGATCGCGTTCGTCGGGTGGCACCGCCGTGGAATGTCCTGCGGGTGCTGATCGTGCTCGCCGCCGGCGGTTACCTAGTCGGCTACCTGCTCGACTACTCCTGCGTTGCCGGCGGGTGGGCCTCACCGGATCGATACGAGCAACTGTGCTATTCCGATATCCCCGCACTGTTCGGTTACCGGGGCTTCGCCGAGGGCTTCATCCCCTACGTGCAGACCCCACCCGGCGGGCAGCCGTTGGAGTACCCGGTGTTGACGGGTGTGTTCATGTGGGTGGCGTCACTGTTGGCCACCCCGGTGTCGGACATCTTCGGTTTCGAACCGGTCGTTGGCTTCTTCGACTTGAACGTCCTTGGCCTGTTCGCGTTCTTGCTCGTCGCGGTGCTCGCAACGGCGTTGACGGTCAAGCATCGACCGTGGGACGCGGCGATGGTCGCGCTGGCCCCGACCATGATCCTGGGCGCCACCATCAACTGGGATCTCATCCCGATCGCGCTCACCGCACTGGCGATGCTGGCGTGGGCGCGACACAAACCCGGCTGGGCCGGTGTGGCGCTCGGCCTGGCGATCGCGGCGAAGTTCTATCCGGTGCTGCTACTCGGTGCTTTCGCGATCCTGGCGCTGCGCACCGCGAGATGGCGACCTGCGTTCGTGCTCCTAGGTGCGACGGTGGGCACCTGGGCGGTGGTGAACTTCCCGTTCGCCATGGCCAACACCGAGGGGTGGTGGTACTTCTACTCCTTCAACTCCGAGCGCGGTGTCGACTTCGGCTCGATTTGGTACGCCGCGAGCGTGCTCGGCGCACCGGCGGTGCCCGCGCAGGCCTTGAACACGGTTGCAACCGGCACATTCCTACTTGGCTTCGTCGCGATCGCGGTGCTGTCCCTGGCAACGAAACGCCGTCCGCGCCTTGCCCAAGTCGCGTTCTTGGTGATCGCCGCGTTCGTGCTCTCGGGGAAGGTCTACTCACCGCAGTACGTACTGTGGCTGGTTCCACTCGCCGCACTAGCGCGACCGAAGTGGCGTGACTTCCTGATCTGGCAAGCAGGTGAGGTCGTGTACTTCGTCGCGATCTGGTGGCACCTTGCCGGGTACGACGTCGAGGACGCCAGGTCACTCGGTGTTGAGTTGTACGCACTCGCGACGTTCGTGCACGTGGCGGCCACCGTCTACTTCGCCGTGATGGTGATTCGCGACATGCTGCGCCCGGAACACGATCCGGTGCGCACCGACGGCAGTGTCGGGAGTGAAGCCGACAGCGACGATCCCGGCGGTGGGCCGTTCGATGATGCGCCGGATGCGTTCACGATCCAAAGCACGATCCGGAACCGAACGGTTGCGAAGTCGACCGCTAATCCAAGCCGAGCACCGCGTCGAAGCGCGAGGTCGTGAACCGCACGTCCGCGGTCATCTGCTCGCCCACCTCCGGCAGCACGCACTCGTGCGGCAGCCACACCATCGACACATGCTGATGCGGCGGTTCGGCGAACCAGCGCTGCTTGCCATCCCAGGTGAACGGGGACAGCGCGCGTCCGGCGGCGTCGAGCGCACCGATCCCGGCGGTGGTGACCCGCTGGCGCAGTGACGCAGCTGGTGTAGGACCGGCCAGCCCGACCCCGTGCGAGGTGCCGCCGGAAACCACCACGAGCGTGCCGCCCTTCGGCCCGGTGCGCTGCCGGTACCCCACGTGGGTTCCCGAGACCAGGGGGTGCACCGCGAGCACGGTGCCGCGTGCACTCAGCGCGCTGCGGTCACCGAGCCACAACCGTGTTCCAGTGCGCAGGCGCAACACCGCATCACCCAGGCTCGCGCGCACCACCGCGAGTTCGTCGTCCTCGAGGTGGGACACCCAGATCGCGTTAACCGGTGCGTTGTGCCCGGTCCACACGGCTGTTTCCGTCTGCCACAAACCAGCCCAGCGCATAACTTCGCGTGCCTTGGCGCTGCCGTCGCGCACACCGGGCGGGGGGACGTCATCGGCCGGTTGCGCGATCGGCATGTGCACAGCCAAGCCCTCGACGAGCACCCGACCGCGTTCCATCGCCTCGCGGATGTCCGGATCGGCCAGCGCTGCGAGCAATTCCGATTCCGCGAAACCGAACCGGTGCATGGAGGTCCGTGCCTCGAGGATCACCCGCACCGACCCGGGGCCGGGCGCCAGAGCGCGCAGGGCATCGAGCGTGGACACCGTGCGGATCACCCGCCCAGCGTGCAGTTTCTCGCCGAGGCGCCACCACGCATCGGCTGCAACGTGATCGGCGGGTTGGAAGGGTTCGAGAACGACGATGTCCCCGCGGGTGCCTGCGGCAACGTGGTCCACTTCGAAGACCGTGCCGACCGCGATGGTGTCCGCGCCGAGCGCCATCGCCTCTGCGCCGAGCACCGCGGAACCCAATCCATAGCCGTTGCCCTTGATCACCGGGACCGGCACGGTGCCCGAGGCACGCGTGACCGCGTCGACCACCGAGCGCTGGTGATCACGCCAGCGCTGGGCATCGACTTCGAGAACGAAACTCATCGGATGCGATTGTCCTCTACGAAAGACCGCGACGCTGGTAGGCGGCGAATGCGCGCGCCCACACCGCCCGCAGCGGGTAGTCCCATTCGCCCACGTACTCCTGCGCGTACCCGCCGCTGCCGACCTTGAAGCGCACCAAGC
>CAZJYN010000028.1:0-20027 GCA_964550285.1 uncultured Rubrivirga sp.
CGATAACCGACCTCATCGGCAATACCCCCTTGGTCAAATTGAACAAGGTGACGCAGGGGATCGTGCCCGAATCCGGCCCCCTCGTGCTCGCGAAGGTGGAGTACGTGAACCCCGGTGGTTCGGTCAAGGACCGCATCGCGATGCGGATGATCGACGCGGCCGAGGCCGAGGGTCTGCTCAAGCCCGGTGGGACGATCGTCGAACCGACCAGCGGCAATACCGGCGTCGGGTTGGCGATGGTCGCCCAGCAGCGCGGCTACAAGTGCATCTTCGTCTGCCCGGACAAGGTCAGTGAGGACAAGCGCAACGTGCTGCGTGCCTACGGAGCCGAGGTAGTGGTTTGTCCGACCGCCGTCGATCCGGAGGATCCGCGCTCGTACTACTCGGTCAGCGACCGACTTGCCCGTGAGACCCCCGGCGGCTGGAAACCCGATCAGTACTCCAACCCCAACAACCCGCGCTCCCACTACGAGGTCACCGGACCGGAGATCTGGGAGCAGACCGATGGGCGAATCACGCACTTCGTGGCGGGCGTAGGAACCGGCGGCACGATCAGCGGGACCGGCAAGTACTTGAAGGAAGTAAGCGACGGCAAGGTGCGCATCATCGGCGCCGACCCCGAAGGCTCGGTCTATTCCGGTGGCACCGGGCGGCCCTACCTCGTCGAGGGCGTCGGCGAGGACTTCTGGCCGACCACCTACGACCAAGGCATCTGCGATGAGGTGATCGCGGTCTCGGACGCGGACTCCTTCGAGATGACCAGGCGGCTGGCTCGTGAGGAAGGCCTGTTGGTTGGCGGATCGTGCGGGATGGCAGCAGTCGCCGCCCTTCGGGTCGCCAGCCAAGCCGGACCCGATGACGTCATCGTCGTCCTGCTCCCCGATTCCGGCCGCGGTTACCTCAGCAAGGTCTTCAACGACGAATGGCTCGCCTCCTACGGCTTCCTTCCCCCGAGCGGGGACCGCACCGTGGGAGATGTCCTGCGTGCGAAGTCCCCGGACATCCCGGCACTCGTGCACACCCATCCCACCGAGTCCGTTGCCGACGCCATCGCCATCTTGCGCGAATACGGCGTCTCGCAGATGCCGGTGGTGCGCGCTGAGCCGCCGGTGATGGCGGCCGAGGTGGTCGGCGCGGTGGTCGAGAAGGATCTGCTCGATGCGCTCTTCTCGGGCAAGGCCAAGCTCTCCGACCCTGTCGATACCCACATGTCGATGTCACTACCGATCGTCGGCGCGGGGGAGTCGGTGCACGCCGCGATCGATTCGCTGACGACCAGCGATGGCGTCGTGGTGATCGAGGATGGCCGGCCACTCGGGGTCCTCACGCGGCAGGACCTGCTCGGCTACCTCGCCGATTGACGATCGGCTCGACGGTGGGCCCCATGCGCGCGTGAAACCTTGCGTGGGGTGGGGCGAAACGTCCTAGGGTGGCGGGATGTCGGTCGATGATGTGAGCGTTGATGAGATCCTCCAACAACAGTGGGACCCAGCGGGTGTGCTGCGGGTGACCCTCGATGACAGCGCCCGTCGCAATGCGCTGTCCGAGCGGATGCTCGAGGAGTTGCAAGGCGTCCTGGATCGAGCGGACAGCGACCCACAGATCCGGGTGGTCGTGCTCGCAGCGAGTGGTCCGGCGTTCAGTGCCGGACACGATCTGAAGGAGATCACCCGAGCGCGCGAGCAAGACGACTCGGGACGGGCCTTCTTCGAGGACTTGATGCAACGCTGCGCGAACGTCATGCAGTCGATCGTCAACAACGCCAAGCCGGTGATCGCCGAGGTGACGGGAGTGGCCACGGCAGCCGGGTGCCAATTGGTGGCCAGCTGCGATCTCGCCTACGCGGCTCCAACGGCCCGCTTCGCCACCCCCGGTGTGCACATCGGATTGTTCTGCTCGACTCCGATGGTGGCGTTGTCTCGCAACGTGTCCAACAAGGCGGCGATGGAGATGCTGCTCACCGGCGAGATGGTCGATGCCGAGGAGGCCGCCCGGATCGGTCTGATCAACAAGGTGGTACCGACGGAAAGCCTCAGTGAGTTCACGATGGACGTCGCGCGCACGATCGCCTCCAAGTCGAGCATGACGTTGGCGACCGGCAAGCGGGCCTTCTACGCCCAGCGTGAGATGCCGTTGGCCGATGCCTATGACTACGCATCCGCCGTCATGGTGGACAACATGCTGAAGTTGGATGCGGTCGAGGGGATCGGTGCCTTCATCGAAAAGCGGGCACCCAACTGGCAAGACCAGTAACGAGTATCGGGAAAAGGGCCGTGAAGGAGTTCTTCGATACCGGCTTGGATCGCAATCCGGCCAACTTCCAGCCGCTGACCCCGCTTGTCTTCCTCCAGCGGGCGGCCGACGTCATGCCCGAGCATGTCGCGATCATCCACGGTGAGCAGTCGATCACCTACCGGGACTTCTACCGCCGGTCACGTCGCCTTGCTTCGGCTCTCACCCAGTCGGGTATCCAGCGCGGTGACACCGTCTCGGTCCTACTGCCCAACATCCCGCCGATGCTCGAGGCGCACCACGGGGTGCCGATGTCCGGTGCGGTGCTGCATGCGATCAACACCAGGCTCGACGCGCAGACGATCGCCTTCCAACTCGATCACGCGTACTCACGGGTGTTCATCGTCGATCGAGCCTTCCTCCCGTTGGCCGAGGCCGCACTCGAGATCTGCGAGGCGACCCCGAAGTTGATCGTCTATGACGACCCCGAATGGACTGCGACGAACGACTCCGATATCCCAGACCCAGCGGCTTTCGTCGACCGCTGGCAGGACTACGAGGCCTTCCTCGCCTCCGGTGATCCCGATTTCGAATGGTTGATGCCCGAAGATGAATGGGACGCCATCGCGATCAGTTACACCTCCGGAACCACCGGCAATCCCAAGGGCGTGGTGACGCACCACCGGGGCGCCTACCTACTTGCCCAGGGCAACGCCTTGATCGCGACGATGCCCCGGCATGCGACCTACCTGTGGACGCTGCCGATGTTCCACTGCAACGGCTGGTGCTTTCCGTGGACGATGTCGGTGCTCTTCGGCACGCACGTGTGCCTTCGCGAGGTGCGATCCGAGCCGATCTGGCAGGCACTCGCCGAACACGACGTCACCCATCTGTGCGGTGCGCCACCGGTCATGGCCCTACTGGTCTCGACACCCGAAGGCGAACGTCGAGACCTCGCGCGCACCGTGGAGTTCTTCACCGCCGCGGCTCCGCCGCCGCAGAAAATCCTGGCGGGAATGGAGGAGGCCGGTTTCAACGTCACCCAGTTGTACGGGCTGACCGAGACCTACGGCCCTGCCGTCGTCAACGAATGGCACACCGAATGGAATGACCTCGATGCGCAGACCAGGACAGCACTCAAGGCCCGTCAGGGTGTGCGCTACCTGCCACTGGAGCGTTTGGAAGTGATGGATCCGGAGACGATGCAGGTCCTACCTTCCGATGGCGAGACGATCGGCGAGGTCATGTTCCGCGGCAACGTGGTGATGAAGGGCTACTTCCGCAACCCGGAGGCGACGCGAACCGCCTTCGAAGGCGGCTGGTTCCACTCCGGGGATCTCGGGGTGAAGCACCCAAATGGCTACATCGAACTCAAGGATCGTTCGAAGGACATCATCATCTCCGGCGGCGAGAACATCTCATCGATCGAAGTCGAAGACGCCTTGTACAAGCACCCGTCGGTTGCCGGGGTTGCCGTGGTCGCGATGCCGCACGAGAAGTGGGGCGAGACACCGTGCGCCTTCGTCGAGGTCGTTTCGGGTGCGTCAGTGACCGAAGAGGAATTGACGCAGCATTGTCGGGAGAATCTGGCCGCCTACAAGATCCCGCGGCGCTTCGTCTTCGAGCCCATACCGCGAACCTCCACCGGCAAGATCCAAAAGCATCTCTTGCGCAGCCGAGTCAGCGACTAGGCGGTAGCACCCGGACTGGCAGCCGGAGTGCCGGCTACCTCGCAGGCCCACGCCGCGGTCTGCTCGAAGTTCCCGAACGTGTAGAAGTGGAAGCCGACGTCGTCGGTGCGGTTCGCCAGCGGGGCTAGGCCCTCCACCAGGTTGCGGGTGCTGGAATTGCCGATCGCGGTCTTGGCGATGCGCAGGCCGTTCTTGCGCAGTAGGCCGATGCTCTCACCGATCCCGCACGCATTGGCGATCTTCAACAGTCGGGTGCCGCTGACGAGACCGGGGATGCCGATTTGCAGTGGGGCACCATCGGCTACCGAGGTGTATACGGTCTCGTGCCAAGAATCGATCGCCTGGGGATCGAGCACGAACTGGGAGACAGCCTCGACGGAAAGTCCGCCCTCGCGGGCCGCGGCCAAGTTCTCCGCGAGCACCTCCCGGGAGAGCTCCTCGCTCATCACCGGGTGGCCCTCCGGATGCGCGGCGACACCGACCTTCTCGATGCCGAATTCACCGAGCAGGCCGCTGCGAAGCAGCGACGCGGTGTCCGGATAGGGGCCCTCGGCGGTGGCGGGATCGCCACCGATCACCAGCACCTCGTTGACCTGCGCCTGATCGACCAGGTCCTGCAGGAACGCACGCAGGAAGTCCTCCGAGGGCACCCGGCGTGCCGCGATGTGCGGAACGGGCACCATGCCCTGCGATCGGATCTTGCCCGCGGCCGCAACCATCGCCTCCGGGGTCGCCTTAGGCGGCCATGCGATGTAAACGCGGGTACCGACAGGTATGTGCTCGCGGAAATCGTCGATGCGGTCGGCATCCTGGGGTACCGATTCGATCGAGAAGCCCTGTACCGCCGAGGAGAGGGCGGCTGAAGACAAGGTCGCGGTCGTCACACGATCACCCCCGGGAATTCCGGCATATCCGTGGCGCGTCCGCGGGGGATGTCGCCGGCCTGGTCGAACAGCGGTAGTTCGCAGACCGTCCCGGTGCGGACGACGCCGTCCTCACACAGCACCTCGAGTTCGGCGTCCGGGCCGAGATCGGGGTCGTCGAGTCGAATGATGGCCACACCGCACTGCAAGGTCGGGGACCACGCGCTGCTGGTGACCCGGCCGATGTCCGTTCCGGCCAAGGTGAGCGTGCGGCCGTGGCGGGGCGCGCTCAGCGGGCAGGTCAGACCCCAGGTCCGGCAGCGACGGTCGGCCGCTTCGAGGGCGCTGCGTCCGATGAAGTCGCCCTTGTCGAAATCGACCAGGCCTTCGAATCCGGCCTCGAAGGGCGTCATGGTGTCGTCGAAGTCGCTTCCGGCGAACAGGAGTCCACCTTCGATACGGCGCGCATTGGTCACCTCAGCCGGGGTGGTGTCCATGTCATACGCACGTCCGGCATCCCAGATCCGCTGTCCGATGGCTTGGATATCGACCTGTGGCTCGAGGTAGAACTCCCAGCCGAGCTCGCTGGTGAATCCGGTGCGGGTCACCAGGACCGGTTCGCCGCCGATGGTGATGTGCGCGGCGTCGAAGTACTTGAAGGGTTCGGGCAAGCCGTCATCGGCCACCGCGGCGAGGACATCGAGGGACCGCGGCCCTTGCACTTGGCTGACCCACACGTCCGGGTGGAAGACCTCGACATCGAAGCCCGAAGCCTGTGCGCGTAGCCAGCCGTAGAACTCACCGTCGCTTTGCACGTACCAGAAGCGATCTTGCGCTAGTCGGATCAAGACCCCGTCCATCACGACGCCGCCATCGGGATAGCAGGCGATCTGGTAGCTGCAACGTCCAACGCGCACCTTGGCAACGCTTCGGGTGAAGACCCGATCGAGCATGGCCTCGGCCTGCGGGCCACGGATCTCGGTCGGTAACTCGCCGGTGTGCGAGAGCATCACCTGACGACGCAGCCGCCAGTAGATGTCGTTCGCATCGCCTTGGGCGTAGCTGATGGAGCGCAGCCGGCCGTTATAGATGCCGAAGTGCGGTTCATGTGCGAGTTCTTGATGGACCAGCGGATGCGGCACCATCGACTGCCGGAATTCGCGCGCCCCACCGGTGGAGGTGACGGGTGCGATGACGAATTCGACGTTGCCGATTTCTTGGTTCAGCATGGTTCCCCCAGGGATTCATGAATCGGTTTCCCGGGGCGTCCGGTGTGACGAGGCTAACTTCCACCGGATCACCGCGCAATGCCAGGAGGCCGTCCCCCGGCCGATGGCCTCAGACTGCTAGGGCGGGCAGCGCCAAGCCGGTGTTCGCGTGGCACCGGTACCCGTGGGGAACCTTGTGCAGGTACTGCTGGTGGTAGTCCTCGGCTTCGTAGTAGGTGAAGTCGGCAGCCGGCACGATCTCGGTGGTGATCTGCGGGTAGCCGCGCTCGGCGATGACCGTGGAGTAACTGTCCCGGGTGAGGACGGCGAGGTCGTGCTGCTCGTTCGTGGTGAAGAAGATGGCGCTGCGGTACTGGGTGCCGATGTCATTGCCCTGACGAAAGCCCTGCGTGGGGTCGTGGTTCTCCCAGAACACCTTGAGGATCTCGTAGGTGGAGATCTCGGCGGAGCGGTACGCGACGAAGACCGTCTCGGTGTGGCCGGTCTTGCCCGTGCAGACCTCCTCGTAGGTGGGGTGCAGCGTGATGCCGCCCATGTAGCCCACGGAGGTGCCGACCACTCCCGGAAGGCGCCAGTAGATCTCCTCGGCTCCCCAAAAGCACCCCATCGCGAGGTAGATGCGTTCGATGTCGTCTCCGGGGGGATCCATGGGGGTGCCGAATACCGCGTGCTGACTAGGGACGGTGAAGATCGGCTCCGTTCGACCCGGCAGGGCGGAATCGGCGTCGACCATCTGCGGCGTGGAGAGGAATCCGAACATGGCCCTAGGCTAAACCGCATGGACGGTTTCAACACCCGCGCGATACATGCAGGCCAAGAGCCCGATCCGCTGACCGGAGCCGTCGTCCCCCCGATCTACCAGGTCTCCACCTACGCCCAAGATGGTGTCGGGGGCCTGCGCGGCGGGTATGAGTACTCGCGTAGCGCCAACCCGACCCGCACCGCACTCCAGGAGTGCCTGGCAGCCCTCGAGGCACCGGGGGATGCCGACGCACGTGGTTTGGCGTTCGCCTCCGGGCTCGCCGCCGAGGACACCTTGATGCGTACTGTCCTGGCCCCCGGCACCCACGCGGTCATCCCCGACGACGCCTACGGCGGTACCTACCGGCTGTTCGCGAAGGTCGCCCAGCCGTGGGGCGTGGAACACACACCCGCCGCGGTCACCGATCCCTCGGCGATCGCCGCGGCGATCCAACCCGGGCGCACCCGTCTGGTGTGGATCGAGACCCCCACCAACCCGCTGCTGAACGTGGCCGATATCGCGGCGATCGCACAGATCGCCCACGATGCCGACGCGCTCTTGGTCGTGGACAACACCTTCGCGTCCTCCTATCTGCAGCAGCCACTGCTGCTCGGCGCCGATGTGGTCGTGCACTCCACCACCAAGTACCTCGGAGGCCATAGCGACGTCATCGGCGGAGCGCTCGTCGTACGCGATCTGGAACTAGCAGAGCGATTGGCGTTCCACCAGAACTCGATGGGTGCGGTACCCGGCCCGCTGGACTCCTGGCTGGTGCTGCGCGGCATCAAGACGCTCGGCGTTCGGATGGACCGACACAGCGCCAACGCCCGCTCGGTGGTCGAATTCCTCAATGGGCATTCCGCGGTCAGCGAGGTGCTCTACCCGGGACTGGAATCGCATCCCGGCCATGAGGTCGCCGCCCGCCAGATGCGCGATTTCGGCGGCATGGTCTCCTTCCGCGCCGCCGGCGGTGAGCAGGCGGCGGTGGATCTGTGCGCGCGCACCGAGGTGTTCACCCTCGGGGAATCACTCGGCGGGGTGGAGTCCCTCATCGAGCACCCCGGGCGCATGACCCACGCCTCGGCCGCTGGGAGCCCGTTGGAGGTTCCCGCGGATCTCGTGCGGCTCAGTGTGGGCATCGAAGATGTCGAGGACCTAATCACGGACCTGGACAAGGCCCTGCGCTAGCGATCAGGGCGAGCCTTGTGGCAGCGGATCGGCGATGGTGATCGCGTCCGCTTGGCGGCACGAGGGCCCGGCGCAGGCATCGAGTTGGGCGAGTTGATCGCTGAGCGATGCCACGAAAGCCGGATCCTGCGCCTGCATCGCATCCACGATGTTGCGCAATTCGAAGGGATCGGTGAGCTGGTCGTACAGGGCCCGGCTGCCGTCGTCGTATTCCACGTACATCCAACGCGGTGTGCGTAGCGCCGAGAACGGCGGCGGGATGTAGGGCAGGTAGTCCGGATCGTTCTTGTTGGTCTTGCCGATGGATTCCGAAAGCGCGGCGTTGCGCCATTCCGGCGGAGCCTGGCCGGCGGCCAGGAACGGGACCATGGAGCGTCCATCGACCCACGCGGGGGCTTGCCCGCCGAGGATCTCGGTGAAAGTGGGAGCGAGGTCGATGGTCGAGGTCATCTCCTCGACTTCGACGCCCGCGGGTATGCCCGGGCCGATGGCGATCATCGGGACGACCGTGTCGGCTGCGTAGGGAGTGCGCTTGCCCTTGGGCATGCGGTACTCACCGACGTGGTAGCCGTTATCGGACGTCAACACCACCAATGTCTCGTCGGCTTTACCGCTGGCCTCGAGTTCATCGAGGACGGCTTCGACCGAATCGGCGACCGTCTCCGCGGACTGTGCGCGTTTGCGCCACACCGTGTCGAGTTCGGAGATCTTCCAGTCCGACAACTTCGGGAATTCAGCGAGCCAGTCCGGCTCGTTCTCCCCGTAACTGTTGTGCGCGGGTGTGCGTGGGGCCACGGTGCCGGCGTGCGTGCCGAGATGGCGAGGAGCGGTCGCGAACGGCTTGTGCGGCGTGTAGTTGGACAAGTACAAGAAGAACGGTTCATCGGTCTCCGCGATGAACGTGCGTGCCTTGTCGTTGAGGACATCGTTCAAGAAGTCCTCGGGCTTGGTGCCGTATCGGATGAGGTCGCCGTTGTCGTTGAGGGTGTAGCTGTAGCCGGTGTAGGAATCCCCGCGCGAGATCGGAACCGCCCACTCATCCCAGCCGGGGGGCACGTAACGGATGCCACCGGGACGTGTCGGGTACTCGTTCAGGTACTTGCCGTACAGCGCAGTGGTGACGCCGGCATCATCTAGCCAGACCGGCAAGTTGTCCTTGTGCTCACCGAGCCTTTTGAATGTCGGCCAACCACCACCGGTGGCTTCGATGTTGGAGATGATCTTGTGATTGTGGATGTACTGCCCGCGCAGGATCGTCACGCGCGAAGGACAGCACAGTGAATCCACCACCGTGTGATTGGTGAAGGTCATTCCCCGCTCGCGAAGTTCGCGCAGGCGCGGAATCTGTTCGAAGAGCTTCCAATCGAGATCGTCGGCGAGGACCATGACCACGTTCTTGAAGGCCGGCGGCTGGTTTTGCGTTTCGACGCTAGGAGTGACATCCCCGGAGAGATCGCCGGGTAGTACGCCTGAGACCTGAGTGGCGAAGCCCGGGGTCTGTTGGTCGCTTAGCGGCGCGGCTGCCGATGCGGTCTCCCCGCCGGTTGTGAGGTTGCTGAGGGCGAGCAGGCCGGCCACGACAGCTAGCGCCGTGAGCACCGACGTGAGTCCGACGATCGCTCGCCGCCCACCGAGGCGTTGCCTCATGTTTCGGCGCCCGTGCGCACCAGGGTCTCGCGCATCCGCAGGACGAGGAAGATCGGAATCAGTGCCAAGGCAGCGCCCGCGGCGAAGGCCCAGTCGAAGTCGAAGGCATCGACCAGCAAACCTGCGATCAACGGACCCACAATCGCTCCCACATCGGACATCATCTGGAAGGTGGCGATGACGACACCACCCTTGCGTCCTCCCATGATGTCACCCACGAGGGCCGCGGGCGCGGAGCCCATGAACGCCCCGCCGAACCCCTGAACGGCCATCGCCACGAGGAACAAGATCACCCCGGCCAAACCAGCCGTGCCAAGGATGTTGGTGGCCAGATCGGAGAAGGCGAGCAGCGCCATACCGAAGGCCGAGGAGATCGTCCCGAACAGCAGGGCTGGTCGACGACCCCGCAGATCGGCCATGCGCCCGGCTGGCAGCAGGAAGATCGCCTGCGCACCGGCTGCCACGAGGAAGCCGATCCCCGACAGGGAAGCTCCGCGTTGCAGTCCCTCGACCACGAATAACGGCACGATCGATGAGCGCAGGCCGAAGATCACGAAGCCGGTGATCAAGTTGCTGCCCAGTGCCGCTTGATAGGCCTTGTCCTTCAGTGCCTCGCGCAGCTCCTCGCGCTTGCTAACTCGCCCTCCGGAGACCTGTTCCTCGCGATCGTGCAAGCGGACTCTCGATAAGAACACCAGCGATACCGCCGTGGCGACCAGCAACGTGGCTGCGTAGACGAAGAACGGGGCGCGGATCGACCAAGCGACCACCAGACCACCTACCGCGGGGCCAGCTACCCCGCCGAAGAGGAATCCACCCTGGAACGCACTCGAAGCACGTCCGCGTTGCTGGGATGTGGTGACCCGCAGCAGCAACGCCATGGCCGAGACCGTGAACATCGACGAGCCCAGACCGCCGGCGCCGCGCAGCAACAGCAACTGCAGGTAGGACTGGGAGAAGCCGGCTACCAGGCTGGACAGCGCCACGATCAGCAGTCCGCTGCTGAGCACGATGCGCTCGCCGAGCCTGTTCACCAGCGAGCCCGACAGCGGCGAGGTGACGAACCGGACCAGGGCGAAGACGGAGATGACCATTCCCGCCTGGAAGGCATTGACGCCGAAGGTGCTCGCGAAGATCGGTAGGGACGGGATCAAGATCCCGAAGCCAAGGGCTACGAAGAAGGCGATCGTGGACAAGACCGCAACCTCCCTTGGCAGGTCCGCCAGGAGAGGGGTCTTGCGAATCACACGGCCTAGGGATCGCATCCTTAGTCGATGGCCCGGTGCGCTGCGTGGGATCGGGCGGCGGCATCGAACACGCGATGGGCTTCGAGCGCCTCCGGCACCGTGGCCGTAGCGAAGCGATCACCGAGCGCTCCCGCCCGTTCGGCCAGGTAGCTAGCCCACATCTGCAACAGCGCATCGGCGAAGCCGAATTCGAAGATCGCACCGCTGACCATGGGCCATGCCGAGACGTTCCCCGGCTGCACCTGCTCCCAGATCTGCTCGCTGCCCTCGCGGCGGAAGCGCTCGAAGTAGGCGGGTGTGCGGCTGCTGAATCGAACGCCACCATCCATGCCCATTGCTTCGAAGATCCAGGTATTCATATTCCCCGGCGCGATCCGTTTCGTCTCCCACAGCATGGGGAAGGCTCGTTCGCCCATATGCCCCCGCATAGTGATTAATGCGTTGTCCCACGTATCGCAGCGCACCATCTCACTCGACCCGGCGGCGGCCGGTCGCTCGGTCACGATGTCATCGAGTAGTGCGTATACCGACGTCGGCGAATAACCCAGGCGCAGCGGAACGTGCGCGACATGCATGCCCAAATCCCCCATCACCCCGATTTCGCCACACGTTTGCGCCCGCCGCTTCCAATTGATCGGCTTGCCGCGGTCGATATCCGAGGAGTGCAAGAACGCCGATCGCACTTCCAGCAGTTCACCGAGGGCACCGCTGCGCGCGTGCTCGTAGGCGCGCAGCGCCCCGGGGAAGAACGGCATCTCGCTGCTGACCCGGACGAAGACCCCTGCTTGCTGGATCGATTCCGCGATCCGCTCGGCCGCACCGAGGTCGATCCCGAACGGCTTCTCCGCCAGGAAGTCCCGACCCGCTGCTGCCGCGGCCGTATAGATCTCCTCATGGGCATCGTGCGGCACCGCGATGTAGAGCACATCGAGGGAGTCGTCGTCCACTACTTGCTGCCAGGAATCGGTGAGGGTCTCGATGGTGGGGACTTGACGGAACCACTCGAGTGCCGCGGGGTTCAAATCGGCTACGGCGACGACGGCTGGCCGCACCGGATGGTCGACGAGATGCAACCAGCGCCCGCAGATGGCCGCAAGCTCACGGCCCATCAAGCCGCCGCCGATGATCCCGATGCGGACGTCGGTCATGCGATCAACTTCTCCGCTTCGTCGACCGAGGCGTTCTCGTGCAGCATCGCCATCAACGCGCGGGTGATACCCGCAGGCTTGTCGTGTTGCACGATGTTGCGTCCGTAGACGATGCCGGCGGCACCTTGCTCGAGGACCGCGGCGGTGCGCTCGAGCAGTTCGCGATCTGGCACCCGGCCTCCACCGCGAACCAGCACGGGCACGTCTCCGGCGATGCGGACGACCTGGTGGTAATCGGACGGGTCATCGGTCGGGTCGGCCTTGATGACGTCCGCGCCGAGTTCCACCGCCTGACGCACGATCGGCAGGATCAGATCGAGATCGCCGTTCACGGTGTATCCGGTGGAGCCGTCCGGATCCACCGGCTTCATCACCAGCGGTTCGACCATCAACGGCATGCCGTACTTCTCGCAGTCGGCCTTAGCGTCCAAGACGTTCTGCACGCACGCCTCGCGCACCTCCGGGCGACCTGGCAGGTCCAGCAGATTCACGACGATGATCGCTGCATCGAGTTGCACCCCGCGCTTCGCCGGTTCGGGGATCATCAGCGAGAACATGTGATCGGGCAGCGGGGCTCCGTAGACGTTCGCGACGTCGGTACGCATCACGAGAGCAGGACGCTGACGGCCGCGGTGGGATTGCAGCTTGGGGGCTTGTCCCTGGGTCAACTGGATGGCGTCCGGTGCCGCATCGACCAGCGTGTCGATGGCACTGGAGAGATCCTCGATCCCGTTCAGGAAATGCCGCTCTCCGAAGAAGCCGTGGTCGATGGCTACGTCGAGGCAGCGACCGGAGTCGGGGTTGAACAGGCGGTTGAGGCGGTAGCGAACGTCGGACACGGCTGCTTGTCTCCTTGGAATCTCGGACTTCTCGCGGCAAGAACGGGGCTCGTATCTGCCTGCGCCCCCGACTCGGCCACCCTATCCTCGCCTGGGGTGGATCCCGGGGTGAGAGGAGAGCGATGAGCGAGCTCGTGGTCGGCATCGATGCCGGCACCACCCGGGTCAAGGCCCTGGCCGTCGATCTGGCGGGGTCGGTGCGGGCCGAAGCTGCGCTGCCGACTCCCTGGAAGCGTTCGGGTGCCGAGGCGCAGATGGATCCGGATGAACTCATCGCGATCGTGCACTCGGTGCTGCGCCTTCTGCTCGAAAGTGCGAACTGGCCGGCCGATGGGCGCGTGATCGGCATCGGAGTCACCAGCATGGCCGAAGCCGGAGTGCTGATCGGACCGAACGGCAACGCGGTTGCACCCGCGATCGCCTTCCACGATCCACGCGGACGCGCGGACGTGATCAAGCAGGCCATCGATCGCGAGACCTTCCACGGTCATGTCGGCATGCGATTGAACAACAAGCCATCGGTCGCCAAGATCTTGTGGTTGCAAGAGAACGTCGCGGGTGCGGCTTCGGCTACCACCTACCTGAGCATTGCCGAGTGGATCGTCTACCGACTCGGCGGCGAGCCGGTCAGTGAGATATCGCTCGTCTCGCGAACGGGCCTATTCGATGTGGTGGACCGGGTGCCGTGGCAGGCCACCCTCGATCTCGTAGGCGATCTGCTGCCCGGGCGCGTCACCATCGCCGGCGAAGTGTGCGGCACCGCCACCGATGTCCCCGAGCCCATGCGCGGTGCCGCGCTGACGGCAACGGGTATGGACCACCAGTCGGCAGCCTTCGCCTGCGGTGCAGCCACCACCGGCGCACTATTCGATTCCATGGGCACCGCGGAAGCGCTCCTGCGATTCGCCCCAGGTCCCCTTCCCCGCGAGGAGTTGATCCGGCTCGCCGAGCGCGATGTAGCGGTGCTGTGGAGCGTGATCCCCGATCACGTGTGCGTGCTCGGTGCGCTCGTGACCGGGCTATCCCTCGAACGCATCAGGCGATTGCTCGGAGTCGAGTCCTTCGAAGCGCGCGGCGACCTTGCAGCCCGCGCCCTAGGTGCCCAGACCGGTGAGGTTCACCTCGCGGACGTGGGACACACCGGCCTTTCGATCGTGGGAGTCGACGACGACGCCACCCCGGCGGGCCTGTGGCGCGCGAGTGTCACCCACCTTGTGGATCTCGGGCAGGAGCTGCTGACTTTCATGGAAGCAGCCAGTGCGCCGCGACAGCGCACGGTGCTCGCCGGCGGATGGGTGCACGATGCGATGGTCGTGCAAGCCAAGCGCAGCGCTATCGGCGAATTCGAGGTCAGTGAAGTGGACGAAGCAGGGGCTCTCGGTGCGGCTATGTTCGCAGCGATCGCCGCCGGAGCGATGACCCGGCCCAACGCGGACGACACTCCGCGTTGGCCGGACGCGACGTGATCGATCGATACCGCGCGGCTGTCTATCGGGCGGAGGATCAGTGGTCGGCTTCGCTCGATCGCGGTGGTCCGGTCGACTTCTTCGGCTCCAGGATCGATATCCCCGCGCAATTGCGTTTCGGCCGCATCGAGGAAGTGGCCACTTACGTCCAACACGTGTGCACCGAAATTGATGTGGTGCCCCCGACCCTTCGTCACCGCAAAGGTGGAACCCGCGCCCACTACTCAAACGGAGTGATCGCAATCCCGACAAACGAGCCTTGGGCGATGCGTGAATCCGTCGTCTTGCACGAAGTGGCCCATCATGTCTGCGTGAGCACCGACGCGAACGCTTCACACGACGGCCGGTTCAGAGCGACGATGCTGACCCTCGTGCGAATTCAACTCGGACACGAAGCTGAGTTGTTACTTCGCACGGGATACGCAGCCGTCGGGGCCACGATGCAGGGCACGCCATGAGCGTGACCGTCGAACGCATCAGTGCGCTGTTGATGAAGGCCGAGCGCACCGACAACGAGCACGAGGCCGATGCCTACCTGATGAAGGCGCAGGCCTTGGCCACCCTCGCGAGCATCGACTTGGCCAGTGCGCGGGCGAAAGGCCACGAAGGTCAGGCGCCTGCCGATCCGATCACCCGCACCGTCACGATCGGTGAGAAGGGCAAACGCGCGAACACCCACCTGGTCTCGCTATTCGTCGTCGTGGCCCACAACAACTTCACGATGGTCGATGTGGCTGCGGACTCCACGTACGTGATCGCATACGGAATGCCCCAGGATCTGGACATCACCCACACCGTGTTCGCCTCGTTGTCGGTGCAGATGGCCACTACCGCCCAGGCCTACCTGGAAAAAGGCGATTGGCGCAGCGAGACTTTCCGCGTGCGCTCGCGCACCACCGGCTTGCTCGTCACCAAGAGGTTCACCAAGCAAACGGCCCGCGCAGCGTTCTATCGCGCGTACGTAGCCCGGATCGATGAGCGCTTGCAGCAGGCGCGCGAACAAGCCATGACCGAGCACGATGCCAGCGATACCGCCGAGTCCGCCGCTGCGGTGGTGCTGCGAAAGAGCGAGTCCGAGGTCCGTTCCTTCCACCGCCGCATGTCCCAGGCCCGTGGGCGCTGGGGCGGCTACCGGGGCGCTGCCTCCGGTCGCTCCGGCTCGGCAGCCGGCGCTGGTCGTGCGGCGGCCTCCTCAGCCCGGCTCACCGCGCCCGAGGAGTTACCCCAAGGTCGTCGCCAACTACCCGGGTGAGGTGCCACTATGCGCGAATGGAAATCGGGGATGTTCGGCAAGCTGCTGAGCGTGCGAGGGGTGTGGTTCGTGACCTACCCGTCCAGGGAGCGCGCTGGCTAAGCGATCAGGTCGGCGGCCCGGTCTACTTGATCCCGGAGAACCTGCAGCGTGCGGGTTCCTTCAAGATCCGCGGCGCCTACAACCGGATCGCGCAACTCAGCGAAGCCGAACGGGCCCAGGGAGTGGTCGCGGCCAGTGCCGGCAACCACGCGCAGGGTGTGGCCCTCGCGGGACAACTACTCGGCGTGCAGGTCACCGTCTTCATGCCGGTGGATGCGTCCATCCCCAAGATCGAGGCGACCAAGGGATACGGGGCCGAGGTGCGCTTCCACGGAACCACGGTCGACGAAGCCTTGGTCGAAGCGCGCAACTTCGCGCAGGAAACCGGCGCCACGTTGATCCACCCCTTCGATCACGAACACATCGTCGCCGGGCAGGCCACCTTGGGATTGGAGATCGTGGAGAAGATCCCCGATGTCAAGACCGTTGTCGTGTGCACCGGCGGCGGCGGGTTGCTCGCCGGCGTCGCGTTCGCCGTCAAGCAACTCAAGCCCGACGTCACGGTCATCGGGGTCCAGGCCGAAGGCGCGTCCACCTACCCGCAGAGCCTCGCGGAAGGCCAACCCATCACCCGCGCGCAGATGAACACCATGGCCGATGGCATCGCTATCGCGCGACCGGGGGATGTGCCCTTCGCGCTGGTGCAGCAGTACGTCGATGAGTTCCGGACGGTCAGCGAGGACGAACTCTCCCGCGCCGTGTTGATGCTGCTCGAACGCGCCAAGTTGGTGGTCGAACCCTCCGGTGCCGCGGCAACCGCCGCAGTCATGAACGCCCCGCTGGATTTCGAACCGCCCGTGGCCATCACGATCTCCGGCGGCAACGTCGATTCCCTGGTCCTGCTTCGGATCATCCGGCACGGCATGGCCGCGGCCGGTCGCTACCTATCCATCAGCGTCCGCACCCCGGACTTCCCCGGATCCCTTGCCGGCATGCTCGAGGTCCTCAAGCAACACAAGGCCAATGTGGTGGACGTCTTCCACGATCGAACCGACCCCCGCGTCTCCATCGGCGATGTGCGAATCGACATCCAGATGGAAACCCGCAGCGCCGAGCAGCGCGATCGGATTCTGTCCGCCCTGCGGTCTACCGGCTATCAAGTCGAGGTCCTGGACGGGTAGTCGCCCCGGCCCGAACGTCAACCTTGCACCCGGCGTACTGTTCGGGGCTGTGACCACCGAGAACGCCGTCGAGGCCTATGGACTGGTCAAGGAATTCGGCGACGTCAAGGCATTGAACGGCATCGATCTCGTCGTCCCCCGCGGTCAGGTAGTCGGCCTGCTGGGCCCGAACGGATCGGGCAAGACCACCACGGTGCGCATCCTGGCGACGTTGCTGAAAGCGACATCGGGTACCGCGAAGGTCGCCGGCTTCGACGTGTCGAAGCAGGCCAACGATGTCCGCCGCTCGATCGGTCTGACCGGGCAGTACGCCGCGGTCGATGAGTTCCTCACCGGTCGGGAGAACCTGCGCATGTTCGGTGGGCTCTACCACCTGGACGCGGCGTACGTGCAGTCGCGATCGGATGAACTGCTCGAGAAGTTCGACCTCACCGATGCGGCCAACCGGCCAGCGAAGACCTATTCCGGCGGCATGCGGCGTCGGCTCGATCTGGCCGCGAGTTTGATCGCCAAGCCCGGGATCTTGTTCCTCGATGAGCCGACCACCGGTCTGGATCCGCGTTCGCGAATCGGGCTGTGGAACGTCATCACCGAACTCGTGGCCGAGGGCACCACGGTCCTACTCACCACCCAGTACCTCGACGAGGCCGACCAACTCGCCGACGACATCGTCGTGATCGATCACGGCAAGGTGATCGCCCACGGCACCTCGAACAACCTGAAGGATCAGATCGGCGGCGACCGCCTGGAGATCACCTTGCAGGACGAGTCCCAGGCTCCGGTCGCCCAGACCGCGCTCGCTCCGCTGGTATCGGGTGAGCCGACCATCGATGGGTACCAGTACTCCGCACCCATCGCCGGTGGCTCTCCGGTCCTCATCGAAGCGGTCCGCGCCCTCGATGCGCACAGCGTCGGTGTTGCCGATATCGGCTTGCGCCGCCCCACCTTGGACGACGTATTCCTCTCCCTCACCGGTCACGGTGCCGAGGAAGGCGAGCAACAAGAGCAACCGGAAAGCCCGGAACCGGTCGGGCGCGGACGCAAGGGAGGTCGGCGATGAGTGCACCTGTGATCCAAGCCAAGCGACCGGCCCTGGGCTGGACCTTCCACGACGCAGTCATCATCGCCCGGGCGACCATCGCTGCGTCGTTCCGCGTGCCGGAAGCACTGTTCTTCCAACTCATCCAGCCGGTGATCTTCGTCCTGCTATTCGCGTACGTCTTCGGTGGTGCCATCCCGATCCCCGGCGCCGAACCCGGAAGCGACGCCGACGCCTCGCTGTACCGGCAGTACCTGATGCCGGGGATCTTCGGCCAGACGGTCGCCTTCGCCGCCGCATCGAGCACCGTCGGCCTAGCCGAGGCGATGCAGCGCGGGATCATCGACCGCTACCGAGCGCTACCGATGTCCCAACCCGCCGTGCTCTTGGGCAACACCATGGCCAATGCCCTGCGCCAGATCCTGGTGCTCACCGTGTTGAGCATCACCGGCTTCATCGTCGGTTGGCGCATCAACGACGGCATCTTGAACGCCATCTACGCCTACTTGCTGCTACTGCTCTTCGCCTACACGGTCACCTGGGTCGGTGCGTTCGTCGGACTCTCGGTGCCGAACACCGAGACGGCCAACACCGCGGGACTCATCTGGATCTTCCCGCTGACCTTCCTATCCAATGCCTTCGTCCCGATCACGGCGCTACCGACCTGGTTGCAGTACTTCGCGGCGTTCAATCCGATCTCTAGCTTGGTGCAGGCCACGCGTGAACTCTTCGGCAATCCCACGGGCGCACCCACGGACTTTTGGACGCTGAACAACCCGGCGCTCTACACCGTCATCTCGTGTGTCGTGGTGATCGCGATCTTCGCGCCGCTCGCGGTGCGCAAGTACCGCACTGCCACGAGCAAGTAAGCGCACCGAGCGCAGCGAACTAGCCGGTGTAGGTCTCGACCTTCAAGATCTCCACGTTCATCGTCTTGCCGTTCGCGAGTTCGTAGGACGCGGTTTCCCCAACCGTCTTGCCCTCGACGGCGGCACCGAGTGGCGAAGTGGGGGAGTAGACCTCGATCGAAGCGTGCGCGGCTTCTTCCCGGGAGCCGAGGAGGAAGGTTTCCTCGTCGTCGAACTCCACGAAGCGGACCGTCACGACCTTCCCGGCGGCGACCTCATCGTCCGCGGAATCTGGAACACCGATCTGGGCGGACTCCAGGAGTTGCTTGAGCTGGCGGACGCGGGCCTCGTTCTTGCCCTGTTCCTCTTTGGCCGCGTGGTAGCCACCGTTCTCCTTGAGGTCGCCTTCTTCGCGGGCAGCCTCGATCCGTTTGGTGATCTCCACCCGGGTCGGGCCTTCCCGGTCGGCGAGTTCGGCGACCAGCCGGTCATGCGCCTCTTGGGTGAGCCAGGTCGTCTCGGTCATAACCCACAACTCTAAGAGCCTTGGCAAATCCCAATACTCGAAGCATTGGCCGGCAGACAGCGGATGCTGCATTAAGATGTAAAAATGGCAAAAGCGAAAACGACCGTGTACGTCGATGAGGACGTGCTGCGTTCGGCACGGGTGTTCGCCGCCCGCAAGGACCTGAAGGACTCCGAGGTAATCGAGCGTGCCCTTCGGCAGTTCCTCGGCATGGATCTACTCGAGCGCGTCTCGTCCCACGCCGCGCATGTCGACCCCGATGAGGCGCTGAGCCTGGCCACAGAGGAAGTGCGCGCCCACCGCGCGGGTGAGTAGTGCTGCGGATCGTCCCCGATCCGGGCGTGCTTATCGCCGCACTCATCTCGGATAAGGGCGCCCCCGCCTCGTTGTTGCGTCGGTGGGTGGAGGGAGACTTCCAATTCGTCGTGTCACCTCTGCTGCTCACGGAACTGCGTGAGGTAGCCGATCGCCCCAAGTTTCGACACTACTTCCCGTCCGAGGTCGCGCATGAACTCGCGCACGTGCTCGAGTTGGCTGCGGAGTCCTCGCCGGACGTGACCTCCGGATCACGCACCACTGGTGATGACGGGGATGCCTACCTGGTGCACCTCGTCGTTTCCGCGGGTGCGTTCGCAGTTGTCACAGGTGATAGCGAACTCCGCGCGCACACCACCGATGCGTTCACAGCCATGACACCACGCGAACTACTCGATCTACTCGACCGCTTGGAGTAACGAACGGACTGATCTCAAGGCGACCCAGTGGTATGCGACCAAGGCTCAACTCTGCGGAGTCCACGGCTGCTCCGGCACCGCGATGCCCGGTGGGAATTGCGGACCCGGGGCGC
>CAZJYN010000029.1:0-20003 GCA_964550285.1 uncultured Rubrivirga sp.
GTTCGCTAGTTCGCTAGTTCGCTAGTTCGCTTCGCCGCGCCGACGTCGCATCTTCTTACTCCAAACGTCGTCGTCGAGCTGTCGCAGGAAACGCGGATCGTCATCTGGTGCGATCGGATCGCGCTTGCGTCGAAAGCCTCCACCCTCGGGCCAAGTCTTGCCCAACAGCAGCCAGATCACGCCGCCGAGCAGCGGCAGCACGATCACCAGGACGAGCCACAACCACTTGGGCAGCGTGCGGGCTTGGGCCTTCGGAGTGCGCGCGACATCGATGATGAAGTAGATGTACAGCGCTACAGCGAGTAGGCCGAGGACAACGCGGAGCATGGTCGCACCATGGTAACCACGGTTCGGCCGATCAGCGTGTCGTGCACGTTTCGCCCTGCGCGTACGGTGGTCTCGTGAGCGAGGTGGGCGAGCGCCGGGGTAAGCGCCGTGGTCTCGGCCCGGTCGTGGTCTATACCGCGATGCGCGTCGGCCTGTTCCTGGGCGTGTGGTGGCTGCTACAGCTCCTCACCCCCCTGCGGGGCGTGTGGGCGGTCGTGCTCGCGATCGTGGTCTCGGGGCTGGTGAGCATGTTCCTGCTCAACCGCCAGCGCACGGCCATGGGCGATGTGGTGGGGGGCTTCTTCGGGCGCATCAACCAACGGATCGACGAGGCCTCGCGCAATGAGGATGAACCAGAAGACGAGCTAGCGGACTTTCTACCGGATCGCGCCGAGGATCAAGCCGGCGGACAGCCAGAGGGCATAGGCGGCGACCAGGATCCCGGTGGCGGACAGCGCGGGAACCAGGGCGGCTCCGGTGGCGCCCCCAGCGATGATTCGAATCGGGGCGATGGCCCACCCGATGCCCGCCAGCCCCACTAGCGCCCAAGGCGTGGTGGTCGCCGCGATGACGGGAACGGCGAGGAACCCGATCACAATCAAAGCGATGAACAGTCGCCGGGTAGCACGATCGCCGATCCGAACGGCCAGTGTGCGTTTGCCTACCGCCGCATCGGAGGGGATGTCGCGAAGGTTGTTGGCGACCAGGATGGCGGTGATCAGCGAACCGACCCCCGCGGCCGCGGCTACCGCGGCCGAATCGATGGAATCGGTCTGCACGTACAAGGTCCCGAGCACCGGCACGAAGCCGAAGTAGACGAGGACGAACACCTCGCCGAGCCCGGCGTAGCCGTAGGGGCGTGGGCCACCGGTGTACAGCCATGCGGCGGCGATGGCCGAGGCGCCTACCGCGAGGAGCCACCAGTGGCCACTCAGTGTGACGAGCATGAGTCCGGCGATCGCGGCGATGGCAAAGCACAGCAGCGCGGCCGCTCGCACCGCTCCGGGGCTGGCAAGTCCCTGGCCGACGAGTCTGATCGGTCCTACCCGGGCATCGTCGGTGCCCTTGATCCCGTCGCTGTAGTCGTTGGCGTAGTTGACCCCGACTTGCAAGGCGACCGCGACGATCAATGCGAGCAGTGCGCGCCCGGGGATCCAGGCCGTTCCGGCGAGTGCGGTGCCGATCGCCACCGGAGCTAGTGCGGCAGGCAGCGTCCGAGGCCGGGCGCCCGCGAGCCACACCGACGGCGCGGCAGTGCTCACAGCAGATCCCGCCCCGGGCCTTGGGCTAGATCATCGTCGAAGCCGAGGTCGCGTGCTGTAGCGCGTCGGTCGATCTTCCCGGTGGCTGTCGCCGAGAAGGACTCAACGCGTCGCAGTGTGACGGGAGCGGCTTCCCTGCCGAGGAAATCCCCGACCCACGATCGCAGGTCCACTTCGTCCATGTCCGCTTGATCGTCTTCATCACTCGTGATGTATGCGGCGTGCAGTCGATTGTCGGTGTCGGGGTCCGGCACCACCAGTACCAGGGCGTCTTGGATGCCCGGATGGTCGCGGAGGCGGTCTTCGATGGCGACCACATCGACGTTCACGCCACGCACCGTCACTACGTCGTCCAAGCGACCGAGGATCTGTAACTGACCACCGGCCCATCGGCCACGATCGTTGGTTCGCAACCAGCCATCGACAAGGAGTTCTCCGCGCTCGTCGCGATAGCGCGTGGCCAGCATCGGCCCGCGTAGGAAGACGCGATCGTCGGTGCCGTTGTCGTCCCCGATCCGCACCTGCACACCGTCCAAGGGGTGCCCGGCGAAGATGCAGCCCCCACCGGTCTCGGTCATGCCGTAGGTGGTCGTGACCAGCACATCGGCGGCGGCGCAATCGCGCGCCGCCTGCGGAGCGAGGGCGGCACCACCGACGAGTACGAGTGCACATGACCGAAGGGCAGCTCGGCCGATTTCACTTGCCAACAGTCGGGGCAACTGCGCGGGAACCAACGAGACGGCGACCGGTCGGCCGGTATCTCCTGCTGCCTCAACCCCGCGGGCGAAGACCTCCGCGGTGAACGGTGCGGCGCCGGCAAGGCTGTCCAGTGCGATCGGAGGCTGACCGGCGGCATGCGCGCGGATGGCCACGTTCAGGCCTCCGATGGATGTCGCCGGGATGGCCAGTACCCATGCAGGGTCCTCTCCCGCGCGGGCGTTCACCTTCGCGGTGAGGGCTTGCACCGCGGCGCCGGAGAGTTCCACCCCGCGTGGGTTACCCGTCGAACCGGAAGTCGCCACGACCAGCGCGGTATCCGCGGCCACCGGTTCGTTCGCTCGAGCCGCGGCGACCAAAGCATCGACCACCGGCTGCGGGGTGGCCGGCGAGGGGAGAGGTACCGGGGCCAGTGCCGGGCCACCGGCGAGGGCCTCGGCGAGGGGCTGCCACAACACCTCGAGACCCGCGGGGCCGGGTGGGATCTCGAGCACTCGCGGATTACCGCCCGCCGCATTCCTTGATCCCGAGCCGAAAGCAGACATCGAGCCGAGCGTAGGGGCTGCGGGTAGCGTTCCGGCCATGGATACCCGCACCATGTACCCGTTGCCGCCGGTCGCGCCTGAGGATTCACCGGCTTGGCAGGATCCCGCCCACAGTTCGATGCGGCCGGGTTGCGGTTGGCAATCCCTCGGCGAGTACCAGGACATCCGCTATGAGATCTCCACCGGCGAGGATGCCGGGATCGCGAAGATCACCATCGACCGGCCGCACAAGCGCAACGCCTTCCGCCCGCAGACGTTGTTCGAGTTGTCCGATGCGATGAACCGCGCGCGAGACGATGACCGGATCGGGGTCATCGTCCTCACCGGTCAAGGCGATCTCGCCTTCTGCTCTGGTGGCGATCAGGTGATCCGCGGAGACGACGGGTACATCGGCGATGACGATGTGGCCGACAAGGGCATCGGTCGGCTCAACGTCCTTGATCTGCAGATCCAAATCCGTCGCACCCCCAAGCCGGTCGTCGCGATGGTGGCCGGCTACGCCATCGGTGGCGGCCACGTGCTGCATGTGGTGTGCGACCTCACTATCGCGGCGGACAACGCGCGGTTCGGGCAGACCGGGCCGAAGGTGGGTTCGTTCGACGGCGGTTACGGATCCGGGCTACTTGCCCGCACGATCGGGCTGAAGCGCTCGCGGGAGGTTTGGTACACCTGCCGGCAATACGGCGCGGAGCAAGCTTTCGACTGGGGGTTGGCGAATGCCGTCGTCCCGATCGAGGATTTGGAGATCGAGACGGTGCGGTGGGCCAAGGACATGCTCGCGCTCTCCCCGCTCGCGCTGCGAATGCTCAAGGCCTCGCACAACGCTGCCGACGACGGCCTCGCCGGCGTCCAGCAACTTGCGGGCGATGCGACCTTGCTGTTCTACATGAGCGAGGAAGCCCAAGAAGGACGCGACGCATTCAAGGACAAGCGCGCACCGGACTTCGGGCAGTTCCCAAGACGACCGTGAACCAGCGCCCGAGCCTGGAAGAGCTGCTCGCGGCTGCTGTTCCTTTCGCCGTCGCGCTTCGGATCCCATTTCGGGGGCTGACATCCCGCGAGGGGGTTTTACTCAAAGGTCCCTCCGGATGGGGAGAGTTCGCGCCATTCGATGACTACGACGATTCCCGCGCAGCGCGGTGGCTCGATGCGGCGATCGAGGCGGCGTGGGGGACATGGCCGAAGCCGCGTCGGGACACGATCGAGACGAACGCCATCATCCCCGCGGTCGACTCCCGGCAAGCCGGGGCCATGGCGCGCGAGGCGATCTGGGAGCTCGGCTGTCGGACCATCAAGGTCAAGGTGGGTTCGGGCCTAGCACAGGACGAGGCGCGGGTGGTCGCTATCCGCGATGCGCTCGACAGTGCGGGCATCGATGGCGGTATCCGGCTCGATGCCAACGCAGCATGGTCGCTGGATGAAGCGCTGAGGTCGATGCGTCGGTTGATCGCCTACGGCATCGAATACGTAGAGCAACCGTGCGCGGATCTCGATGACATCGCCCGGGTGCGTTCGCAGGTCGATATCGCCGTCGCGGTGGATGAGGGCATCCGGCTTTCGGGTGCACCCGAGGCGGTCACGCTGACGGGCATCGCGGACTACGCCGTGTGCAAGCCGATGACCCTGGGAGGTGCGGCGGCCACGTTGCGCGTCGCCGGCAGCATCGGAGTCCCGGTGGTGATCAGCGGTTCGCTGGATACCGGAGTGGGACTGGCCACCTGCCTAGCAGCTGCCGCGGCGTTGGAGGAGTTGCCGCTCGCCAGCGGCCTGGGCACCGGCGCACTGTTCGCCAGCGACCTCACCGACCCACCGTTGCGGCCGAGCGAGGGTCGGCTACCGGTCGGTCGCGTGGCACCGGACCTGCAGGCACTCGTGCGGGCTAGCGATGCCATCGACCCCGAACGTGCGTCGTGGTGGCGGGATCGGTTGCGTCGTGCCTACGCCACCGGCGATCGGCGCGCCGCGACGAAGGTGCAAGGCTGAGCCTATGGACGAGCCTATGGATGAGCCCATGGATGACTCGATGGCACCTTCAGTGGCGCAAGGCTTGGTGATGATCGATGAACTCATCCGTTGCGGTGTCTCGGACATCGTGCTCGGTGCCGGCTCGCGTTCGGCGCCCCTGGCGCTTGCGGCTGCGGCTGCGGAGGAGCGCGGCGAAGTGCGTGTACACGTGCGCGTGGATGAGCGGGTGGCCGGCTTCCTCGCGCTCGGGATCGGTAAGGCCACGGGCGTGCCGGCCGCCGTCATCACCACATCGGGAACTGCTACGAGCAATCTACTTCCGGCGATCGTGGAAGCCCATGAGTCCAACGTTCCGCTGTTGGCGGTCACGGCCGATCGACCACCACGTCTTCGTGGTGTCGGCGCGAACCAGACCATCGAGCAGGCCGGAGCCTTCGCGAGGTACACCCGGATGGACACCGACATGGGCACCGCCGAGGCCGATAGCGAGGGGAATCGTTACTGGCGTTCCACCATCGCACGGTGCGTTGCGGTAGCCACCGATTCGATCTCGCCGGGCCCGGTGCATGTGAACGTTCCCCTGGACACCCCGCTCGTGGGTGAGCAGTTGCTGCAGCCGCTACCGCCGCACCTGCGCGGTCGGAACGATGAGAAGCCTTGGACGGCCGACGCCCGACTCGTGGCCGGGATGAGCATCCCGCTGGACGAAGCGCTGGCTTTGTTGGACGAGCAGGCTGACGTTCCCGCTCGCGGAGTGATCGTGGTGGGCGATCATGACGATGACGATGCCATCGACCTGATCGACGAAATCGCCGATTCCCTCGGTTGGCCGGTGATCTCCGAACCGTCTGGGCGCGCTAGCGCTGCCGAGACCGGACTGGCCCATGGGCCCTTGGTGTGCGACGACGATGCATTCCGAGCCGCCCATGCGCCCGAACTAGTGCTGACAGTCGGTCGCGTGGGGCTGTACCGCTCGATACTGCAGTTGATCTCCGCTGCGGCTTCGCACGTCGCCGTCGATACGTCCTCGCAGTGGAGCGATCCCACCCGCAGCGCGGATCTGGTGCTGGCATCGGTGCCGCTACCACCAGCGAAGGCGGCGAGTGATCCATCGTGGTGGGAGGCCTGGGAGCGGGCCGATCTGCTCGCGGCCGCTGCGGTGGAGACGGTGCTGGGTTCGGCCACCGGCGCACCTACCGGTATGCAGGTGGCCAGGGTCGTGGCGGACATCGCACCGGCCGATGGGCAGTTGTTCCTCGGCGCATCTTCCGTGGTGCGACACATCGGCAGTTTCGCCGGGCGTTCGCTGGCGGGGGTGAGTGTCGTCGGTAACCGTGGCGCATCCGGTATCGACGGGTGCGTAAGTACTGCGTGGGGCGTGGCGATCGGGGCGCAAGGTGCCGGTGCCGGACCGGCCATCGCACTGGTGGGCGACGAGGCGTTTTGGTACGACTCCAACGCCCTCGCCGTCCCGGAGAACGAAGGCCGCCCCGATCTGGTGATCGTGGTCGCCGATAACGACGGTGGTGGCATCTTCTCCTCACTCGAACAAGGAGCGCCCGAGTACGCAACCGCATTCGAGAGAGTGTTCGGAATACCGCTGGGTATCGGGTTGGACACTCTGGCCTCGGCCTTCGGTGTACAGGTGCACCGGGCCACCGACCTACCGTCCCTTCGCGAGACCCTCGAGGCGAGCCTCGGCAATGGGATCCAGGTGATCGTGGTACCCACGTGCGACCGCGCGAGTGAGGCGCGCGTGCTCGGCGAGATTCGCGACGCCGTGCGCCAGGCTGTCGCAAGCGCGTAGACGGGGAACGGGCACGCCTATGGATGCGGACAGACGAGAGCGCATCGTCGCTGCCGCCGCCGAACTCTTCGCCGAGTACGGCGTCATCAACACCAGCCGTCACGACATCGCGCGCGCGGCCGAGGTCTCCTTGCGCTCGGTGAACGCCGTCGGAGATCACCGTGTCGATCTACTGCGCGAGGTGCTCGAGCGATTACCGGAAACCCCGGTCGCCGAGACCATGCGCCGTCAGGCCTCGGATCCCAGCACCCCGGCGTTGGAGACGCTGCTGCACGCGGCGCACGACATCCTCGGCGATCCGACTCGCGCATGGGATGCACGCGAACTCGAAGCGATGATCGCCGCACCACACGACGAAGCGCTCCGTGGCCTGGTGGGTGCCAGGCTCGAGCGCCGTTGGCAAACCGCGCGGGACGTATTGCGGCAACTGCGGATGACCGGTGCATTGGACGACACCGTGGGTACCGAAGCCGCGGTCCTGCACGTGCTCGCAGTGGGTGTCGGACTGGCCGTGCTCGCGCCTTTGGTGCCCGCAGCACACGATGTTCGCGCATGGACTGCGTTGGCGGCCCGCTTGTTCGAGGCGATCTCCGCCGCGGATCCCGAACTGGCTGAACGTCCCCGCGAACGGGTGTGGCGGGTTCGCCTTTCCATCGCCGAGGGCCCGTCCGCCATCGCGCATCTGACTCGGGTGCTGTCCTTGCTCGATGTATCCCTTGTCAGTTTGTCTACCGCATCGGCTGGTCGATCCTCTGGTCGCCAACTCGTCGATGTCATCGTGCGATCGGCTACCGACACCAACCGCACGATGCTGATCGATGCGCTTTCTTCCGTCGGTACCGAGGTTGTCGTCGGCAGGGGAGAAGGCAGCGATGCCGACGATGTCGCCGCACGCGTCCTCGAACTCTCCACCCGGCTGCTCGCCAATCCGGACTATGCGCCGCAGGCAGCAGCTCAGTTGCTGCTCGCCGATTCGTGGGAAGTGGTTGATGCCTCCGTCGGAGAGGATTCCTCGCCGACCGCTGCACGGCTCCAATGGACCGTGGACCGGCACGTCATCGTGCGTCGCGTAGATGCGGTCTTCACCGCCGGTGAGTACGAACGTGCCTCGGCATTGCTGGAGTTGATGGATGCCGTGACCGTGGCACGCGGCGCGCCGAGTTTCGGTTGGCGCGATGTCCTCACCGAAGGAACCGAGGTCGTCACGCGCTTGGCCCGCCCCGAGGACACGACAGCCGTCGAGGCATTGCATGCGCGCTGCTCACCGGAGAGCCTCTACCAGCGCTACTTCACCCCCAAGAACTCCTGGCGCGAGGAGAACCTGCGCAAGATCTCCGGCGGGCATCGGGGGATGACCCTCGTGGTCACCTGCGGCGTCGATGAACGCGGCGAGGATGTGGTCATCGCCATCGGGAACGTCTTCCCGCTTGATCCGCAAGATTCGACTCTGGCGGAAGTCGCCCTACTCGTGGACGATTCCTGGCACGGCCATGGCATCGGCCGGCTGCTGCTCGCGCACCTGATCGAAGCCGCCCCCCGGCTCGGTTTCGAGGAAATGGTGGCCTACGTACTTGCGGGCAACGATGCGATGCGCGCACTCCTGGATCCATCAACGTGGTACTCGCGGCCAGCGCCGGACCTAGGACAAGGGGCGAGCGCCTTTCATTTGCGCTTGCAGCGCGACTAGTTGCTCACGCCGCCGAGGGCCGAGCGAATGGGAACGAGCTTGGCCCGGGACTCGGCGAGTTCGCGCTCTGGATCGGATCCGGCAACGATGCCGCAGCCGGCGAAGGCACGAACCGTGGCAGAGTCCAAATCGACTTCGGCGCAGCGCAGGGCGATACCGAACTCACCGTCTCCGCGGGCGTCGAACCAGCCCACCGGGCCGGCGTACCGACCGCGCGACATCTCCTCGAGTTCGGTGATCATCGCCAGCGCGCGCTCGGTCGGAGTGCCGCAGACCGCAGCGGTGGGATGCAATGACGCAGCAAGGGCGAGCAGCGAGGCGTCGTCCGCTAGGCGGCCGGTGACATCCGTGGCTAGGTGTTGGACGTTGGCAAGTTCCAGCACGGTCGGACCTTCGGGGATTTCCATGTCCGTGCAGTGGGTCGCGAGCGCCTTGGCGACCGACTTCACGGCGTAGGCGTGCTCGGCGAGATCCTTGTCGCTGGCTAGCAGGGCTTGCGCGAGTCCTTGATCGGCCTCGGAATCACCGCGGCGTCCTACGGTTCCGGCGAGCACGCGACTGGTGACCAGATCGCCCGTGCGGCGAACCAGCAACTCCGGGGTTGCACCGAGCAGACCGGCTACCTGGAAGGTCCAGCACGTGGGGTAATCGGCGGCCAGGCGCTGCAGCATCGAGCGTGGGTCGAGGTCGCCTTGAACGTCGGCGATGACGTCGCGAGCCAGAACGACCTTGTCCAACTCTCCGCCGGAGATCCGCTCGACGGCGCGCGCGACGGCCTTCTCCCATTCCGGCGCGCTGAGCGCACCGTCTTGCCAGGTCACCGCCGACGGCTCACCGATCGTCTCCGCTCTCCAATCGGTGTCGGGCGCTTCCTTACCTTCGGTGTGGATGGTCGTGACCCAGGTCTGCCCCGAACGCCGACCGATGAGCACCTTGGGCACGATCACTTCGGAGGCGTCGTCGGGGTCGAAGGCGAAGGAGGCGAAGGCGATGGGTCCGGTACCGGGAACCGAGACCGAGTCCTCGATCTTCGCCCGTTCGCAGAATTCGCTCCACCAGCGCTGCGCCCGCGAGAAGCGCTCCACTCCGCGTACCTGGAGCTTGGCTGCGATGCCCCAGCCGACCAACCCCTCGCCCCGACGCATCCAACTCAAGCCGCCGATGCGCGGAAGTGTCGTTAGCAAGTCCTCCACATCGGGGATCGGCCGTGTGGTGGCGATCAGATTGGGTGCGGTGGACTCGTGCTGGGTTCGATACACCTCGTCAGGGTAGGGGGAGCAGCGATGCTTGTCCTCTGCGACGATTCGCGCATGTCCAGGGCTGGTCTTGACAAGACTCCAAGTGATGTCGCGGCGATGTTCGACGACGTCGCCGAGCGCTACGACCGCACTAACGATGTCCTCGCGCTCGGTCAGACACGGCGCTGGCGGGCGCAGGTGGCCAAGGCGGTCGGGGCGCTTCCCGGGGATCGGGTGCTCGATCTCGCGGCCGGAACCGGAACCTCCAGCGAGCCGATCGCAGCGGCGGGAGCCTTCGTGGTGGCGTGCGACTTCTCCCAGGGGATGCTGGCGGTGGGCAGGCAGCGCAATCCGCGGCTGTCCTTCGTGGCCGGCGATGGCCTCGCGCTGCCGTTCGCCGATGCCAGTTTCGATGCGGTGACTATCTCCTTCGGGTTGCGCAACATGGCCGACCGGCAGGCCGGGTTGGCGGAGTTGCTGCGGGTGACCCGTCCAGGTGGGCGGGTCGTCGTGTGCGAGTTCTCCCATCCCACCTGGCGGCCCTTCCGCGAGGTGTACAGCACCTACCTGATGGGCGCCTTGCCGACGGTGGCACGCAAGACGTCCTCCAACCCCGACGCCTACGTCTACCTGGCCGAATCGATCCGGGCATGGCCGGATCAGGCTGCGCTTGCCGAGGATCTGCAGCGAGCCGGGTGGCAACAGGTCGGCTGGCGCAACCTGACCGGCGGGATCGTGGCGCTGCACCGTGGGACCCGCCCGGCGTGAGCGTGATCACCTTCACCCGCGCGGGTTAGCGTGCGCCTGGGCGGCCCACTATGCTTCGGGGGATCGTGAAGGCTTTCACGAGCGCGCAAGCCCGACGATAGCCCCACGATCACAGCGTCTCGATGTCGAGTTCGCCGACAACCTGCACCTACTACGCGAGGGGTCTTGGGCGCAGTGAACGTCTACACGCCGATATTCATCCTCGGCGCACTCGCATTCGGGTTCGCCGCCTTCTCGGTGGTCATCGCCAGTTTCACCGGACCCAAGCGCTACAACCGGGCCAAGTACGACGCCTACGAGTGCGGTATCGAGCCCACACCGCAGCCGATCGGCGGTGGCCGATTCCCGGTGAAGTACTACCTGACGGCGATGATGTTCATCATTTTCGACATCGAACTCGTGTTCTTGTATCCGTGGGCGGTGGCCTTCGACCAGTTGGGCGCCTTCGGCCTGGTTGCGATGATGCTGTTCTTGCTTAACCTGGCCGTTCCCTACGTCTACGAGTGGCGTCGTGGTGGATTGGAATGGGACTGACATGGGTTTGGAAGAAAAGCTCCCCTCGGGAGTACTGCTGACCAGCGTCGAGAAGGTCGCCGGCTATGCCCGCAAGGGATCGCTGTGGCCAGCCACCTTCGGTCTTGCATGCTGCGCGATCGAGATGATGGCCACCGGTGGGCCGCGCTACGACATCGCGCGGTTCGGCATGGAGGTCTTCCGCGCCTCGCCGCGACAGGCCGACTTGATGATCGTCGCTGGCCGGGTCAGCCAGAAGATGGCCCCGGTCCTGCGGCAGATTTACGATCAGATGCCCAACCCCAAGTGGGTGCTCGCCATGGGCGTTTGTGCATCCAGCGGTGGGATGTTCAACAACTACGCCATCGTCCAGGGCGTCGATCACGTGGTGCCGGTCGATATGTACCTTCCCGGCTGCCCGCCTCGCCCCGAGATGCTGATCGATGCCATCTTGAAGATCCACGATGACATCCAGGACATGAAGCTCGGGGTGAACGCCAAGACCGAGATGCTCGAGACCGAGCAACTCGCGCTCACCGCTCCGAGCACCCTGGAAATGAAAGGCCTGCTGCGGTGAGTGAGGACATCACGCCTGTCGCACCCGTCGTGCCCGACGGCATAGCAGAACTCGACATCGTCGGGGTTCGTCGCGGTGCCTTCGGTGTGGAAGGTTCGGGCGATACCAGCGGTTTCGGTGGCCTCGTCTCCCCGATCGTCATGCCCGGTGCCACGCCGAGGCCTTTCGGCGACGGCTTCGACGAGGTGGCCGACGAGATCGAGTTGTCGATGCGCGATCGCAACCTGCCGGTCGATTCGGCTGTGGAGAAGATCGTCGTCGACCGCGGGGAGATCACCTTCCACGTGCGCCGCGAGCACCTGCTGGAGTTCGCGCGGATGTTGCGCGATGAACCGGCCTTGCGCTTCGAGATGTGCATGGGAGTCAACGGAGTTCACTACCCCGACGATCAGGACCGCGAATTGCACGCCTGCTACCCGTTCTTGTCCGTCACCCACAATCGGCGGATCCGGGTCGAGGTGAGCGCACCGGACAGCGATCCGCACATCCCCTCAATCGTCTCGATCTACCCCTCGAACGATTGGCATGAGCGCGAGACGTGGGACTTCTTCGGGATCGTCTTCGACGGACATCCCGGACTCACCCGCATCGAGATGCCCGATGACTGGGTCGGGCATCCGCAACGCAAGGACTACCCGCTCGGCGGCATCCCCGTCGAGTACAAGGGCGCAACGATCCCTGCTCCGGACAATCGGAGGGCGTACAACTGATGGCCGACGTCACTTACACCACCGCAGCCACCCCTGGCGAAGGCGAAGATATCTACGCCGGAAGCTACGAGACCACCGAGGGCACCATCTACAACCTCTCCGGTGGCGACTGGGACACCATCGAGGTCGCACCCGAGGGTGAGAAGGAGCGGCTCATCGTCAACATGGGTCCGCAGCACCCTTCGACCCATGGCGTGCTGCGCTTGATCTTGGAACTCGACGGGGAATCCGTCACCGAGGTGCGTTGCGGTATCGGTTACCTGCACACCGGCATCGAGAAGAACCTCGAGTTCCGTAACTGGACTCAAGGTGTCACATTCGTCACGCGCATGGACTACCTGAGTCCGTTCTTCAACGAAGCGGCCTACGTACTCGGGGTGGAGAAGCTGCTCGGCATCGAGGAGCAGATTCCCGAGCGGGCGAAGGTCATCCGCGTGATGATGATGGAACTCAACCGCGTCTCCTCGCACTTGGTGGCATTGGCCACCGGTGGCATGGAACTCGGCGCGCTGACCGCGATGACCTTCGGCTTCCGCGAGCGTGAACTCGTGCTGGATCTTTTCGAGATGGTGACCGGCCTGCGGATGAACAGCGCCTACTTCCGCCCTGGGGGCGTTGCTCAGGATCTGCCGCCCGATGCCGTGCAGACCATCCGCGACACCCTGCCGCTGCTTAAGAAGCGGATGAAGGACACCACCGACATGCTCGTGGACAACGCGATCTGGATGGGCCGCACGGTGGGCGTGGGCTACTTGGACTTGCAAGGTTGCATGGCCCTTGGCATGACCGGACCGGTGCTTCGTTCCACCGGTCTCCCGCATGATCTACGCAAGTCCCAGCCTTACTGCGGGTATGAGACCTACGAGTTCGACGTCCCGACACAGACCACGTGCGATGCCTACGGCCGGTTCTTGATCCGTATCGCTGAGATGCAGGAATCGCTGAAGATCGTCGAGCAATGCCTGGATCGGCTGCAGCCCGGGCCCGTGATGGTCGAGGACAAGAAGATCGCCTGGCCGGCGCAGCTGGCGATCGGTGCCGATGGGCAAGGCAACTCCACCGAGCACATCAAGCACATCATGTCCCAGTCCATGGAAGCGCTGATCCACCACTTCAAGCTCGTCACCGAAGGGTTCACGGTGCCCCCGGGTCAGGTGTACTCGGCGGTGGAATCCCCGCGCGGCGAGCTCGGTGCGCACGTGGTCAGCGCCGGGGGAACCCGCCCTTACCGGGTCCACTTCCGCGACCCGTCCTTCAACAACCTGCAAGCCACCGCCGCTATGTCCGAGGGCAGCATGGTCTCCGACGTCGTCGCCGCCGTCGCGAGCATCGACCCGGTCATGGGCGGCGTGGACCGCTAGCCGACGAGAGAAGAAGCGATCATGCCTATCAGTGAAAGCACGCGCGAGCAGATGCGCGCGATCGCCGCTCGCTACCCGAGTGCGCGCAGCGCCCTGCTTCCGATGTTGCATCTCGCGCAAAGCGAAGAGGACGAGATCACTACCGATGGCATCAACGCTTGCGCCGAGGTCTTGGGCATCACACCGGCGGAAGTCACGGCCGTGGCGACCTTCTACACGATGTACAAGCGCGAACGGGTCGGCAAGCACCACATCGGCGTTTGCACCAACACCTTGTGCGGATTGCTCGGCGGCGACGCGGTGTGGGACTCCCTGGTCGAGGCGACCGGCGCCGGGCATAACACCGCTAGCCCGGACGGTGAGTTCTTCCTCGAGCGCATCGAGTGTCAGGCGGCTTGCACCCACGCTCCGGTCATGACCGTCGACTGGGAATTCATGGACGACGTCACCCCGGGCAGCGCGGTCGAGGTGATCGAGAGCCTGCGCCGCGGGGAGATCGTCAACGCAACGCGCGGCCCGGCCATCCGGGATTTCCAGGCCACCGAGCGGACGCTGGCCTTCCCCGACGACGGCCTCGCCGATGCACCCAGCGTGGACGACAAGATGCTGGCCGGTTTGCAGATCGCCAAAGAACGCGGAATGACGGGAGGAAACGCCTGATGAGCACACCCCTGACCCCGGTCATCACCGAATTCTGGGATCGTCCGGACCTCTACACCCTCGACGGCTATCGCGCCGTGGGCGGCTACCGGGCACTCGAGCGTGCGCTGACGATGGATCCGGACGACATCATCGCCCAGGTCAAGGAATCCGGACTTCGCGGACGCGGGGGAGCGGGCTTCCCCACCGGCATGAAGTGGGGATTCGTCCCGCAAGGCGACGGCAAGCCCCACTACCTGGTGGTCAACGCCGACGAGTCCGAGCCGGGCGCGTGCAAGGACATCCCGATCATGATGGCCAACCCGCATGCGCTGGTCGAGGGCGTGATCATCTCCTCCTTCGCGATCCGGGCCAATCACGCCTTCATCTACATCCGCGGTGAGGTGCCCAACGCCATCCGCAAGGTGGAGTTCGCGGTCAAGCAAGCCAGGGAGGCCGGACTGATCGGTACGAACATCCAGGGCTCGGGCTTCGACCTCGATGTGGTCGTCCACTCAGGTGCTGGCGCCTACATCTGCGGCGAGGAGACCGCACTACTCGATTCGCTCGAGGGCTACCGCGGGCAACCGCGACTCAAGCCACCGTTCCCCGCCGTGGCCGGCTTGTACGCCTCACCTACCGTGATCAACAACGTCGAGACCATCGCGAACATCCCCTACATCGTCGATCGCGGTGTGGAGTGGTTCCGCGGGTTCGGCACGGAGAAGTCCCCGGGCTTCAAGGTATTCGCGGTCTCCGGTCACGTGAAGCGCCCTGGCATATACGAAGCACCCTTGGGTATCACGATGCGCGAGCTGCTCGATTACGCCGGTGGCATGCGCGATGGCAGCGAAGTGAAGTTCTGGATCCCCGGCGGTTCCTCGGTTCCCATGCTCACCCCCGAACATCTCGATCTGCCGCTGACCTACGAATCGATGGCCGAAGCCGGCACGATGCTCGGCACCGGCACACCCATGGTGTTCGACCAGACCACCAGCGTGGTCAAGGCCGTTACCCGATGGCTGGAGTTCTACAAGCACGAATCGTGCGGTAAGTGCACACCGTGCCGCGAGGGCACCTACTGGATCACCGGGGTACTCGAGAAGTTCGAGCACGGCCACGGCCAGGAGCAGGAGATGGAAACCCTCACGAGCTTGTGCTCGCAGATCTCCGGGCGGTCCTTCTGCGCACTCGGTGATGCGGCCGCCACTCCCTACCCGGCAGCCATGAAGTACTTCCGCGATGAGTTCCTCGCCGCCACCCACACCTCGGCCGACGAGCAATTCGACCCGGTCGCCTCCTACGTATTCGCGGGGGCTGCTGCACGATGACGATCACCAACGAACCCGGCGCCGAGGTTGCCGTTCCCTCGGAACTGATCACCGTCATCGTCGACGGCGTTGCGATCGGCGTTCCCAAGGGCACACTCGCGATCCGCGCCGCGGAGATGCTCGGTATCGAGATCCCCCGCTTTTGCGACCACCCCCTGTTGGATCCGGTGGCCGCCTGCCGGGCATGCCTCGTCGAGATCGAGGGCGTTCCCAAGCCGCAGCCGGCCTGCGCGCAGGTCGTCAACGACGGCATGCAGATCAAGACCCAGTTCTCCTCCGACGTCGCCCGGGAAGCCCAAGAGGGCGTCATGGAGTTCCTATTGCTGAACCACCCGCTGGATTGCCCGGTATGCGACAAGGGCGGGGAGTGTCCGCTGCAAAACCAGGCGATGAGCGTCGGTCGACCGGAGTCGCGTTTCACCCTGGACAAGCGCGAGTTCGACAAGCCCATCAACGTCAGTGCGCAGATCTTGCTCGACCGCGAGCGTTGCGTGTCCTGCGCGCGTTGCACCCGCTTCGCCGATCAGATCGCGGGTGATCCGATGCTCGAACTACTCGAGCGGGGAGCCCAGCAGCAGGTCGGAACCGCGGACGATGAGCCCTTCGACTCCTACTTCTCCGGCAACACCATCCAGATCTGCCCGGTCGGTGCGCTCACCAGCGCCACCTACCGATTCCGAGCACGACCCTTCGACCTCGTCTCGGTACCGACCGCTTGCGAGCATTGCGCGTCGGGCTGCTCGCTGCGCACCGACTACCGCCGCAGCACCATCACCCGCCGCCTGGCGTGGGACGACCCTGAAGTAAACGAGGAGTGGAACTGCGACAAAGGCCGCTTCGCCTTCCCGTACATGCAGCAGGGGCGCTTGGAGTGGCCGCTGATCCGTGAGAACGGTGAACTGCGCACAGCGTCCTGGCCCGAAGCGATCGACGTCGCGGCGCGCGGACTGCAAGCCGCAGGCAAGGACACCGCGGTGCTCGTCGGTGGGCGCAGCACCATGGAAGACGCCTACGCCTACCAGCGCTTCGCGCGGGCGGTCTTGGGCACCGACAACATCGATTTCCGCGCCCGTGCGAACTCCGCCGAGGAGCACTCCTTCCTCGCTAGCCAGATAGCCGGCACCCCGGTCCAGGTCGAGTACTCCGATCTGGAGTCCGCGCCGGCCGTGCTGCTGGTCTCCTTCGAACCGGAGGATGAATCCCCGATCGTGTTCCTGCGACTGCGCAAGGCATCGCGAACAGGCACCCGCGTGTACTCGCTGGGTTCAGGTGCCACCCGCGGCTTGGAGAAGATGGCCGGCACCAGCATCCCGGCCCTGCCCGGTCGTGAAGCCGATGTTCTTGCAAACCTCCCCGCAGCTGTGCGGGATGCTCTCGGGCAACCGGGCGCGATCATCATGGTGGGAGAACGGGCTGCTGCCTCCAGCGGCACCCTCTCCGCGGCGGTCGAAATCGCCGAAGCGACCGGGGCCACCTTGGCCTGGGTGCCGCGCCGAGCCGGCGAGCGCGGCGCGCTCGATGCCGGTGCGCTGGCCGGTGTGCTGCCGGGGGGTCGCCCGCTGACCGACGCCATCGCTCGTAATTCCGTTGCCCAGGCGTGGGGAATGGCCGAATCCGACCTGCCGCGGCCGGGTCTATCCGGCGTCGAATTGCACGACGCCATCATCGAGGGTCGCATCAACGCGGCACTCATCGGTGGGGTGGAACCGGCCGACTATCCGCTCGATGCAGCCGAGGCGCTCGGCGAGCTGGACTTCGTGGTCTCCCTGGAAAACCACCACTCGGCCGTCACCGAGCTTGCCGATGTCGTCCTTCCGGTGGCCGTGGTCTCGGAGAAGTCCGGCACGTTCGTCGATTGGGAGGGGCGTCCGCGGCCGTTCGGGCAGGTGTTCCGCGACGCCATGATGGGCTCGGATGCCTACGTGTTGGGGATGCTGGCCAGCGCACTGGACCGCCATCAGCCTTCCACCGTCACCGATATCCGCGCCGAACTCGGGCGCCTCGGCCCCTGGACCGGATCCCGCACCCCGTTCGAGGCAGTGCCAGCCGTGCATTCCGAGACAGCGCAGCCCGCCAGCGAGGTCCGCCTCGATAGTTGGCGCCTGCTACTGGACCTAGGCGTGATGCAAGAAGGCGATCCGCACCTCGCGGCGACCGCCCGCCCGAGCGTGGCTCGGATGTCG
The DNA here is from genome assembly GCA_964550285.1 of uncultured Rubrivirga sp. Classification (GTDB taxonomy): domain Bacteria; phylum Actinomycetota; class Actinomycetes; order S36-B12; family S36-B12; genus S36-B12. Next base: position 17,631 of record CAZJYN010000029.1, read on the forward strand.
CCGGGCACCGCCCAGCGCTTCTCCATCGGCACGCACGCTCGCCTCGAGGGCCCCGGTGGCTTCGTGCACCTTCCGGTCGAACTCGATGAGTCGATGATCGACGGTGTCGTGTGGGCCCCGATGAACTCCGAGGGCTGTCGCGTCTACCGCGATCTCGGTGTCGGCTACGGTCACGCCGTGTCTATCGCACCTGGCACCGAAGGAGGATCCGCATGACCGGCGGACAGTTCGGTCTCTTCGGAGCCGATCCGTGGTGGCTCGTCATCGGCAAGGCGGTCGCCATCTTCGGGCTGCTGGTCCTGCTCACTTTGTTCACGATTTGGTGGGAACGGCGGGTCGTCTCCCGGATGCAAAACCGGATCGGCCCGAACCGGGTCGGCCCCTTCGGCCTTCTGCAATCCCTGATGGACGGCTTCAAGCTCGCGTTCAAGGAAGAAGTCATCCCCAAGGCCGCGCACGTGGGTGTGTACTGGATCGCCCCGGTCATCTCCGCCACCGCCGCCTTCATCGCCTTCGCGGTCATCCCCTTCGGCCCCACCGTCTCGGTCTTCGGGGTCGAGACCCCGCTGCAACTCACCGACTTCCCGGTGTCCGTGCTGTACGTCCTCGCGATCGCTTCCATCGGGGTCTACGGGCTCGTGCTCGCCGGCTGGTCGTCGGGATCCACCTACCCGCTCCTCGGTGGTCTGCGTTCGACCGCCCAGGTGATCTCCTACGAGATCGCGATGGGCCTGTCCTTCGTGGCGGTGTTCATCTACGCGGGCTCGATGTCCACCTCGCAGATCGTCCTCGCGCAGCAGCCGATCTGGTTCGCGGTGATCTTGCTGCCGAGCTTCCTGATCTACGTCACCTCGATGGTCGGGGAGACCAACCGCGCGCCCTTCGACCTGCCCGAAGCCGAGGGTGAACTCGTCGGCGGTTTCCACACCGAATACTCGTCCTTGAAGTTCGCGATGTTCTTCTTGGCCGAGTACATCAACATGGTCACCGTCTCCGCGCTGGCCACCACCTTGTTCCTCGGTGGCTACCTCGCGCCCTGGCCGCTGTCCTTGTGGGACGGCGCCAACTCCGGATGGTTCCCGGTCCTGTGGTGGGTCCTGAAGGTGCAACTGTTCATCTTCGTTTTCATCTGGCTACGCGGCACACTCCCGCGCCTTCGTTACGACCAGTTCATGAAGTTCGGCTGGAAGGTACTCATCCCGGTCGCGCTGATTTGGATCGTGGTCGTATCGATCGCCCGGTTGTTCCGCACCGACGTCGCGCTGACCAACACCGAGTTGCTCGTGGTCGGCGCCGTGTCCATCGCGGTCCTGCTGGCTGCCGCGTGGCTGCTGCAGGTCCGCTCGGATCGACGGGCGGACAAGCGGGCCCAGGCAGAGGAGGATCACGCTCGGCGCGCCAGCGAAGTGCTGACTGCGGCCTCGACCGGGCATCCGGTGCCACCGTTACCCGGCCAACGTTTCGAATACACCCCGCGCCGCTCGACCGTTACCGTTCCCGGTTCGGTCGCACCCGCGGACTCGACCGAAGCTGTGGCGCCCCCGCAGGAGGATCGCGATGCCTGAGTTGCCGCAAGCCGTTCGTGGATTCGGCGTCACCTTCGGCACGATGTTCAAGAAGGTCGTCACCGAGCAGTACCCCGAGGACAAGCAGCCCACCAAACCGCGCTACCACGGGCGGCACCAGTTGAACCGCTGGGCCGATGGCCTGGAGAAGTGCATCGGATGCGAACTGTGCGCCTGGGCTTGTCCGGCGGATGCGATCTACGTCGAGGGCGCCGACAACACCGACGACGAACGCTTCTCACCCGGCGAGCGGTACGGGCGGGTTTACCAGATCAACTACCTACGCTGCATCTTCTGTGGGCTGTGCATCGAGGCCTGCCCCACCCGTGCTTTGACGATGACCAACGAGTACGAGCTGGCTGATAGCAGCAGGGCCGATCTGATCTACGAGAAGGACCAACTCCTCGCACCGTTGCTGCCCGGTATGGTTGCGCCGCCCCACCCCATGGTTCCGGGCACGAATGAGCAGGACTACTACGCGAACAAGGTCACCGGAGCAGTGCTAGATCAAGGGCCAGAACAGCAGCAGAACGCCTCCTCGGGCGGGGACATCGAGCAAGTCTCATGACGGGTGGGGAAGTAGGTACCGGCGAGACCATCGTCTTCTGGGTGTGCGGCACCCTCGCCGTTATCGGGGCCCTGGGCATGGTCATTTCCCGTAAGGCCGTACACAGCGCACTGTTCATTGCCTTGACGATGATCAACCTCGCCATCCTCTACGTCGCGAACTCCGCACCGTTCCTGGGAATGGTCCAGATCATCGTCTACACCGGCGCGGTGATGATGCTGTTCCTCTTCGTGCTGATGG
>CAZJYN010000030.1:0-18464 GCA_964550285.1 uncultured Rubrivirga sp.
CGAAATTCCTTGTCGGGTAAGTTCCGACCTGCACGAATGGCGTAACGACTTCCACGCTGTCTCAACCGCAGACTCGGCGAAATTGCACTACGAGTAAAGATGCTCGTTACGCGTGGCAGGACGGAAAGACCCCGGGACCTTTACTACAGCTTGGTATTGGTGGTCGGTTCGATTTGTGTAGGATAGGTGGGAGACTTGGAAGCCCGGACGCCAGTTCGGGTGGAGTCATTGTTGAAATACCACTCTGATCGTATTGGCTGTCTAACCTCGATCCGTGATCCGGATTAGGGACAGTGCCTGGTGGGTAGTTTAACTGGGGCGGTTGCCTCCCAAAAAGTAACGGAGGCGCTCAAAGGTTCCCTCAGCCTGGTTGGCAATCAGGTGTCGAGTGCAAGTGCACAAGGGAGCTTGACTGTGAGACTGACAAGTCGAGCAGGGACGAAAGTCGGAACTAGTGATCCGGCGCCGGCATGTGGAAGCGGCGTCGCTCAACGGATAAAAGGTACCCCGGGGATAACAGGCTGATCTTGCCCAAGAGTCCATATCGACGGCATGGTTTGGCACCTCGATGTCGGCTCGTCGCATCCTGGGGCTGGAGTCGGTCCCAAGGGTTGGGCTGTTCGCCCATTAAAGCGGCACGCGAGCTGGGTTTAGAACGTCGTGAGACAGTTCGGTCCCTATCCGCCACGCGCGTAAGAGTCTTGAGAAGATCTGTCCCTAGTACGAGAGGACCGGGACGGACGAACCTCTGGTGTGCCAGTTGTCCTGCCAAGGGCACGGCTGGTTAGCTACGTTCGGAAGGGATAACCGCTGAAAGCATCTAAGCGGGAAGCCTACTTCAAGATGAGGGCTCTCACTGGTTTACCAGGTAAGGACCCCAGCTAGACGACTGGGTTGATAGGCCGGATGTGGAAGCACAGCAATGTGTGGAGCTGACCGGTACTAATAGTCCGAGGACTTGCCTCATTTATCACTATTCGCGTCCACTGTGCGGTTCCCGAGATTCGGTCGGGAACACCAACCACATCTCAATAGAGTTTCGGCGGTCATGGCGAAGGGGAAACGCCCGGTTCCATTCCGAACCCGGAAGCTAAGCCCTTCTGCGCCGATGGTACTGCGTGGGAGACTGCGTGGGAGAGTAGGACGCCGCCGGACATTCTTTACAAGGGCCACCTACGGGTGGCCCTTGTTTTTTGTGCATGCGAAGGAGCAGCAGTGGAGCCAGGCAGCAGGCGGCCGCCCAGGGGCGGTCGTCCGGATTCGCGCCCCGGTTCGAAGAAGCAGGGCAACTCGCGGGGCGGACAGTCGCGACCAGGTGGCTCGCGGAGCGGCGCACCGCGCGGTGGGCCAGCACGTAGCTCCGGTTCCGGAGGCGATCGCCGGGGGAAGAGCACGACGAGTACGCCGCGTGCACCGCGTCCACCTCGAGGTCCGCAGCTGCCCGAGGACATCGACATCAGCGAGTTGGACCCGGCAGTCATCAACGAACTGCGCACGCTGCCTGAGGATCTGCAGGAGAAGGTGGCCGGGCATCTGCTCGCTGCCGAATGGGCGCTGGCCGAAGACGACCTCACCGGGGCCCGCGAGCATGCCGCGGAGGCCAAGCGGGTAGCTGGGCGCGTGGCGTGCGTGCGCGAGGCGATGGGCATCGTGGCCTACCGCTGCGGGGACTACTCCGATGCACTCGCCGAACTGCGAGCCGTGCGACGCATGACCGGCGATGATTCCTTCGTGCCGATGATGGCCGACTGCGAGCGCGGGCTCGGGCGCCCGGAAAGAGCCCTGGAACTGCTGCGGGAAGTGCGCACGAGCGATGCGCAGACCAAGGTCGAAGCCGCGATCGTCGCCTCGGGTGCGCGATCGGACATGGGCCAACACGATGCGGCGTTGGTGCTGTTGGAGATCCCGGAGTTGACGTCCCTGCCTGCGGGATCACAGCGGGCGCGACTGGAGTACGCCTACGCCAGCGCCCTAGCCGCCGGTGGTCAGGGCGAACAAGCCCGCGACTGGTTCGCCAAGGCCGAGGCCTCGGACATCGACGAAGAACTCGACATACCCGAGTAGTCGTTAGCGGGTAGCGGACACGGAGTTCTGCTCCAGCCAGCGCCAGATGCCCGCCACCTGCGCCCCGGTGCTGGATAGTTCCTCGAACTTCTCGGCTCGCTTGGCGTCGTCGTAGAAGGCCGGGTGCCGCTCGCGATCCTTCTGGTGCACCATCACGATGGCGTGCTCGAGGTCCAGGCCCTGGTGGTAGGCCTGTGAGACCTGCTCGACCCAGTAGCGCAGTTCGGCCTCGGATTGTTCGAAGACGTCTTCGGTATCGGTGACCGGCCCGAAGTGGGAGAACAGCAACCGGGCGGGGCGCACCGCGCGCATGCGCTGGAGGGAATCCAGGGCAAGATCGAGATCGAAGTCCGGCGGGGGAGTTGCGGGGCGGACCTCGGCGGTATCGGGGACGAAGACCCCGGCGGCATCGCCGGTGTAGAGGTCACCACTGGCCGAATCGACCAGCGCCACGTGGTGCTTGGCGTGCCCGGGGTTGTGGAAGGTATCCAGGCGCCGGCCATCACCGAGGTCCACGAAGCCCCGCTCGCCGAGGGTGGTCAAGCGTTCGCTGGGGGTGGGCAGCAAGGGTCCGAACATCCGGTCCATATCCGGGCCGAATACCCGCTGGGCGCTGGCCACCAGTCGGGTCGGGTCGGCCAGGTGCCGGGCACCTTGTTCGTGCACCACGACTTGTGCGTTCGGGTAGTGCGCGGCGATGTCGCCGACTCCGCCGGCATGGTCGAGATGGATATGGGTCACCACCACGCTGGCGAGGTCGGCCGGTGCGATCCCCAGTTCGGCGAGCGCATCGATCACTACGGGCGCGGACAGGGCGGTCCCGGTTTCGATCAAACAGGGACGCGATCCACGGATCAGGTAGCTCGCGGTGATGCCGGTATGCCCACCCATCTGCGTGTCGATGGCATAGACGTCCTCACCGAGGGGATCGATGACCGGACCGGGGTTATCCACAGTTGCATTGTGACGCGGAATCCCATCCACCGTCGCAGATCGGGGCTGGAAAGTGCGCTGGTGAGCGCTGTTGTCTGAAGCCGATCGCACCGCGCGATCGAACAGGCAAGGGAGGAACCCATGGCATCTGACAACCCATCGACAACGTCGTCTCAGGTGGAAGTCATCGGCAGGCTCGGGGCGCACGTGCGATCGCGTGAGTTGCCGAGCGGGGATGAAATCACCACCTTCACCGTCATCGTGGACCGCCCAGCGCGGGAACAGCGGGGCCAGGCCAAGGTCGATGCGATCGCTTGCACCACCACCAATCGCAAGATCCGCGATCGGTTGCAGCGCCTCGAGGCGGGCAGTCAGGTGGAGGTGGCCGGAGTGCTGCGGCGCAGGTTCTGGCGCGGCGGCGCAAGTTCGGGTCAGGTGGGCAGCACCACCGAGGTGCTAGTGCGCCGGTTGCGATCGGTGCGAACCGGCACATGAATTCGCCATGAACTCCATTCCCAAGGTCTAGTCACGGGCATCCCGGCTGGCTTGAATGGCGTTCATGAAGCAGCAGGGGGAGACACGCACGCGACCCATTGCTCCGTGGATTGGTCAGGGGGTCCGTGAGGGGTCGCATTCGATGAACGGCGCGATGGGGGCGAAACGGTGAGTACTGAGTTCTGGGCGGGGATCCTGGCCGTCGGGAGCGCGTTCGTCTACGTGGCCGCGACGGCCATTCAACAAATGGGCGTCATGCGGGTGCGCGGGCGCGGTAGCAAATGGCTAGCGCTGTTCACCTCGCCGATCTGGCTACTCGGCATCGCGCTCGCTGTTACCGGTTTCCTCGGCCACGTGGCGGCCCTGGCTTTGGGCAGCTTGGCACTAGTGAGCATCCTGCAGACCTCGCAGATCGTTTTCATGCTGCCGTTCAGCGCCTGGACCGCGCACGCGAAGTTGACGCGTCAGGAGATAGTCGGCGCGAGTTTGATCACCGCGGGACTGATCGGCATCATCGTGTTCGGCAACGTGACCAAGGGCATCGATACGCCACCGTCTGCCGACTGGGCGCTGGCCCTGCTCGCCACGTACGCGGTGGTCGTCGTGCTGATCCTCATGGCACGCATCAAGCCAGGGACCACCGCTATCGCCTACGGCACGTCCTCGGGCATCTTGTACGGGGCGATGGCCGGCTTGATCAAATCCGTGCTCGCCGTTGGCGGATCCGACGGCATCTCGGCGGCGCTGTCGGATTGGGAGACCTACGCACTGGTCGTCGTCGCGCTCAGTGCGATGGGCACCCAGCAGGTGGCCCTCGGGGCGGGACACCTATCCACGGCGATGTCCGCGATCATCGTGTCCACTCCGGTGGCGAGCACCGCCATCGCCATCACGATCTTTGATGAACGCTTCCTGGCCACCGGCTTCGCCTTGTTCGCGCTGTTCGCCAGTGTGGTGGTCAGTTTCATCGGGGTGTTCTCGCTGCCGCGGGAATCACTATCGCTCGGTGCACCGCAGGATGTGCCGACCGCGGAGCCGACCGAGGGTGAAACGAAGGCGGGTGGTGCGTCGAGCCCTAAGGATGACTCCAACTTCTCGCACGGGGTGCCCGGTCCCAATCCCGTCGCGTTGCCGGTCATCGGAGCCGGTGATCGTTCCGCGTGATCGGGCCCGCATGCGACCATGCGGGCGTGGATGAGCACGAGGACAAGAACCCGGCCGGTGAGCCCTACGACTGGTACCAACGCGCGCTAACGCTGCTCTCGGAGGGCAACTCCGATGCGGCGGCGACTTTGCTGGAACGGGTGCGGCGCACCGAGCCGAGTCCGGCGGTGCTCGAGGCATTGGGCCGGGCACTGTTCGAAGCACGGCGCTACGACGAAGCCATCGAGGTGTTGACCGAGTTGGTCGAGCGCACTCCCGATGAGGACTATGCGCACTACGCGCTAGGGATGGCGCTGTGGCGCAAGCAGGCGTTCCCATCGGCACGCGATCACCTGTCGATGGCTTTCGTGATGCGACCGGACCGAGCGGATTACGGCCGGGCGCTGAGTCAAGTGAAGGCCACGTTGCGTGCGCGCAGCGAGGCGGGTCTGCCACCCGAAGGTCCCATCGAGGCGCAGTTTTGATGCAGGTCGATGCGGCGGCGCCGCTGGTGGCCGGATACGACGGACTTGTCGTGGATGCCGACGGGGTGCTCTTTCGAGGACCGGTGGTCGTGGACCACGCGGTCGATTCGCTGATCTGGGCGAGTCGGGAAGCGGGCCTTACCTGGGGAGTGGTGACCAACAACGCCGCCCATGCACCAGGTGACGTCGCAGCCAAACTGCAGGGCTTGGGTTTCGATGTCGATGCCAGTCGGGTGATCACCTCGCCGCAGGGGGCGGCGCACTATCTACATGACCGTGGCGTGGCGGCCGGCGCGCGGGTACTGGTGGTGGGCGGCCCGGGAATCGACGAGGCATTGCAGGACGCGGGCTTCGAGCCGGTGCGCGACGTCGGTGACCTCGGCGGGGGTGTCGCACACGGCGGCGGTGTGGTGGCCGTGGTCCAAGGGTTCGGTCCGGACTTGCGGTGGTCCGACCTCGCGCATGCGGCCTATGCCATCGAGGCGGGCGCGCTCTGGGTGGCCACGAACGCCGATCTCACCTTGCCGACAGCCGAAGGACTGGCGCCGGGCAACGGTTCGATGGTGCAGGCGGTGGGCAACGCGGTAGGGCGGATGCCCGATGCGATCACCGGTAAGCCGGAGCCGTTGCTGATGCAGGTGGCCGCCGAGCAGTGGGGGCTGCAGCGGCCGCTGGTGGTGGGCGATCGCATCGACACCGATATCCGCGGCGGGAACCGGGCCGGGATGGACACCCTGCTGGTGCTCACCGGGGTTACCGGCCACGAGCAACTATCGGCGCTGCGCGAGGCAGCGCCGCAGGACCGCCCGACGTATATCGCCCGCGACCTGCGCGCCTTGCGTGCTCCGGCGGCGCGCTGCCGGGTGCTCGAGGGCGGCGAATCGACTGACACCGATGAGCTGAGCGAGGTTCGCTCCCTGCTTCGGCGGGCGTGGGGCGACTAGTGTGGCGGTGGGAAAACGTTCATGAACGGGAAGCGGTGAGGACATGCTCGAGGGACTGCGCGGCTATGTGCAATTGGCGTCCGGTCTGACGGAGGTCACGGCATCGAAGGCGAAGGATGCCGCGATGTCGCTGGTCAACCAAGGCTTGTCGGTGCCCGGTAAGACCCCCGATGTGGTGGGCTCGGTGCAGGACATCGCCGATGACCTGGTGACGACCTCCAAGAACAACCGCGAGATGCTCGTCGGGTTGATCCGCACCGAGGTGGACCGGGCTGTTGGCCGGATGGGCTTCGTGCGCGAGGACGAACTCGCCGCACTGCGCACCCGGCTCGAGCACCTCGAAGCGCAGGTCCGTGCCGATGAGCAGGCCGCGGGGAAGTCGACGCAAGAGTCGAAGAAGAAGCCGGCTGAGTCGGCCAAGAAGGAGTCGGCTGAGCCGACGGGCTCGACGGAACCGACTGAGAAGAAGGCGACTGCCGCGCCCAAGGCCAAGAAGAAGGTGGTTCCCGAATGAGCGAGGACGAACAGGTGGGCGGACACGAGTCGTTGGGCGAGCAAGGGCCGGTGTCGGAAGGTGTGAGCGAGGAAGTGCTGGTGCTCGACGAAGCACCCGACCCCGATTCGGTGCTCCCGGTGTGGGAGCCGACCGGCCACGTGAATGTGGACGCTGCCTTGGAGGGCCTACATGCGCTCGACGGCGCGGACTTGCAGGCCCACGCGGGTCAATTCGATGCGATCGAGGCTTCGCTGCGCGGGGTCCTCGATGGCCTCGCCGCCGAGGATGAATCGGTTTAGGTCGCCAAAAAGGTGGCGCGTCGTCGGCTCGATGCCGAATTGGTTCGCCGGGGACTGGTCGCCTCCCGGGAACTTGCCCGAAGCGCGATCGAAGCCGGGCGGGTGAGCGTTGCCGGCGTTACGGCAAGCAAGGCTGCAACCCAGGTCGAGGAGTCCGCGGCGATCGAGATCGATGCCGCGGGCCGCGAGTATGTCTCACGCGGGGCGCACAAACTCATCGGAGCGCTCGAGGCATTCGCCGTGGATGCGATTGGCGCACATGCGCTCGATGCCGGTGCCTCGACCGGTGGCTTCACCGAGGTCTTGCTGGAGCGCGGGGCCGCGCAGGTGATAGCCGTCGATGTCGGCTACGGGCAGTTGGCGTGGTCGTTGCGCAGTGATCCGCGGGTGGTGGTGCGCGAACGGATGAATGTGCGGGCGTTGACCATCGAGGATCTTCCGGTGCGCCCCGACTTGATCGTGGCGGACCTGTCCTTCATCTCCTTGACCAAGGTGCTGCCCGCTCTTGTGAGTGTCGCTGCGCCGGGGGCGAGCTTCGTGATGATGGTCAAGCCGCAGTTCGAGGCTGGCCGGGACCGAGTCGGTTCGGGGGTGGTGACCGATCCGCAGGTGCGGATCGAAACGGTGCAGCAGGTCGCTGCGGCGGCTCGGCAGCTCGGTCTGGCGATCCACGGGGTGGTGGCCAGCCCGCTGCCCGGTCCGAAGGGCAACGTGGAGTACTTCCTGTGGATGAGCGCATCCGGTGGTGACGCCCGGCCGGAATCGGGGAATGATGACGGCATGGACGTCCAAGAAGTAGACGCGGCGATCGAGCGCGCGGTGCGGGAAGGTCCGGCGTGAGCGGCGCGACGGGCCCGAGTAACCCGAGTAGCCGAGCGGCGTCGGTGGACGTCTTCGTGGTGGTGAATACCGCCAGCGATGAAGCGCCGGCGGTCGCGACCCGGGTGGTGCGGGCGCTACTGGCCGCCGGCGCGAAGGTGCGCGGACCGGAGCAGGACATCGCGGCTCTTGATTTGGCACAGGACTTGGATTCGCAGGATCGCGAAAGGCTCGCCGGTGATGCCGGGGAGGTTCCGCAAGCAAGTGACGTCGTCGTCGTGTTCGGGGGGGATGGAACGATCTTGCGGGCAGCGGAATCGGCGCCTGCGAATACTCCGCTGCTGGGCGTGAACCTCGGCCACGTGGGCTTCCTAGCCGAGGCCGAACCCGAGGACGTGCAGTTCGTGGTCGATTGCCTCACCCAGCGGCGATGGGAAGTCGAGGAACGCACCCGCTTGCGGGTAAGCGTGCACCGTGACGGTCGCGTGGTCGATGGCACGTGGGCGTTGAACGAAGTCAGCGTCGAGAAGGCAGCACGCGAGCGGATGATCGAAGTGCTGGTCGAAGTGGACGGACGGCCACTGTCGCGGTGGGGATGCGACGGGGTGGTGTGCGCAACACCAACCGGCTCCACGGCCTACGCGTTCTCCGCGGGCGGACCGGTCGTATGGCCCGAAGTCGAAGCCCTGCTCGTGGTGCCCCTTAGTGCGCACGCGCTCTTCGCACGACCGCTGGTGGTCTCGCCCTCGAGCACCATCTCCTTGGACATGGCACCGGGCTCGCAAGCAGTGCTGTGGGCAGACGGTCGGCGCACGATCGATGTGTTGGCCGGGGACCGGCTGGTCGTGTGCGCCGATCCGGACCCGGTGCGCTTCGCCCGATTGGCACCGGCGCCGTTCACCGACCGGCTCGTTGCGAAGTTCGACCTCCCGGTCGAAGGTTGGCGCGGACGGGCGCGGTCATGACGGCCGGCAACTGACGGAGACGGTGTGATCGAGGAACTGCGCATCCGCGGCATCGGTGTCATCGATGAGGCCTGCGTGGAGCTAGCCCCCGGATTGACCGTCATCACCGGGGAAACCGGCGCCGGCAAGACGATGGTGTTGTCCGGTCTGGACCTGCTGCGCGGGGGACGCGCGGATTCGGGGATGCTGCGCGCCGTTGAGGCAAGTGGTGACGGCGCTGGCACGGCCGAAGTCGATGCCGTAGTCGATGTGGGCGGATTGCCGGCGCTATCGGCGCAGTTCGAGGAACTGGGCTTGGCCGAGCCGGAAGACGGCGCCCTGATCACGCGCCGAACTATCGCGCCAGGCGGTCGCTCGCGCGCCTACCTCGATTCTCGGCCCGTTCCGGTGGCCGCGCTGGCGCAGGTGTGGTCGCACATCGTCGCGGTGCACGGGCAGATGGATCAGGCGCGGCTGCGCGAAGCGACCTGGCAGCGGGAGTTGGTGGATCGCTTCGGCGGTGCTGAGTTGGCAGCAGCACTTGCGGGCTACCGCGAGACCTGGCGGAACTGGCAGCAAGCGGCCCGCGATCTGCAGGAATTGCGATCGGGAATGCACGAGGCCGAACGGCAAGCAGCACTGTTGCGATTGGGTATCGCCGAGATCGACGAAGTGGCCCCCGTAGCGGGGGAGGATGTCGCCCTCGATGCCGAGGCGGCGGTGTTGTCCCACGCCGGGGCGCTGCGCGATGCTGCTGTGGCCGCGCGCACGATGTTGTCCGGCACTGGCGATGACATCGATTCAGCAGCGGTGATCACCCGACTGGCGAGCGCTCGCGAGGAGTTGGCGCAGATCGCGGATATCGACGAGCGGGTGCGCGAACTGTCATCGCGGGTGGACTCGGTGCTCACCGAGTCGGTCGACATCGACGCTGAACTCGGTGACTATGTGCGCCACCTAGATGCCGACCCTGCTCGTCAGGCTTGGGTCGAGGAGCGTCGCTCGCGGTTGTCCGCGCTGCGCAAGTCCTACGGAGCGAGCATCGAGGACGTCTTGAATTGGCGCGCTGATGCCGCGAAGCAGATAGCCGCGGCGGACACCGGGTCCGAGCGCATCGGCGAACTCAGCGCGATCGTCGAGCAAGCATCCGAAGCCGCACAGAAGCAGGCACGGGAGATCTCCGACCTACGGCGCGCAGCGGCCGATCGCCTGATGGCCTTGGTACACGAGGAGTTGGCGCACCTAGCGATGCCGGAGGCGCGGTTGGAGGTGTCGATCACCTCGAGCAGCGAGCCGCAGTCCCTAAGTGCCAGCGGTGGCGATGCCGTAGCCATCACCTTGATGCCGCACGCCGGCGCGAGCGCGCGGCCGATCGGCAAAGGCGCCTCGGGCGGGGAGTTGTCCCGGCTGGCACTGGCGTTCGAAGTTGCCCTCGCCGACAGCGCGCCCGTGGGCACGATGGTCTTCGATGAAGTCGATGCCGGGGTCGGGGGAGCGGTGGCCGTGGAGGTCGGTCGGCGGCTGGCCCGGTTATCCCGGCATGTGCAGGTGGTGGTCGTAACGCACCTGCCGCAGGTGGCCGCCTTCGCCGATCGGCACCTGGTGGTGACCAAAAGCGGCGACGGCTCGGTTACTTCGGCGGACGTACTGGCGGTCCAGGGCCCGGACCGGGTCGCGGAATTGGTGCGCATGCTCAGCGGATTGGAAGGCTCGGCCACCGGCGCGGCGCACGCCGAGGAACTGCTCGAGGTCGCCCGAGCCGAAGCCGGCGGCGCGGCGCAGCCGGCCGGCAAGCGCTCGCGCTAGTCTGGTGGCCCGTGGACATCCCCCGCAGCGCTCCGACGGTCACCAAGCATCTGTTCGTCACCGGCGGTGTGGCGTCCTCACTGGGCAAAGGACTCACCGCGTCCTCGCTGGGCAACCTGCTCAAGGCCCGTGGTCTGCGGGTCACGATGCAAAAGCTCGATCCCTATCTGAACGTCGATCCCGGGACGATGAACCCGTTCCAGCACGGCGAGGTATTCGTTACCGACGATGGCGCCGAGACCGACTTGGACATCGGGCACTACGAACGTTTCCTCGATACTGATCTGCACGGATCGGCGAACGTCACCACCGGTCAGGTGTATTCGACTGTTATAGCCAAGGAGCGGCGCGGGGAGTACCTCGGTGACACCGTGCAGGTCATTCCGCACATCACCAACGAGATCAAGGCACGCATCCGGCGGATGGCCGGACCCGAGGTCGATGTTGTCATCACCGAAGTTGGTGGCACGGTCGGTGACATCGAATCGCTGCCGTTCTTGGAGGCCGTGCGGCAAGTGCGCCACGAAGTCGGGCGCGACAACGTTTTCTTCTTGCACGTTTCCTTGCTGCCGTACATAGGTCCGTCGGGGGAATTGAAGACCAAGCCCACCCAGCACTCGGTGGCCTCGCTTCGCAATATCGGTATTCAGCCTGATGCGATCGTGCTGCGCGCGGACCGGCCGGTGCCGTCGAGCATCAAGCGCAAGATCTCGCTGATGTGCGATGTGGATGCCGAGGCCGTGGTGGCCGCGGTCGACGCCCCGAGCATCTACGACATCCCCAAGGTGGTGCATGGCGAAGGCCTCGATGCCTACGTGGTGCGGCGCTTGGGCTTGCCGTTCCGCGATGTCGACTGGACCGACTGGGACGACCTGCTGCGGCGGGTGCATCACCCCACGAGCGAGGTGACCATCGGTTTGGTGGGCAAGTACATCGACCTGCCCGATGCCTACCTATCGGTCACCGAGGCGATCCGTGCCGGTGGCTTCCACCACGATTGCAAGGTCAACCTGCGTTGGGTGTCCAGCGATGAGTGCGCAACCCCCGAAGGTGCGGCCCGCAACCTCGAGGGTCTCGATGGCATCTGCGTACCCGGTGGTTTCGGTGTCCGCGGGATCGAAGGAAAGCTCGGCGCGCTGACCTACGCACGTGAGAACCGAATACCCACATTGGGGTTGTGCCTCGGGCTGCAGTGCATGGTCGTGGAGTACGCCCGGTCGGTCGCCGGACTGCAGGGGGCCAATTCCCTGGAGTTCGATGAGTCCACCCCGCATCCGGTGGTTGCCACCATGGCCGAGCAGCGCGAAGTGATCGCCGGGGATCGCGACATGGGCGGCACCATGCGCCTTGGGCTGTACCCGGCGAAGTTGCTGGCTGGCAGCCAGGCCGAAAAGGCCTACGGGGAGCCCTACGTCGATGAACGTCATCGGCATCGCTACGAGGTCGCCAACGCCTACCGTCCGCAACTCGAGACCGCCGGTTTGGTGTTCTCGGGAACTAGCCCAGATGGTCGGCTGGTGGAGTTCGTCGAGCTTCCCGCCGACGTCCACCCCTTCTACGTCGGCACCCAAGCGCACCCGGAGTTTCGATCCAGGCCAACGCGCGCGCATCCGTTGTTCGCGGGGCTGGTGCAGGCCGCACTAGAGCGCAGTGCGAACGGTGCCAATTCGAACAGCGCGGTGACCGGCGTCGAGTCCGCCGGGACTCGTTAACGGTCCTCGATGCCGCCTGAAGGGTTACCTCGCCCCGATGAGACGTGGATCGGCCCGGTTGCCGACCAACCCGATGATTCGATGCCCGTTGCCAGCCGGGAAGAGGTGTTCGGTGGCCGGGTGTGGTCGGTCGTGCGCGACCAGGTGCGCATCGGCGCGCACGATGCCGTGCGGGACGTCTTGCTGCACCCCGGGGCCGTGGCCATCATCGCCCTCGATGACGAAGACCGGGTGCTGCTGATCCGGCAATACCGGCACCCGGTCGGCATGTATCTCTTCGAACCGCCCGCGGGTTTGCTGGACGTCGGCGGTGAACCCGCGCTGGAAACCGCGAAGCGCGAACTCGCCGAGGAAGCCGGAGTGCAGGCGCGGGACTGGCGGGTGCTGGTGGATCTGTTCAACTCACCCGGGGGTTCCAGTGAGGCCATCCGCGTGTACCTAGCGCGCGGCCTGTCCGCGCTTCCCGAGGGTCGACCGAACACCGGCGAGGCCGAGGAAGCGCACCTGCCCCAGGCGTGGGTCGACCTAGACGCTGCAGCTGATCTGGTCCTTACCGGTGCGATCGGCAGCCCCTCCGCGGTCGCCGGGATCTTGGCGTTGGTCGCTGCCCGAGGGGCCGGCTTCGATGGCCTGCGTCCCGGCGATGCGCCGTGGGAGCCCCGGGAGTGGTTGGAGAAGTCCGGGCGCGTGCGCGGCGAGTGAGGTCGGCTGTGGATCTTGCGCTCACCGACGCCATCGACGGGTACCTCGATCACGTGACCGTCGAACGCGGACTGGCGGCGAACACGGTAGCCGCCTATCGACGCGACCTCGCCCGCTACCAGCGCTGGTGCCAAACGCGCGACATCGCGAACCTCGCTCAGATCGAGCCGGTCTTGGTCGCGGAGTTCTCCGGCTCGCTGCGGCGCGGAGACGACGGCCAGACGCCGCTATCGCCCGCCAGCGCAGCCCGGGTGGTGGTGGCGGTTCGTAATTTCCATCGCTTCGCGGTGTTGGAAGGTTGGAGCCAGGTGAACCCGGCGGCCGACATCGCCCCTGTGGCAGTTCCCCAGCGGCTGCCCAAGGCGCTGCCGTACCCGAGTATCGAACGGTTGATCGAATCGACCCAGGATCCGGCGAGCGCTGTTGGCTCCCGGGACCGGGCGCTGGTGGAGATGCTCTACGGAACCGGGACGCGCATCTCGGAGATCGTGGCACTCGATGTCGATGACCTCGACCTGGACACAGAAGTGGTGACGGTGACCGGGAAGGGCAACAAGCAGCGCCGCCTGCCGGTCGGTGGATCGGCACTACGCGCGGTCCAGGACTACCTCGTGCGTGGGCGCCCGGCGCTGGTTGGTGGTGGGCAACGTGGCTCGGGCCCGGCGCTGTTCCTGGGGGTCCGCGGCAGACGGATGTCCCGGCAGGCGGCCTGGGAGGTCGTGCGCTTGGCCGCTGAGCGGGCCGAGTTGGGTGGGCATGTCGGGCCGCACACCCTGCGCCATTCCTATGCCACGCACCTGATGGAAGGTGGGGCGGACGTCCGCGTGGTGCAAGAACTACTGGGCCATGCCTCGGTCACGACGACCCAGATCTACACCCTGGTCACGGCCGACGCGCTGCGCGAGGTGTACGCCCATAGTCACCCTCGAGCGCAGTAGGCTCGAGCGGATCAGCGAAAGGACCTCGATGAGCAAGTCGCCCGATTCCGACGCGCCGACCGGTGGCGCCGCGGAAAGCGATCTTCCGGACATCCCAGCGCCCCCGGAGTTGGAGTCGCACGGTCCGGCGCGCATCATCTCGATGGTCAACCAAAAAGGTGGGGTCGGCAAGACCACTTCGACGGTCAGCCTCGGCGCCGCGCTGGCCGGCTACGGGCGCAGGGTGCTGCTGGTGGACTTCGATCCGCAGGGGGCGTTGTCCGTGGCGCTGGGCTACAACCCGAACGACATGGAACTGACCGTCTACAACCTCATCACCGATCCCGAATGCCACCTCGGCGATGTGCTGGTCGCCACCGATGTGCCCGGCCTGGAATTGCTGCCCAGCAACATCGACCTGTCCGCCGCGGAGATCCAGTTGGTATCCGAAGTTGGCCGTGAGTACGCGCTGCAGCGTGCCCTAGCCCCGGTCGTGGACGACTACGACATCATCCTCATCGATTGCCAGCCCTCACTGGGCCTATTGACCGTGAACGCGTTGACCGCCAGTACCGATGTCATCGTTCCCATGGAAACCGAGTACTTCGCATTGCGCGGCGTCGCGCTGCTCACCGACACCATCAACAAGGTGATGGGCCGGCTCAACCCGAACCTGCGGATTCTCGGGGTGCTCGCCACGATGTACGACCCCCGCACCCTGCACAGCCGCGAGGTATTGGAGACGGTCACGAAGGCCTTCGGGGACCAGGTGTTCACTACGGTGATCAACCGCACCGTGAAGTTCCCCGATGCCGCAGTAGCGGGCGAACCGATCACGACCTTCGCCTCGGGCAGTACCGGTGCGCAGGCCTATCGCCGGTTGGCGAGGGAGGTCCTGGCCCGGTGACACTCTCCGCCGAAACAGCGGCGGCGGACGTCCCGCACGAAGGGTTCTTGGTTCAGGTCGGGGACTTCGAGGGCCCGTTCGATCTGCTCCTGTCGCTGATCTCCAAGCACAAGCTCGAGGTCACCGAGCTGGCCTTGCATCAGGTCACCGACGAGTTCATCTCCTACATCAAGGGCATCAAGGGCAACGGCGGTGAATGGGACCTCGACGAGGCCAGCAGTTTCCTGGTCGTCGCCGCGACACTGTTGGATCTCAAGGCCGCGCGGTTGCTGCCCAGCGGCGAGGTGGAGGACGAAGAGGATCTCGCGCTGCTGGAAGCCCGCGACCTACTGTTCGCCCGGTTGCTGCAGTACCGCGCCTACAAGGAAGTTTCGGCGATCTTCGCCGAGCAGATGGAATCGGCGGGCAAACGATTGCCGCGCACTGTCTCGCTCGAGCCGCAGTTCGCCGCGTTGCTGCCGGAAGTGCTGATCGGCCTTGGGCCCGATCAGTTCGCCGCGCTCGCCGCTATCGCTCTGGCCCCCAAGGCCGAAGCCCAGGTCGGGACCGGCCACTTGCACGTACCCAAGGTCAGCGTTCGCGAGCAGGCGGCCGTCATCGTGGGCCGGTTGCGTAAAGCGCGAACATCGACTTTCCGGGCGTTGGTCTCCGACGCCGATTCGGTGCTCGTCGTCGTCGGTCGTTTCCTGGCGTTGCTGGAGTTGTACCGAGAGCACGTCGTCGTCTTCGACCAGGTGGTACCGCTCGGTGACCTGACGATCCGCTGGACCGGAAACGATGAAGGCGAAGTCGATGTGACCGACGAATTCGACGTGGAGCGCGAAGTCGACCAAGCACCAGCGGACGATGGTGCAGAACAGGAGCGGGCATGAGCGAGGAGAGCGCGCAGGAAAGCGCGCAGGAGACGGCTGAGGAGAGCTCCGAGGAGCTGGGTGCGCCGTCCTTGCGGGCGGCTATCGAGGCTTTGCTGCTACTGGCCGATGAGCCGATGGCGACCATCACCCTCGCCCAGGCAACGCGGCGGCCGGTCGAAGAGGTGGAGCCGGCAGTGCGCGCCCTCGCTGCCGAGTACACCGAACAGTTGCGCGGCTTCGACCTGCGGGAAGTGGCCGGTGGCTGGCGCTTTTACACCCGCATGGAGTGCAGCCCGCTCATCGAGCGGTGGGTGCTGGATGGACAGCAGGCACGGTTGACCCAGGCCTCGTTGGAGACCCTCGCCGTGATCGCCTACCAGCAACCGGTGTCCCGGGGCCGAGTCAGTGCGGTGCGCGGGGTGAACGTGGACGGTGTCATCAAAACGCTCCTCACCCGCGGACTCATCGAAGAAGCCGGCACTGACGATGAGTCCCAGGCCATCTTGTACCGAACTACCGGCCACTTCCTCGAGCGGCTGGGCATCTCCTCCCTCGCTGAGCTGCCGCCGCTCGCCGAGCACCTGCCCGATCTGGGCGATCTGGAAGAGGTGTTGGACTCCGTCGGTGGCTGAGGATCTCGAGTCGAGTATTCGACTGCAGAAGGTGTTGGCTCGGGCCGGTGTCGCTAGCAGGCGCGCAGCCGAGGAGTTGATCGTCGACGGCCGGGTGAGCGTGGACGGGCAGGTCGTCACCGAACTCGGCACCCGGGTCGACCCCGCCACCAGCGTGATCCACGTAGACGGCGAGCGTGTGCCCACAGCGCCGGGAATCGTGGTGCTTTCGCTGAACAAGCCCCGCGGCATGGTCACCACCATGGCCGATGAGCAAGGACGCCCGTGCGTGGGCGATGTCGTGCCAGACCGCGGTGTGGGCCTGTTCCACGTGGGCCGGCTCGATGCAGACACCGAAGGGTTGCTGCTGCTGACCAACGACGGTGAACTCGGCAACCGGTTGACCCACCCCAGCCACGAGGTCGCCAAGACCTACCGCGCGACCGTCGAGGGCGCCATCACCAAGCAGGCGATGGCGGCCCTGCTGCAAGGTGTGGACCTCGACGACGGAACCATCGCGTGCGATCGCGCCCGCACCATCCAACGCTTGCCCGATCGCAGCTTGATCGAGGTCACCTTGCATTCGGGCCGTAATCGGATCGTGCGGCGCATGCTCGAAGCAGTCGGCCACCCGGTGCGCGACCTCGTGCGCACCCAATTCGGCCCGATCCGCCTGGATCACCAGCGTCCGGGGGATCTGCGGGAGATCACCGGTTCGGAACTCGGCTCGCTGTACACCGCCGTAGGGCTGTGAGTGTGCTCGCTACGCTCGGGGGTTCGAGGAGGGAAACACCATGACGGCGATCGGCGTGCGCGGTATCCGTGGAGCCACCTGCCTGCAGCTAGACGACGCCCAGGAGATGTTCGATGCCGTCGGTGAGTTGCTCGCGCACATGCTCGAGCGCAATCGCATCTCCACCGAAGACGTCATCAGCTTGTTCCTTACCTGCACGCCGGACCTGACCAGTGCCTTCCCTGCGGCCGGTGCCCGCGCCTTCGGATTGGTCGATACGCCGTTGATGTGCGCCCAGGAGATGGACGTGCAAGGTGCGTTGCCGCGGGTGGTTCGGATCATGGCCCACGTGCAAACCGACACCCCGCGCGGTGAGATCGAGCACGTCTACCTGCGCGGCGCCGAGGTGCTACGGCAAGACCTGCAGCCATGAGCGAACCGGAAATCGTCGACGGTCCGGTACTGATCGTCGGTACCGGCTTGATCGGCGCATCGATCGGCCTCGCACTACGGCGCGCGGGCGTCGAGGTGCTACTCGAAGATGCCAGCGCTTCGGCGTTGCAAGAGGCCATCTACCGCGGGGCCGGCAGCATGGCCGATGGCTCCCGCGTTCCTCACCTGGTGGTGGTCGCGGTGCCGCCGGATGCGGCCAGCGGTGAATTGGCGCGCGTTGCGCAGCTGTTTCCCGAGGCCACGATCACCGATGTCACGTCGGTTAAGGGCCTGATCCTCGATGAGGCCATCGAGGCCGGCGCCGATGCCCGCCGGTTGATCGGCGGTCACCCGATGGCCGGTCGGGAGGTCTCCGGTCCCGAGGCGGCGCGAGCGGACCTGTTCGACGATCGACTATGGATCCTCACCCCGACCGGACACGAATCCGAAGCCCATCGGGCGCGCGCTCGGCGGCTCGTGGCCACCTGTGGGGCGCAGGTCCTGCAGATGGATCCCGCCGAGCACGATGCCGCCGTCGCCCTGGTCTCCCATGTGCCGCAGGTCGTAGCTTCCGCGCTGGCCGCGGCGTTGGTCGACGAGCCAGCAGACCGAATCCGCATCGCCGGTGCCGGGTTGATCGACACCACCCGCATCGCCGGATCCGACCCACAATTGTGGACCCAGATCCTGCGCGCCAACGCCGGCCCGGTCGCCGGGGTACTCGCAGAAGTCACCGGATCGCTCCAGCAGGTCCTGGATGCACTTTCTGCTGATTCGTCGCCATCGGGCTGGCAGCAGCGTCCTGACGGACAGCAGGTCGTGCCGATAACCCAGATGTTCGACGCTGGACGCCAAGGTCACGCTCGGCTGCCCGGTAAGCACGGCGCGACATCGGTCCGATACGCGATCGTGCCGGTGCTGGTGGAAGACAAGCCGGGGGAGTTGGCTCGCTTGTTCGTCGTGGCGGGCGACCTCGGCGTCAACTTGGAGGATGTGCGCATCGAACACGTCCTAGGCCGGCCGAGCGGTTTGGTGGATTTGTTCGTGCGCCCCGATGTCTCGGAGATCCTCGTGCAGGGTCTGACCCAGGCCGGCTTCGACGTCCGGGCCTAGCGCGTACGCTGCGCTGCGTGGCCGCAGGAATCGTCGTTGCGATAGACGGGCCAGC
>CAZJYN010000030.1:18564-19751 GCA_964550285.1 uncultured Rubrivirga sp.
CCGATCCGAGGTGCGGAAGTGACCGCGAACGTCAGCGCCGTCAGTGCCGTGCCGCAGGTGCGCACCCTGCTGGTGGAATCACAGCGCGCGGAAGCCGCGGCCGCGGTTCCCGGGATCGTGCTCGAGGGCCGGGACATCGGATCGGTGGTGTTGCCCGATGCCGATGTGAAGATCTTCCTCACCGCCGATCCGGCCGTTCGCGCGCAGCGCCGCGCAGCCGAAGTCGAACCCAGCTCGGGTGCAGCGGCCATCGCCGCCACCGAGCAATCCCTGCGCGCGCGCGATACGAAGGACTCCACCCGGGCGTTATCCCCGCTCACGAAGGCCGACGGCGCGGTGGAAGTCGACACCACCCATCTGTCCTTCGATGAGGTGGTCGCGACCGTGATCGATGTCGTGAAGGAACGCGAGCCGTCGCGATGACGAATGCGACTTCGAATGTGCACGCGAATTCGCGCAAGAAGACGCGCGTGAAGCGCGCCGCGCATGCGCGCAACCTGGTCGGCCCGCTGATCCGCGCCACCTACCGCATCACGGTGCACGATGCCCCGAACCTGCCGGCCTCCGGGGCGTTACTGCTGATCTGCGATTGGGCCAACATCGCCGCACCTAGCGTGCTCAAGGCGGGCCTCGCCCGCCCGGTGCACGTGTGGGCCGCGGGCCCCGCAGCGCTGCCCGGACCGCTGCTGTCGATCACCGGGGATCTAGCCGTGCCCGAAACCCGGCCGGGAGTGCGCGTGCTGCGCGAAGCCGTGCGTTTTCTGCAGGCGGGTGAGGTGGTCGCGGTGTGCGGGCCGGAGGATGTCGGCTACGCCGTCGCGGTGACCGGGGCTGCGGTGCAAACACTCACCGTCGATGCCCCGCCGACTAAGCGTCCCACCGATCCGCCGGCTCGAAAGTCCGCCATCACCGTCAGCGTCGGTCCACTGCGGCACGTGCCAGAACACTTGCGCGCGGTGCAACCCACTCGGGACGTCGTGCGCGCCGCCAACGAATGGGTGCGCCAACTCACCGTCGATTCAACAGCCGACGCGCGAGGGACAAGTAAGCCCCGCGAGTTGGGCTGGTGAGCCGGTGAGCGAGGAATTCCCCACCGGCGACGACGTCACCGTGTGGGTGAGTGTCGAAGAGGACGACGTCGCTGTCGGCGACGGCGACGCAGACGCGCTCACCGCCCGCGCCGAGGC
>CAZJYN010000031.1:0-19291 GCA_964550285.1 uncultured Rubrivirga sp.
CAGCCGGGTAGATGCCGAGCTCGGAGATCGGCCGGGACAACACCGTGGTGGCGTCGAGGTGGGCGAACGTGGTCGCCGGCGCCGGGTCGGTGAGGTCGTCGGCGGGAACGTAGATCGCCTGCAGCGAGGTGATCGAGTGGCCGCGCGTGGAGGTAATGCGCTCTTGGAGCTGGCCCATCTCATCGGCCAGGGTTGGCTGGTAACCCACGGCCGAAGGCATCCGGCCGAGCAGCGTAGAGACCTCCGAACCGGCCTGCGTGAAGCGGAAGATGTTGTCGATGAACAACAGCACGTCCTGCTTTTGCACATCGCGGAAGTACTCGGCCATGGTCAAGGCAGCAAGGGCGACGCGCAGCCGGGTGCCCGGGGGCTCATCCATCTGACCGAACACCAGCGCGGTCTTCTCGATGACACCGGACTCGGTCATTTCCAAGAACAGGTCATTGCCTTCGCGAGTGCGCTCGCCAACACCGGCGAACACCGACACACCGCCGAAGTTCTCGGCGACGCGGTAGATCATCTCCTGGATAAGCACGGTCTTGCCGACACCGGCGCCACCGAAGAGTCCGATCTTGCCGCCCTTGACGTACGGGGTGAGCAGGTCGATGACCTTGATGCCGGTGGTGAACACCTCGGTCTTGGACTCGAGTTGGTCGAATGCCGGTGCCTGCCGGTGGATGCTCCAACGCTCCTGGATATCCAACGACGACGCCTCGACATCCAGCGGCACCCCGAGGGTGTTCCAGACGTGTCCTTTGGTGACATCGCCGACGGGAACGGTGATGGCGTTGCCGGAATCGGTGACCGGCGCTCCGCGGACTAGGCCGTCGGTGGGCTGCATGGAGATGGCGCGCACCATGTTGTCACCGATGTGCTGGGCGACTTCGAGGGTCAGCGTCTGCGCGCCGCCACCTTCCTCACCCTGGTCGAAGGAAACATCCACGGTGAGCGCGTTGTACAACTCGGGCATGGCCTCGACGGGGAACTCCACGTCGACCACGGGGCCGGTGACTCGGGCTACTCGCCCTACTCCGGTGGTGGTCTCGGCTGTTGCGGTCATCTCGTTGCCTTTCCTTCGTCTTTTCGTGTGATGTGGTCCTAGGCCGAGAGTGCGTCGGCGCCGCCGACGATCTCGCTGATTTCCTGGGTGATCTCTGCCTGCCGTGCTTGGTTGGCTTGTCGGGTGAGCGAACGGATGAGTTCCTCGGCATTGTCCGTCGCCGATTTCATGGCCCTACGGCGGGCGGCATGCTCGGAGGCCGCCGAGGTGAGCAGCGAGAGGTAGACCATCTGCTCGATGTAGCGCGGCAGGAGTGCATCCAACACCGCTTCGGGGTTCGGCTCGAACTCATACAGCGGGAACGGATTGCCGTCCTCGGTGGTGTCCACGACCTCATCGACCACCTCGAGGGGCAGGATGCGGCGCACCCGGGTCTCTTGCGTGCCCATGTTCACGAAGTGCGTGTAGACCACGTGGATCTCATCGACGCCGCCCTCGCCGTTCTCATCTCCGTGGAATGCCGCGAGTAGGTCCTCGCCGATGCGCTTGGCATCGGCGTAGGTGGGCTGGTCGGTGAAGCCGGTGTACTCCCCTGCCATCTCGCGGCCGCGGAACCGGTAGTACGAGACGCCCTTGCGACCGACCACGTAAGGGGTGACACTCATGCCCTTCTCACCGAGGTTACGGGTCAGGGCTTCGCCTTCCTTGATGGCGTTCGTGGAGTAGGCACCGGCCAGACCGCGGTCGGCGGTGATGAGCAAGATCGCCGCGCGCTCTTGCTTCTCCGCACGAGCGGTCAGCGGGTGCGAGGAGACATCAGTTGCATGCGAGGCAGCCGCGGACACCGCATCGACGAGTTGGGTGAGGTACGGCATCGAGGCATCGAGGCGTTGCTGCGCCTTGACGATCCGCGACGACGCGATCAACTCCATCGCCTTGGTGATCTTCTTGGTCGCCTGGACGGAACGGATCCGTCGCCGGAAGACCCTCAGCTGCGCACCCATGGATCAGCTCCGGACCGATCGCTTGATCTGAGTGGGATCGATCTCCTCGTCCTCGAGGGCCTCGACCGGTTCGTCGTTGACGAGCAATTCACCGGAGGAGGTGGTGAATTGCTTCTTGAACTCGGTGATAGCCCCTTCGAGCACGCTCACGGTGTCGTCGGACAGATCCGAGGTCGAGCGGATCGCATCGAACACCTCAGACTTGGTGCGATCGATGAAGTCCAAGAACTCCGCATCGAATCGGCGGATGTCCTCTACGGGTACGTCGTCGAGTCGACCGGTGGTACCGGCCCACACTGAGACGACCTCTCGCTCCATCGGCTGGGGTTCGTACTGCGCCTGCTTGAGTAGCTCGACCAGGCGCGACCCGCGCTCCAGCTGGGCCTTCGAAGTGGCATCGAGGTCGGAGCCGAACGCAGCGAACGCCTCGAGCTCGCGGAACTGCGCGAGGTTCAACCGCAGCTGGCCGGCGACCTTCTTCATCGCCTTGGGCTGCGCAGAACCGCCTACGCGGGAGACCGAGATGCCGACGTTGATGGCCGGGCGAACACCGGAGTTGAATAGATCGGACTCCAAGAAGCACTGCCCGTCGGTGATGGAGATGACGTTCGTGGGGATGAAGGCCGAGACGTCGTTCGCCTTCGTCTCGATGATCGGCAAGCCGGTCATCGAACCACCACCCATCTCATCGGAAAGCTTCGCGCAGCGCTCCAGGAGCCGGCTGTGCAAGTAGAAGACATCTCCGGGGTATGCCTCGCGGCCCGGTGGGCGTCGCAGCAAGAGCGAGACGGCTCGGTAGGCCTCGGCCTGCTTGGACAGGTCGTCGAACACGATCAGCACGTGCTTGCCGCCGTACATCCAGTGCTGGCCGATGGCCGAACCGGTGTAGGGAGCCAAGTATTTGAAGCCGGCCGGATCGGAGGCCGGTGCGGCCACGATGGTGGTGTACTCCATCGCGCCGTATTCCTCCAGCGCTCCCTTCACCGAGGCGATCGTCGAGCCTTTTTGGCCGATCGCGACGTAGATGCAGCGCACCTGCTTGTTCGGATCCCCGGTCTTCCATGCCTCGCGCTGGTTGAGGATCGTGTCCAAGCAGACGGCGGTCTTGCCGGTCTGCCGGTCACCGATGATCAACTGGCGTTGGCCACGACCGATCGCGGTCATTGCGTCGATTGCCTTGATGCCGGTCAGCATCGGTTCCTTCACCGGCTGCCGCTGGACCACCGTGGGTGCCTGCACTTCCAGCGCGCGGCGAGCCTCGGCCTCGATGGCACCGAGGCCGTCGATCGGGTTACCCAGCGGATCCACCACGCGACCGAGGAACGCATCGCCTACGGGTACCGAGAGCACCTCACCGGTCCGGCGGACGGGCTGACCCTCCTCGACGTGCGAGCCATCGCCAAGGAGTACGACGCCGATTTCACGGACGTCGAGGTTCAAGGCCACGCCGAGTAGCCCGCCCTCGAACTCCAGCAGTTCGTTGGTCATGGCCGAATGCAGACCCTCGACGCGGGCGATGCCGTCGCCGATCTCGGTCACGCGGCCAACTTCTTCTCGGGCGGTTGACGGCGAGTACGCCGCGACGTTCCGCTCGATCGCATCCCGGATCTCCTCCGGCCGGATCGTCAGCTCCGTCATGGTGTCCTGCTCTCTTTCTCGGCCCGCTGCTGCGGGTGGGGTCGGTTCTGTTTCGGTCGGCTCGGTTGTGGTCTTCTTCGTGGTGTTCGGCTAGTCGGCGATCGTCCGGGCGGCTTCGGTAAGGCGGGTGGCGACGGTGCCATCGATCACCTCTCCGCCGACGGTGACATGAGCTCCACCGAGGACGGAAGGATCGACGACGACGTTCAGTGTGATGGTTCGACCGGTCAAGGACCGCAGCGCGGCGGTCATCCGCTCGGTGAGGTCGGCATCGAGCGGGCGCGCGACACGCACCACGGCCACCATCCGCTGGCGCTGCGCCGCTGCGAGGTCGACGAGTTCGTCGATGGCTTGCTCGATGCGTCGACCGTGCAGGTGGCTGAGGGTGAAACCGACCACCTGTGAAGTGGTGTCGGTGGTGCGACCTGCGAGGAGGTCGGTGACGATCCCGACTTTGGCGGAGGCGGAGATCGCCGGGTCGGTCAGCGCGGACTGCAAGGTGGCCGAGCCGGCCACCGCCCGACCGATTCGGAAGATCTCATCCTCGGTTGCCTCGAGGGTGTCGTTGTCTGCCGCAGCCAGGAAAGCCGCCTGGTCACCGAGGATTCGGGTGCCGGCCACAAGGTCGTCGGCATCGGACCAGCGCATGCGAACGGTCGTTTGCAGCACCTCGACCGCGAGGGCCGTGAGCCGATCCGCGAACAGCGAGGAAACGATCTCGGTGCGGGTTCGTTCGCTGCGCCCGGAGTCCGAGAGTGCTTCGCGCAGAGCCTTCTGCTGTCCGAGGAGGTCGCACGCCGAGTAAAGCTCAGCGGCCAGCCCCACGAACGCGGGATCGGCGCGCCGCTGCACCAACAGGTCCTCGACCTGGGCGAGCGAAGCACGGCTGGCGGACAACATCAGCGGCTGCCCTGCGCATTCGCCATAGATTCGAGTTCGGCCACGAAGTCCTCCACCGTCTGACGCACCCGGGCATCGTCGGCCAGGGCCTGCCCGACGACCTTGCTCGCGAGGTCGACGGCCAGGGTGCCCACCTGGGCGGTGAGCTGGCCCACTACCTGGGCCCGATCCCGCTCGATCGCGGCCTCGGCGGCTTCGGTCACCGCGGTTGCCGCCGCGGCTGCTTCGGCCCGGGCCTCGTCGACGATCGCCCGACGGTCGGCTTGCGCTTGGGTGCGGATCTCCGCAGCCTCCTCGCGCGCCTCGGCCAACGCCTGGCGGTAGGACTCCAGATCGGCTTGCGCCTGCGCCTGCATCTCTTCCGCCCGGGCGATGCCACCTTCGATGAGATCGGCGCGCTCGTCCATGACCTGCTTCATGCGGGGCAGGACGAACTTCCAGAACAGCACCAGCACGATGAGGAACGACAACCCACCCCAGATGAGGTCGTAGCTCGCCGGGAACAGGATCGCGCTGCCCTCGGGGGCTTCTCCCCCCGCAGCAAGTACCTTCATGTCACCTAGACCTTCGCTGTAGGCGTCTTCATGGAACAGACGTATGGAATGGACGTGGTCGGAGAACCGCTACCTCTAGACGAAGAGGAAGCCAGCCACCAAACCGATGAGTGCCAGGGCCTCGGTGAACGCGATACCCAGGAACATGTTCGTGCGCAAGATGCTGGTCGCCTCGGGCTGGCGGGCGATGCCCTCGAGGGCCTTGCCTACCAGGATGCCGATACCGATACCCGGGCCGATGGCAGCCAGGCCGTATCCGATGGCGTTGACGTTACCGGAGATTTCTGCGAGCAACTCCACGGTCATTCCTTTCATTTCGGTGCTCGAGACGGATACTCGAGTTCTGGGGTTAGTGCTCCTCGCTCGTCGCGCTGTCGATGTAGACAGCGGTCAGCAGCGTGAAGATGTAGGCCTGCAGCACGGCGATGAGGATCTCGAAGAGGGTGAACGCCAAGCCCATCAGGTAGGACGGGATGGCGAAGACCTTCACGAATCCGTCGGCGAGCAGCAGGGCGCTGGTGGCACTGAAGAACAGCACCAACAGCAAGTGGCCGGCCATCATGTTGGCCAGCAGACGGATGGTCAAAGTAAGCGGGCGCAACAAGAAGGTGGACACGAATTCGATGGGCGTGACCAGGATGTAGATCGGCCACGGAATCCCCGGCGGGAACAGGTTCGCCCTCAAGTAGTGCCAAAATCCCAGTGCACGGATGCCCTGGATGTTGAACACCAGCCAGGCGATCACCGCGAACATGAGCGGGATCGCGATGACGCTGGTTACAGGCAGGTGCATGGTCGGCAGGATGCCGGTGATGTTGAAGGCCAACAGCAGCCAGAACATCGAGATCAGGTAGGGGGCGTACTTCTTGCCCTTTTCGCCAAGTGCCTCGTCGATGACGTTCTTTTGCACGAGGTCGACAGCCATCTCGCCGAGGTTCTGCACGCCGCTGGGGACGAGTTTGGGCTTGGCGAAGGCCATCACGAAGAACACGCTGACGACGCCGGTCATCAGCAAGCCGATGAGGTTGATCCGGCTCATCTCGAATGGGGATCCGACGAAAAGTAGTCCTCCGGGGAAGAACTCCCCGACGGTCGGTGCCTTGAAGCCACCACCTTCTTCCGTGGCCATCGGCACGAGCGCGGTCAGCAAGGCTGTACTCCCACAGTCTTAACCTCGATGGTCACGCGTTGCGACCATAACGGACATACACGAAAAGCAGGGAAGTGACGAACCCCAGTGCGACACCGATCGGGAGGAAAACCCGGGTGATGCCGAACAGGTGATCGACTCCCATTCCGATGAGTCCCCACACCAGGGGCCCAGCAACAAGGGTGCCGACCATCGACCAGACGAACTCATCGCCCCGGCCCTTGACGGGTTGCCCGGCTTGAAGCGGTCGCTGGCTGTTCACCGCGGGTGAAACTAGCACACGGCGATTAGCCCCCGCGCGCCGAAGTGCAGCGCCCGCAAGTGATCTTGGCAACCTCGGTCAGGACGCGGATCCACGTGGCTCGATGAACGGCACGCGGGTCTTCACCACGATCACCGCTTCGGCCACCAGGTAGCCGACGGTGCCAACCACGAAAGCGATGAAGAAGGCACCCCGCGAGTAGAAATCCGAGTTGCTCAGGGCCGCGAGGACACCGATCAGCACGGCGATTTTGACAACCCAGGACCCGAGCACGGCAGCGCCGAAGACCTCGGGGCGAACCCGCAAAGTAACGAGCGCGACGATCACGGTGATCGAGTAGAACGCCACGGGGATGGCGATTCCGATCACGCCACCCCAAAGCCCCGCTGAGCCGTCGACGAGCCAGCCCACACCTGCGGCAACCACCATCGCGACGAGGGATCCGGCAGTGCCCCACTTCAACACCGCGGACATCGGGATTCGTACGCCCGGCAACGGGCCGTCGTCAGGCGCGCTCACCCGCTGAGGCTATCGCGCAGCGTGGTGACGTTGTCGCTGTCGGTGTCTGCAGCTCGCTGCTTCGTCGGCCGCCGTACCAGCCAGATCAGCACCGCGAGGCCGAGACCGAATCCACCGAGGGCATAGGGCCACGGCACGAACGCGACAGCTACGGCCGCACCGGCCACCAGACCCGTCCACGCGTACATCAAGGCGACAGCCCTGCGGTGCGAGTGGCCCATCTCCAGCAGTCGGTGGTGCAGATGCTGCTTGTCGGGTGCGAAGGGATTGCGCCCGGCCCGGGTACGACGCACTACCGCCAGCAACAAGTCGATGAGCGGGATAGCCATGACCGCGATCGGCAGCAAGATCGGCAGCAAGGTGGGCAAGATCGCACCGGTGCTCAACGCACTGGGATCCATCTGACCCGAAAGCGTGATGGTGGCGGCGGCGAGCAGCAAGCCGAGCAGCATCGAGCCGGTGTCGCCCATGAAGATTCGCGCGGGGGCGAGGTTGTGCGGCAGGAAACCCACGGTGATCCCGACCAGCAGAACGCTGACGAGGGTGGCCAAGGTGGCGCGGTCCAAACCCGCCTCGACGCTCAGCAGGTAGGCGTAGCCGAAGAACGCGCCCGCTGCGACCAGCACTATGCCGGCAGCTAGTCCGTCGAGGCCGTCGACGAAATTGATCGCATTGATGCTGATCAACACGATCAGCACGGTGAACAACACACTGGTCAGCGGGTCGAGGACGAAGGTGCCCCCGATCGGCAGCCAGATGATCGCGATGCCCTGGAAGGCCATGACGCCCGCGGCGAGCACCTGGCCGGCCAACTTGGTCGGTGCATCTAGGCCCCACTTATCGTCGATGACGCCCAGGGCAACGATGATCGCCACGCCTGAAAGCAAGGCGATGGGGGTAGAACCGCCCTCGAATACGGCGCTCATCATCGGCAGCTTGCTGGCCATGATCAGGCCGGCGAGCAATCCGCCCACCATCGCCAGTCCGCCCAGCAGCGGGGTGGGGGTGGCGTGGACGTCTCGGTCCCGAACGGCCGCGACGACCTTCCATTTCAGTGCCAGTTCCCGGGCCAGCGGGGTCAGCAGGTAGGTGACCGCCGCAGCGGCCACCAGGCACAGGATGTATTCCCGCACGCGCCTTGTGCCTAGCCGGCCTGTCCGGACTCATGCGGATACGCCGGGTGCCGGGCCACCAACTTCGCGACCTGCGCGGCGACGTCCGCCGAAGCCGAGCCATCGGCGTCGGTGACCGCACGGTGGATGAGATCGGCGATCTCACGCATGTCGGTCTCGGCCATGCCCTGGGTCGTGACCGACGGGGTGCCGACCCGAATGCCCGAGCCCACAGACGGCGGCTGCGGATCGTAGGGGATCGCGTTCTTGTTCAGCGTGATGTTCGCGGCATCGCACCGCTCCTCAGCCTCCACGCCGGTGACACCGAGGGGCTGTAGGTCGATGAGCGCCAGATGTGTGTCCGTGCCTCCGCTCGTGGGCCGCATGCCGTGCTCGGATAGTCCCTCGCACAGCGCTTGCGCGTTGCGGATGACCTGGGCGGCGTATTGCTGGTAGTCCGGCGTGGCGGCTTCCTTCAGCGCCACCGCCTTGGCCGCCACGGCGTGCATGAGCGGGCCGCCTTGCATCATCGGGAACACGGCCTTGTCAACGGCCTTGGCGTGTTCGGCCTTGCTGAGCATCATGCCGCCGCGCGGTCCGCGCAGGACCTTGTGCGTGGTGAAGGTGACGACGTCGGCGTAGGGCACCGGGCTAGGGATCGCCTTGCCGGCCACCAGCCCGATGAAGTGCGCCGCGTCGACCATCAAGATCGCCCCGACCTCATCGGCGATCTCGCGGAATACGGCGAAGTCGATGAGTCGCGGGTAGGCGGTGGCGCCGGCGATGATCATCTTCGGGCGGTGCTCACGAGCGAGGTCGCGGACTTGGTCGTAGTCGATCGTCTCGGTGTCCTCGCGAACGCCGTAGGACACCACGTTGAACCACTTGCCGGAGAAGTTGACCGGCGAGCCGTGGGTGAGGTGCCCGCCGTGCGGCAAGCTCATCGCGAGCACGGTGTCGCCGGGCATGGTGAAGGCTCCGTAGGCCGCGATGTTGGCGCTGGCCCCGCTGTGCGGTTGCAGATTGGCGTGCTCGGCACCGAAGAGTTCCTTGGCGCGAGCGATTCCGATCTCCTCGGCGCTGTCCACCTCCGAGCAGCCGCCGTAGTAGCGACGCCGCGGGTAGCCCTCGGCGTACTTGTTGCTCAAGGTCGAACCGAGCGCAGCCAGAACCGCCGGTGAGGTGAGGTTCTCGCTGGCGATCAGTTGCAGGCCCCCGCGCAGCCGCTGCAGTTCGCTGAGGATGATGGAGGCGATTTCCGGGTCCTCGCTTTGCAGCGCCCCGAAGTCCGGGCCCCAGAAGGTGTCTTGGTCGTGTCCGCTCACGGTGGTGCTCCTGAGTGTCGAGATCGTGACCGATTGCCCTTAGTCGGTCGCTTGGTCGTCGTCCGCTTGCCCTGCCGGCGCCACTGTATCCCCACGTTCGGGCCGCAGCACGGCTTCCACCCGGTCAGTCGTGATGGCTCCCTCGCGAACCACCGCCGCGGGGTAGGTGGACAGGTCGACCACCGTGCTGGCTAGTTCCTCTGCCTCATGCTCGGACCACGCACGCTCTCCCACGGGCCCGACGTCGCAGACCGCATCGACGTCGTCCACGAGCGAGTCCAGGGCCTGCTCGACCGTGACCGGTGGCTGCCCTCCGACGATCGTCGCGGCGCTCGTGGCCATCGGCCCGAGGGCCGCGCAGATAGCCAGCGTGAGCGGGTGCAGCGGCATCCGTACCGCCACGGGTGCGCCGTCGGGGTGGTCCCAGGCCAAGGTGGGCTGGGCGGGCAGCAAGATCGTCAGCATCCCCGGCCAGAAGGCCTCCATCAACTCCCGCGCCCGTTCCGGCACCCGCGCTGCGACGCCGGCCACCGTGTTCGGCGAACCCACCAGCAACCCCAGCGGCGTGCCCGTGGCCTGCACCTTGGCCCGTCGAAGCAGGCCCGTTCCCTTGAGCGAGAACGCATCGGTGGCCAGGACGTAGCAGTTCTCCGTGGGCAGCACCACCACGCCCCCGCCGCGCATGATGGAAACCGCCTGCGCCACCACCTTCTCGCGCGCAGTCTCGCTTGTCACCGGGGACCGGCCGCAGTCCCAGATCCTCGGATCATTCACGCCTGCGTCCACGCCCGGGTTCACGGCTGGGTCCTAGTGGCCAGGGTGAAGCGTGGCAGGCCGGCTAGGTCGAGCCGGTCCGTCACCTTCTCGAAGGCCGGTGCTCCCGGCAAGCCGGGGACGCTGGTGGCCATCGCTGCATCGAGGTGCAGCCCCCGCAGCACGCCGACGACGCCGCCATCGGAGGCATCCGGGCCCTGGGTATCGGCGTGCTCGACCGCCAACAGACCACCGGGGCGCAGCAACAGTGCGGCGGTTCGCGCGATGCGTCGAACCACGTCGAGGCCGTCGGATCCGCCGTACAGGGCGAGGTACGGGTCGTGCTCGCGCACCTCGACTTCGCGCGGCACCATCGAATCGGGGATGTAGGGCGGGTTGGCGACGACGACGTCCACCCGACCGGCCAGCGACGCCAACGGCCCACCGACTTGCGCGACATCCCCCGCATCGGCCTGCACCACCTCGAAGGTCGAGCCGGCGTCCGCGATCGCCCCCGCGAACTCCTCGGCGTTGCGGCGAGTCCATTCCACCGCGCTGTCGTCCAACTCGACGGCGTACACGCTCGTACCGGGGGCCTCGATAGCCAACGACAACCCGACCGCACCACTGCCTGCGCACAGGTCCACCGCGATCTGGCCGGTGGCCTCCCGCAGCGGCCGCACGCCGGCTTCGGTGATCAGTTCGGTTTCCGGCCGAGGGATGAACACCCCGGGGCCGACCGCCACTTCGATGCGCCGAAACGGTGCGCGGCCGGTGATGTGTTGCAGCGGCACGCGGTTCAACCGTTTGGCGAGCGCTTTCTCGAAGGCCACTCGTTCGCGTCCGGTCGGCGCATCGTGCAAGAACAGGCGTCCGCGGGGAACGTCCAACACCCAGGCGAGCAAGATCGCGGCGTCCGCCTGCGGTGAGGGAACGCCCGCAACGGTGAGGCGTCGTTCGGCGTCGTAGAGCAGGTCCCGAGCCGAGACCCGACCACCCTCCGTCGGCTCTTCTTGCCCTAGTGCGTCGAAGAAGCCGTCGGGCATGCGCTCAGCTCGCGGACTCGACGGGTGCGGCCATCTGCGTTTCGCGATCGGCAGCCGTGCAGGCGTCGACGATCGCGTCGAGATCACCGTCGAGGACCTGGTCGAGGTTGTGCGCCTTGAAGCCGACGCGATGGTCGCTGATGCGGTTCTCCGGGAAGTTGTAGGTGCGGATGCGCTCGCTGCGATCGACCGTGCGCACCTGACTGCGACGGGCGTCGGAGGCTTCTTGCGCCGCTTGCTCCTCGGCTATCGCCAGCAACCGCGCACGAAGGATGCGTAGCGCCTGTTCGCGGTTTTGCAGTTGGCTCTTCTCGTTCTGACAGGAAACGACGACGCCGGTGGGGATGTGCGTTATGCGAACCGCGGAGTCGGTGGTGTTCACGCTTTGGCCCCCCGGACCCGAGGAGCGGTACACATCGATACGCAGATCGTTCGGATCGATCGTGACGTCGACATCCTCGGCTTCGGGCAACACCAACACGCCCGCTGCGGAGGTGTGGATGCGGCCTTGGGATTCGGTAACGGGAACACGCTGCACGCGGTGGACCCCGCCTTCGAACTTCAACCGGGCATAGGGCGTCTCCCCCGGCTCCGGTGTGCCCTTGGCCTTCACCGCTAACGAGACGTCCTTGTAGCCGCCGAGATCGGATTCGACGGCGTCGATCACCTCCGTGGCCCAACCCCGCCGTTCCGCGTACCGCAGGTACATACGCAGCAGGTCCCCGGCGAACAACGCGGACTCCTCACCGCCCTCGCCGGCTTTCACCTCGACGATGACGTCCTTGTCATCCAGCGGGTCCCGCGGTACCAGCAGCGCCCCCAACCGCTCGGCGGCGGCAGCCTCCTTGTCGGCGAGCGCTACCGCCTCATCGGCGAAGGAGGCATCACCCATCTCGGCGAGTTCGACCGCAGCGACGTGGTCCTCGTG
The DNA here is from genome assembly GCA_964550285.1 of uncultured Rubrivirga sp. GTDB lineage: Bacteria > Actinomycetota > Actinomycetes > S36-B12 > S36-B12 > S36-B12. Next base: position 12,192 of record CAZJYN010000031.1, read on the forward strand.
CAGGGCGGACCACTCGCGGTAAGCAGCCACCACGGGGCGTAGTTGCGCATATCGGCGTCCAAGCGATCGCGCCTTGGCTTGATCGGCGTGCACGGAAGGGTCGGCCAAGGAGCGCTCCACGTCGGTGAACTCGCGGGCGAGATCCTCGCAGTTCTCGAACATCCGCCCCTCCCTTCACTTGCTGTCTCGACCCAGGACTACCCCTACCCCGCTCGCACCACAAGATACGCGCCGGACTTCGGCCGACAGCAGCTAGCGGTCGCCGCGCCGAGGACGACGCCGAAAAGATCGGGCGCCGGTCGGGGATCGACCGCGCGACGGGGGAGACACGCGGCCGATCCCGGGCCGGCGCCCGGAAGTCTTGCTATTTGGATCCTTGACCGGAGTCCTTGCCGTAGCGGGTTTCGAACTTAGCTACCCGGCCACCGGTGTCGAGGATCTTCTGCTTCCCAGTATAGAACGGATGGCACTGCGAGCAAACATCCGCGTGGATCACGCCGTTCTTGGCGGTGCTCCGCGTGGTGAAAGTGCTACCGCAGGTGCAGGTCACCGTCGTTTCCACATAGTCGGGGTGGATGTCGGCCTTCATCAGTCACGTCCTTGTCGTCATTGTCCGGGTCGAAGCAAGCGGCGTCCCATGTGCCGCTGATCGTGAACCGGAGCCGGGCAAGTATGCCACGACCGGCCCTAGTCCTCGTCGCTGGACCCCTGCACCGATGGCGTGGTCTTTTGCACCTGAAGCAGGAAGTCGTAGTTGTTGTCGTTCTCCCGCAACTTGCCCAGCAGCAATTCGATCGATTGCTGCTGGTCGAGGGCATGCAGCACCCGGCGCAGCTTCCATACGATCTTCAACTCGTCGGCGGACATCAGCAGTTCTTCCTTGCGGGTGCCGGAGGCATCGACGTCCACCGCGGGGAAGATCCGCTTGTCGGCGAGGCGACGGTCGAGCTTGAGTTCCATATTGCCGGTGCCCTTGAACTCTTCGAAGATCACTTCGTCCATGCGCGAGCCGGTCTCCACGAGCGCGGTGGCCAAGATCGTGAGCGAGCCACCGTTCTCGATGTTGCGGGCGGCGCCGAAGAAACGCTTCGGCGGGTACAGAGCCGTTGAGTCCACACCGCCGGACAGGATGCGACCGGATGCGGGTGCGGCGAGGTTGTAGGCACGACCTAGGCGGGTCATCGAGTCCAAGAGGACGACAACGTCATGTCCGAGCTCCACCAATCGCTTGGCTCGCTCGATAGACAGTTCGGCGATGATCGTGTGATCCTCGGCCGGCTTGTCGAAGGTCGAGGCGATGACCTCCCCCTTCACCGACCGTTGCATGTCGGTGACCTCCTCTGGACGCTCGTCGACCAGTACGACCATCAGATGGCATTCGGGGTTGTTCTCGGTGATGGCGTTGGCGATCGCCTGCAGCACCATCGTCTTGCCGGCCTTGGGTGGCGAGACGATCAGTCCACGCTGTCCCTTGCCGATGGGAGCCACCAGGTCGATCACCCGGGTCACCAGATTGGCCGGAGCGGTCTCCAGCCGGAGGCGATCTTGCGGATACAGGGGCGTCAGTTTGGAAAATTCCGGCCGGTCCTTGGCCGCTTCGATATCACCGCCGTTGATGGTCTCGACGCTGACGAGCGGGTTGAACTTCTCGCGGCGTTCGCCGTCGCGGGGCTGGCGCACCTGACCGGTGATCGCATCGCCCTTGCGCAGCCCGTACTTGCGGACCAAGGAAAGCGAGACGTAGACATCGTTGGGACCGGGTAGATACCCGCTGGTACGCACGAAGGCGTAGTTGTCGAGCACGTCGATGATGCCGGCAACGGGCGCGAGGACATCGTCCTCGGTGACTACCGGCTCGGATTCGTTGAACCCGCCCTTGCGATCACGGCGGTCACGGAAGCGGTCCCGGCCGCGGCGGCGGCGCCTGCCACCGTCGTCCCGGTCGCCACGGTCACCGCGGTCGCCACGGTCACCGCGGTCGTTCCGGTCGCCGCGGTCGTTCCGGTCGCCCCGGTCGTTCCTGTCGTTCCTGTCGCCGCGGTCGTTCCGGTCGCCACGGTCGCCGCGGTCGTTCCGGTTACCCCGGTTACCTCGCTCGCCACCGTCCTTCGCGGACTCCTTCGACTCCCTCGCCTCCGGCTCAGCAGACCCGGACGAGGCATTGGCCGCTTCGCCCTTCGCTGCCTCGCCCTTCGCCGAGTCGCCCTTGCCCGACTCGCCCTTGCCCGCTGGCCGCGAAGCGCGGCGGGGGGCGCCACCTTGCTTTTGACGCTCGCTGATGGCGGCGATCAGATCCTGCTTGCGCATCCCGCTGGATCCGGTGATTCCCAACTGCTGGGCGAGTTGCTTCAACTCCGGCAGCAGCATGGAAGCAAGGCCGTTGCCGCGCTCGGCGGCACGCGAGGTGGTTGTTTCGGTCATGGTGTCCTTCGATTGACGGACCCCCGCTCAAGCGCGGGAGTGTGCGTAAGCCCGTGCGCGTTGCGCCTACTACTGGGCTGCCTCGCAAGCGCTGGGTTCGGGGAAGTCGATCCGGTGCTTGCCCGATGGATCCTCCGCTATCGGAGTCATCTGCTGGTCCTTCGCGAAAGGCGAGGTGCCAACGAGGCCCTTACAAGGTACCACCGGTGCTCGCTACTAGATCTCGACGGGTCGCTCGAGCGCTCCGTGCGCGCTGATCGGGAGGGCGCGAACCGTCCAGGAACCCAACGCCTCGGCGATATCGGCGACCCGATCGACATCGCCGGGGTCGGCGGTAAGGATCAGTACGGCCGGACCCGCCCCCGAGATCGCCGCCGGGATCTTCTGCGCGCGCAGTGCGTCGGTCAAGGTCACCGCATCCGGGTACACATCGGCGCGGGCACGTTGATGGAGCCGATCCGAGGTCGCCTCCCATAACAACGTGGGGTCGTTGGTCAGCGCATGTACGAGCAACGCCGAGCGGGCGAGGTTGAAACTGGCGTCCGCGTACGCCACCGCATCGGGCAGCGCGGCGCGAGCTTGGGTGGTCGGTACTTCGTTCTCGGGCAGCGCGAGCACCGCCTGCACATCCGGGTGGGGCGCCAAGCGCACCGCGCCGGCACCTTCCTCGTCATTGAGCCAAGCCACGGTGAAGCCACCGTGCAACGCCGCGGCCAAGTTGTCCGGGTGGGATTCCATCGCAGTGGCGGCCCGCAGCAGATCGGCATCGCTGAAATCGGTTCCTTCGACCATCGCCCGAGCCAGCGCCATCCCCCCGACGATCGCGGCGGCGGAGGAACCCAAGCCCCGACCCTGCGGAATCGCGTTCCGGCAGCGCAGGACGAAACCGGTGGGCCGCACGCCCATGTGCTCGAAGGCGAGGTTCATCGCTTGGACGACCAGGTGGCGCTCATCGCGTGGCAGGTTCTCGGCCCCCTCCCCCGCCACTTCCACGAGCACGCCTTCGTCGTCGGTAGCCATCGCGATGAGTTCGTCGTAGAGCGCGAGGGCCAACCCGAGGGAATCGAAGCCCGGACCGAGGTTGGCGCTGCTAGCCGGGACCAGCACCCGGACGGGTCCGCTGCGCACCACCGCGGCCATCAGACCAGGCCCAGCGCCCGCGCCGCGGAATGGACGTCGACGGGCACGACAACCGGCTCCGGTGCACCCTCGAGCGCCCATTGCGGATCCTTCAAGCCGTTGCCGGTCAAGGTGGCGACGATGACCTGTCCGGGGTCCAGGCGCCCTGCTTGCTTCATGGCGATCAGTCCCGCGACCCCGGCGGCGCTAGACGGCTCGCAGAACAATCCCTCCTTGGCCGCGAGGAATCGGTAGGCCGCCAGGATCTGCTCGTCGGTGACCGCATCGATCAGTCCGCCGGATTCATCGCGCGCGGCGATGGCCGCATCCCACGATGCCGGATTACCGATACGAATCGCAGTGGCGATCGTCTCGGGCGTGCGTACCGGGGTTCCAGAGACCAGGGGTGCGGCGCCGGCCGCCTGGAAACCCCACAGCCGCGGAAGCGAATCGATGATGCCATCGCGCCGATACTCGGTGTAACCGCGCCAGTACGCGGTGATGTTCCCGGCATTGCCCACGGGCATCGCGTGGATATCCGGTGCCCGGCCGAGCATGTCCACGATCTCGAAGCTCGCGGTCTTCTGTCCTTCGATGCGCACCGGGTTCACGCTGTTGACCAAGGCGACGGGGTACTCATCGGCCAGTTCCCGCGCGACGGTCAAGCAATCGTCGAAGTTGCCGTCGACCTGCAGCAGCGTTGCCCCGTGCACGATCGCCTGGGCCAACTTGCCCATCGCGATCTTGCCCTGCGGGACGAGCACGGCCGAGATCATCCCGGCCTTCACCGCATATGCCGACGCACTCGCCGAGGTGTTGCCGGTGGAAGCACAGATCACGGCACGCGCGCCGTCCTCGGCGGCCTTGCTGATCGCCATCGTCATACCGCGATCCTTGAACGAACCGGTCGGGTTGGCTCCTTCGAACTTCAGCCACACCTCGCAACCGAGCAATTCGCTGACGTTGCATGCGTAGACAAGAGGCGTACCGCCTTCGCGCAGCGAGACCACGGGAGTGGCGTCACTAACCGGAAGTCGATCGCGATACTCCTCGATCACGCCGCGCCATTGGTGCGCGCCGACGACGGTCTTCACTCCTCACCCTCCACCCGCATCACGCCCACAACAGTACGCACCGAATCCAGGTCGCGTAGCCGATCGACGGTCGCCTGCAAGGCGGCATCGGTGGCCGCATGGGTGCGCACGATCAATCCGGCGTCCTCGCCATGACCTTCTTGGTGGACGACCTGGATGCTGACGCCTTCATCGGCGAAGGCCGAAGCGATATTGGCAAGCACCCCTGACCTATCCGCGACATCCAAGTTCACGTAGTACTCGGTGCGCGCCCGACCGATGGGCAGGACCGGCAGCCCGGAATAGGTGCTCTCCCCCGGCCCGAGTCCACCGCTGAGCCGGTTACGGGCAGCTGCGACGACGTCACCGAGAACGGCGCTGGCCGTGGGGTGGCCACCGGCACCGCGGCCGTAGAACATCATCTCCCCGGCGGCTTGCGCCTCGACGAACACCGCGTTGAAGGATTCGCGCACCGCGGCCAGCGGGTGCGTCTTGGGCACCATCGCCGGGTGCACGCGCACGATCACGCCGGCTTCGCCGTCCCCGCTTGCTTCCACGGCTTCGGCGATGGCGAGCAGTTTGATGACGAAGCCCATCTCCCGCGCGGCGGCCATGTCATCGGCTGTCACGTTCGCGATACCTTCGACGAAGACATCGTCAATCGTCACGCGGGTGTGGAAGGCCAGTTCGGCGAGGATCGCTGCCTTGGCTGCGGCGTCGTGTCCATCGACGTCCAAGGACGGGTCGGCCTCCAAGTAGCCGAGCGCATCGGCCTCGGCGAAGACGGCGTCGTATTCCACGCCCTCCTCGTCCATCTTCGTCAGCATGAAATTTGTAGTTCCGTTGACGATGCCCATCACCTTGCGTACGCGGTCACCGGCCAAGGATTCACGCAAAGGACGTAGCAGCGGGATGGCACCGGCCACCGATGCCTCGAAGTACAGATCGACTCCGTGTTCGCGGGCGGCCCGGTACAAGGCGGCGCCGTCTTCGGCGAGCAGCGCCTTGTTCGCGGTAACCACGCTGGAGCCGGCGGCCATCGCCGCGAGGATGCACTCGCGGGCGGTCTCGATCCCGCCCATCACTTCCACCACTACGTCCGCACCGGAGCGCGCCAACGCCAGCGGATCGTCGGTGAGCAGCGCATCGGGAATCCCGGGGCGCGAGCGCGCGGCATCGCGCACCGCTACCCCGGTCAGGCGCAAAGGCGCACCCACGCGCTCGCGGAGGTCGGCGGCGTTCGCCTCGAGCAGTTCCACGATCGACGTGCCCACCGTCCCGCCACCGAGGACGGCGATGGTCACTTCGTCGCGCGCGGGCATGCTCTCTCCTTCACATCGAACCCCGGTCACGCGACCGAGGACGGGGCACAGCCTTTCAGGTGGCCACGTCGAGGCCGAGCAGGTCCTCGATCGTCTCGCGGCGCACGATCTCCCGCGCGCCGCCGTCGGCGACGGCCACCACGGCCGGGCGCGGAAGGTAGTTGTAGTTCGAAGCCATCGATCGGCAATACGCGCCGGTAGCGGCCACGGCCAACAGGTCCCCGGGCGCGAGGTCACCCGGCAGCCAGGCATCGCGAACCACCACGTCCCCGGATTCGCAGTGCTTGCCCACCACCCGGCACAACATCGGCTCGGCTTCGGAGACCCGCGAGGCAAGCGTGACCGTGTAGTCCGCGCCGTAGAGCGCGGTGCGGATGTTGTCGCTCATCCCACCATCGACGGAGACGTACGTGCGCACCTGGCCGTGGTCGAGTTCCACCGGTTTGATAGTCCCAACCTCGTACAAGGTCACGCCAGCCGGTCCGACGATCGCCCGGCCCGGCTCGAAGGCCAGCCTTGGGGCGGTGATGCCGTGCTCCGCGCACGCCTTGGCCACGATGTCGCCGATCTGCCCGGCCATCTCCTGCACGTCCAGCGGATCGTCGGAATCCAGGTAGGCGATGCCCATACCTCCGCCGAGGTTCAGTTCCTCGATCTCGATTCCCTGCTCGTCGTAGATCCGCTGCGCCAGCGCAACCACCCGGGCGGCGGCCACTTCGAAGCCAGCTGCATCGAAGATCTGCGAACCGATATGCGAGTGCAGTCCCACAAGCGTCAGGCTCGGCAGCTTCGCGATCCGGCGCACCGCCTCCTCGACCGCACCTCCCGAGGCCGAGAGTCCGAACTTCTGGTCCTCGTGCGCGGTGGCGATGTATTCATGCGTGTGCGCTTCGACGCCCACCGTGGCGCGCACCATCACCTGCTGCACCACACCGGCCTGCGCGGCTGCCTCGGCAACCCGGGCGATCTCCTCGAAGGAGTCGATCACGATCCGGCCCACGCCGTACTCGACCGCGGTCTGCAATTCGGCCATCGACTTGTTGTTGCCGTGCATCAGCAATGCCTCACCGGGAACACCCGCGCGCATCGCCACGGCCAGTTCCCCGCCGCTGGCCACGTCGATGCCCAGGCCCTCCTCGTGCACCCAGCGCGCTACCGCCACCGA
>CAZJYN010000032.1:0-8625 GCA_964550285.1 uncultured Rubrivirga sp.
TCCTGTGCCGGGTCCTGTGCCGGATCGTGTGCCTCACGAGCCGCGAGGGCTCGCGCTGCCACCTCGGCCGGATCCACGGCTCCCGTGGGACGACGCGACCTCGGCGCCGGCTCATGGGCATGGCCGAGTGAGACCTTGATACCGCGCCCGCTGCACACCTCGCAGGTCTCCGAGAAGGACTCCAGTAATCCGGAGCCGATGCGCTTTCGGGTCATCTGCACCAAGCCCAGGCTGGTGACTTCCGCGACCTGATGCTTGGTGCGATCGCGCCCAAGGCACTCCACGAGACGGCGCAGCACGAGGTCCCGGTTGCTCTCGAGCACCATGTCGATGAAGTCGACGACGATGATCCCGCCGATATCGCGCAAGCGCAGTTGCCGGACGATCTCCTCGGCAGCTTCGAGATTGTTCTTGGTGACCGTCTGCTCGAGGTTGCCACCCGAACCGGTGAACTTGCCGGTGTTGACGTCGATCACCGTCATCGCTTCCGTGCGGTCGATGACCAGCGAGCCGCCGGAGGGCAACCACACCTTGCGATCTAGGGCCTTCATGAGTTGCTCGTCGACGCGGTAGTGGGCGAAGACGTCGTCACCAGCGACCCAGTGGTCGAGGCGCTCGAGGAGGTCGGGAGCAACTGCGGAGATGTAGGCATCCACGGTGCGCCAGGCGGAATCACCGGAGACGACCAACTTCGCGACATCCTCGTTGAACATGTCGCGCACGACCTTGATGGACAGGTCGGGCTCGCTGTAGAGCAACTCCGGCGGGCTGGCCTTCTTGGTGGCGTCGGTGATGTCGGTCCACAGCGCCTGCAGTCGCTCGACGTCCGCCTCGAGTGCCTCGGCCGATGCGCCTTCGGCTGCGGTTCGCACGATCACGCCGGCGTCCTCGGGCATGACGCGCTTGAGGATGGACTTCAAACGGGTGCGTTCGGTGTCGGGCAACTTGCGACTGATGCCGGTCATGGAGCCGTCGGGTACGTAGACCAAGAATCGCCCCGGCAGCGAGATCTGGCTCGTCAAGCGGGCGCCCTTTTGGCCGACCGGGTCTTTGGTGACCTGCACGAGCACCGGATCCCCGGACTTCAACGCGAACTCGATGCGTTTTGGCTGGCCGTCCAATCCGGCGGCATCCCAATTGACCTCACCGGCGTACAGCACGGCGTTGCGCCCTCGACCGATATCCACGAACGCCGCTTCCATGCTGGGCAGCACGTTTTGCACGCGACCGAGGTAGACGTTGCCGACCATCGACGCCGAAGAACCCTTGGTGACGTAATGCTCGACGAGCACTGCGTCCTCGAGCACGGCGATTTGGGTGCGGTCCTCGCTTTGCCGCACGACCATCACACGTTCGACGGCCTCCCGGCGGGCGAGGAACTCCGATTCGCTGAGGATGGGAGCCCGGCGACGGCCAGCTTCCCGGCCTTCCCGGCGGCGCTGCTTCTTGGCCTCAAGGCGCGTGGATCCGCGCATGTTCTCGCCGTCCCCGCGCTTGCTCTCGCGGGGCTCGCGCACCTTGACCACGGTGTTGGGTGGATCATCTACCGACCCCTCGTCACCGGAATCGGCGCCCGAGCGACGACGACGCCGACGACGACGACGGCTGCCGCCACCATCCTCCGACTCGCCATCGGACTCCCCGGATTCGTCCGACGCGGATTCATCCGATGCCGATTCATCCGATGCAGATTCACCGGCGGCGTCCTTGGAATCAGCCGAACTATTCGACTCCTCGCCTTCGTCCTCGGAACTCTTGCGACGACGACCACGCCCACCACGGCGACGACGACCGGCACTGCGGCCCTCGCCAGCGTCCTCCCCGCTGTCGGACCCGTCGGACCCATCGGATCCGTCGGACCTATCGGGACCATCGGGCCTATCGGATCCATCGGGACTATCGGATCCACCGGACTCGCTGGCCTTACCCGACTCGCTAGAGCCGTTTCGAGCGTTGGCGGATTCGGGCGCATCGGCCGCTTTCGCCGACTCCGTTGATTCCGCCGAATCCGTTGATTTCGCCGAATCCGCCGAATTAGGCGAGTCCGATGACTCCGCCTCGGGCGGCGCGGTGCGACGGGTTGCCCGGCGCCGCGGGGTCTTCTTCTCCGGTGCGGCCTGGAACAGCGGGGCCGCCGTGGCGGGGGCAGCGCTCTCGCCGCCGGATTTCGGCGGTCCGTCGGCAGCGTCGGCGGCGTCGGTTGTGGCGTGCGCTTCTTGCGATGTCTCTTCGACCATGGGGTCGTACTCCTTCAGGGCCCCTCGACGGGTCACTACCGCTGGAGCCGGTTCATTCAAGCCTTCTAGTCGCCGCCGGTTCGCGCGCGTGGCGCTGCGTGGACCTGCGGCTCGAGCAACGCCCGGTCAATCCCTGCGGTCCGGGGCGAGAGGATCGCCCACGGCGTAGGTAGCCGGGTCAAGCGGGCCCTGGGCCAGCCGGGTCACCCGAGGGGGGACCGGCGGTTCGAGGTCGGCCACTTGCCGCAGCGCGGCCAGTACGTCGTCGGGTCGAACCGACAAAGTGACGTGCCGGACGACCGCGTCGAGTATGGCACACCCACCGACCGACTCGGGGCGCGCATCTAGCCACACGACTGGCTCGCGCGCGTCGAATCGGCGCAGGCCGGACTTGGTTCGCCGCTCGACCTCCACGTTCGAGGCCGCCCAGAAGGCATCACGGGCAGCGCCTAGGACCACCGGATCCACCTCGGGGAACTCGATCCGCCACGAACTTGCCTCCAGCCGCTGGGCGAAATCGGAGGTGTGCACCTCAACCGCGTCGAGGACATCTAGGCCCGGGGGCAGCGCCGCATCCAACGCGACCTGCACCTGCCCGGGATCTCGGGGGGAGGTCAACCCGATCTCCACGTACTCCGCCTCGCTGGCCACCCCCGTGGGCGCCGAGCCGGCGTAGGAGATCTTCGGGTGCGGGGAGAAGCCGGCGCTGAAGGCGATCGGCAGCCCCGCCCGACGGATGGCCCGCTCGAGCGCCCGCTGGAAGTCCCGGTGACTGGAGAACCGCAGCCTGCCCCGGCGGGCATGGCGGATCCGGATGCGCTGGACGACCGGGGCGACGTTGCGATCGGGTGGTCGCCGGCTAGCCACCGGCGCGGACTTCGGGCATCGGCAAGGTGGTGACGCCCGTCGGTCCCACCTGGATCTCGGTGCCCAGTTGGTCGCACACACCACAGTCGAAGCACGGGGTCCAACGGCAATCGTCTACCGCGACTTCGTCGAGCGCGTCTTGCCAGTCTTCCCACAACCAAGCGCTGTCCAGCCCCGAATCCAGGTGATCCCAGGGCAGCACCTCGGTGCGTTCGCGCTCGCGCGTGGTGAACCAGTCGACATCGACCTCACCCCCGGCGAAGGCTTCTTCGGCTGCAGCCATCCAGTCATCGAAGGAGAAGTGTTCGCTCCAGCCATCGAAACGAGCCCCAGCGCGCCATGCCGTCTCGATTACCCGACCCACACGTCGATCACCGCGCGATAGCAGCCCTTCGACGATGCCGGGCTTGCCGTCGTGGTAGCGAAGGCCGATCGCCTTGCCGTATTCGCGATCCGAGCGGATGGCCTCCTTCAGTTTCATCAGCCGCGCATCGGTGCTCTCGTGGTCGAGTTGGCTCGCCCACTGGAACGGCGTGTGCGGCTTGGGCACGAACCCACCGATGCTCACCGTGCACTTGATGTCCCGCCGACCGGAGATCTCGCGGCCGGCCTTGATGACCTCCTTGGCCAAGGTGGCGATCTGCAGGACGTCGTCGTCGGTTTCCGTTGGCAGCCCGCACATGAAGTACAACTTCACGTGTCGCCAACCCGAGGCATAGGCGGTGGTGACGGTGCGAATCAGATCCTCTTCGGTGACTTGCTTGTTGATCACCTTGCGCATGCGCTCACTGCCGCCTTCGGGGGCGAAGGTCAAGCCGCTGCGCCGACCGCCCCGCGATAGTTCGTTCGCGAGGTCGACGTTGAAGGCATCCACCCGGGTACTCGGCAGTGACAACGACGTCTGCGAGTCCTCGTACCGGTCCGCCAGGTTCTTGGCGATATCGCCGATCTCGGAGTGATCGGCGCTGGACAGCGAGAGCAATCCGACCTCCTCGAAACCGGTCGCTTCCAGGCCACGCTGCACGATCTCAGCGACTCCGGTGATCGATCGCTCGCGCACCGGACGGGTGATCATGCCCGCCTGGCAGAAACGGCAACCGCGTGTGCAACCGCGGAATATCTCCACGCTCATCCGTTCGTGCACCGTCTCGGCGAGCGGTACCAGCGGGGCCTTCGGGTAGGACCACTCGTCTAGGTCCATCAGGGTGTGCTTCGCCACGCGCCAGGGCACCTCCGGGTGGCAGGGAACCACCCGCTGGATCCGGCCATCGACGAGGTAGGTGACCTCGTACAGCGCAGGGACATACAAGGAACCGGTGCGCGCAAGGCGCATCAACAACTCCTGGCGACCGCCTGGGCGGCCCTCGGACTTCCACTGCCGAACCAGGCCGGAGATGAGCAGGACGGCTTCCTCACCATCCCCGAGCACGGCGACGTCGATGAAGTCCGCGATGGGCTCGGGGTTGAAGGCAGCATGACCACCGGCGACGACGAGCGGGGCATCGACGCCCCGATCCTTCGCGTGCACTGCGATCCCCGCTAGGTCGAGGGCAGTGAGCATGTTCGTGTAGCCCAGTTCGGTGGCGAAGGAGATCCCGATGAGATCGAAGTCCCCGAGAGCGCGGTGGCCATCGACTGTGAATTGCGGAACCGAGGCAGCGCGCATCGCCTCCTCGAGATCGGGCCACACTGCGTAACTGCGCTCGGCGAGGATGTCCGGCTGTTCATTGAGCACCTCGTACAGGATCTGGATCCCCTGGTTGGGTGCACCCACTTCGTAGGCATCCGGGTACATCAATGCCCAGCGAACTTCGGCGGTTTCCCACTCCTTGGTGACGGCGTTCACCTCACCGCCGACGTACTGGATCGGCTTGGCGACGTGCGCCAGCAATGGTTCGAGTCGATCGAAATGGGAAGCGCCGATCGGGCGGCCGGCTCGCAGATCCGTCATGCCTTCCAGGGTAGCGAGTGGACCTGTCCTGCCGAGGTCGTCTGCGCAGATCACACCTGGGCGCGGAAAGCCGCCAAGGAATGCATGCGCACCGTCTGCAGCAACCCGACGGCGATCCAGGTCGCCATGAGCGACGTACCACCCGCCGAGACGAATGGCAGCGGGATGCCGGTGATCGGCATGATGCCGAGCGTCATGCCGATGTTCTCGAACATCTGGAAGGAGAACCAGGCGGCGATACCGCTGGCGACCAATCGGCCGTACATGTCATCGGCCTTCCAGGCCGTCATCACAGCGCGGAACAACACGGTGCCGAGCAGCACGATGAGGATCGCCGAACCGATGAAGCCGAGTTCCTCACCGACCACGGTGAAGATGAAATCGCTCTCGTTGACCGGTACGAAGTTGCCCTGCGTTTGCGGGCCTTGGAACAGGCCGTACCCCTCGAGGCCGCCACCCCCGATGGCGATACGTGCCTGATTGGCGTTGTAGGCGCTGGCACCGACGTCCTGGTCGGGATTGATGAAGGAAGTCAGGCGCTCGACCTGGTACTGCTGCAGCAAGCCGAGTTGCACCGCCGCCAAGATGCCGAGCACTGCGCCACCGATGAGCCCGACCAGCCACTTCGTCGGCACACCCGCGATGGCGATCACGGCGATGACGACCGCGCCGAGGATCAACACGGTGCCGGTGTCGTTTTGGATCAAGATGACGCCGGTCGGGATCGCAGCGACGAGCAGCGACAAGATGACGTCACGCGCTCCCGGCTCGTCCTCGATGTCCCGCCGCTCGGACAACAATGCCGCCATCATCAAGATCACCGCGATCTTCGCGAACTCCGACGGCTGGATCGTCAGGCCGAGCGGGACGTCGATCCAGGCCCGAGCACCGGCGATCGTGACGCCGAGCCCGGGCACGAACGGCACCAGCAGCAGCGCCATCGACGCCGCGTACAAGATCGGGGTGTACGCGCGCAACCATCGGTAGTTGACGCGGGTTGCGATCACCCCGAGCACGAGCGCTACGCCGAGGTTGATCAAGTGGCGTTTGAGGTAGGACTGCGGGTCGCCTTCGACGGCCAGATCCGCCCGGCTCGCCGACCACACCAACGCCGAACCCATGATCGAGGCGCCTAGGGCCGCGATGATCAGTACCCAATCAAGGTCCCGGAAGTAGCCACCCTCGCGTTCTCGCCGCGGCGCCACCGCGGCATCGGAAGACTTCGTTGGGAACACGCTCGTCATGCGCCATCCCCTCCACGAGCGCTCACGTTGCCGGAGTCCTCGCGAGATTCCGGCAGGCCGGAATCCTCAGCCAGCGGCACCACCGGGGTGCCGTCCTCGCGCACCACCGGTAATTGCGCACTCGGCTGGCCGTCGACCAACACGCTGCGCGATGGATCGACGTTGCCACCCTTGATGCCGAACAGCGCCTCGTAGATCTTGCGCACACTCGGTCCGGAAGTCTTGGCGCCGGTTCCACCCTGGGTGACCATCATGACCACCGCGTATTGCGGATCGTTCGCCGGCGCGTAGGAGGCGAACCACGACGTCGACACCTTGTCCCCGGTCACCTGCGCCGAGCCGGTCTTCGAGGCGACCGGGATCTGATCGAGCGGGAAGCCGGCGAATGGTCCACGACCGGACCCCTCGGTGGTTACGCCTGGGAGTGTGTCCTGCAAGAAACCGATGGCGCGCTGGGCACGAGCTCCGGTGATCTCATCGGCGACGATCGGCGGGATCTCCTCCACCTGGGAGCCATCGGCGGAGATCCGACCCTTCACCAGCCTGGGTTCATACAGCGTTCCGCCGTTCGCGACCGTTGCATAGACCATCGCCATCTGCAGCGGTGTGACGGCCGTATCTCCCTGGCCGATCGATGCGTTCAGCGCATCGCCCTCGCGCCAGCGGAAACCATCCGCGCAGTTCTCTTGATCCAAAGCGGTGAAGTAGTCGGCGAGTTCCGGGTCTGTCTTGCGGGTCTCGGGGTAGCCCTCGACCGCGTTCTTGCACCAGGTGTCGCGCTTTCGCTCCCAGTTCTCAGCCTTGAACTCCCGACTCGCGACGCGACCGACAGACTCCACCGGAAGGTCGATACCGGTTCCTTGACCCAGCCCGAACTGCAACGCCGCGTCGGCGATGGGGTCCTCCCCCTCGCGGCCGGCATCGTCGCCTCCGGCATCGAGCCACATGTCGTTGGCGATCTTGTAGAAGACCGTGTTGCACGAAACCTCCAGGGCCCGGCGCAGCGAGATCTCGCCGTAGGCGGAGGATTCGAAGTTGCGGAACACCTGGGTTCCGAGCTTGATGCGGCTCGGGCAGTCGTAGGTACCGCCGAGGTTGAACCCTTCCTTGGCGGCCGCGACGGTGCTGATCACCTTGTAGGTGGAGCCCGGCGCGAACAAACCCTGGGTGGCGTTCGAGGCGAGCGAACCGGAGTCCATCAACTTCTCGAACTGCCTTTTGGTAACTCCACCTACCCAGATCGAAGGATCGTATGTCGGGTAACTGGCCATCGCCAGGATGCGACCGGTGTTCACGTCGATGACCACCGCGGCACCGGAATCACCGGGGTTGCCCTGCCGCTGCGCGCGCTGGACAGCGGCGACGAGCTGCTCCTCGACGACCGACTGCAAGTGGGCGTCGATGCTGGAGACGAGGTAGTCACCCGGCTGCGGTGGGAACGCCTCCAAGGTGCCGGTAACCCGGCCGGCGGTATCGACGGCGAGGGTCGTGACGCCCGGCTTCCCGCGGACGTCTTCGTCGTAGTACGCCTCCAAACCGGATCGGCCCACCACGTCGGTGCGTCGTAGCCGGTCGTAGGCAGTGGTGCCGCCTTGCGCTTCGAGTTGCTCCTCGGTGACCGGGCCGAGGTATCCCAGGAGATGCGCCGCATTCACGCTGAACGGCTGCGGATACTCGCGGATGGCAGTCAACGTCGCTTCGACGCCGGGATACAACTGGCCCTTCTCCATGATGGACAGTGCCGTTTGCGGATCCACGTCCTGCGCGATGGGCACCGGTTGGTACGGCGTTCCGTTCCAACACACCGGCGGTGGCTTCGCACCCTCGGTGCCACATGGCATCAACTGATCGGCGATGTCCTGCGGCGGGATATCCAAGATTTCCCCGAGCCGACCGATCACTGCGGCGCCGTCGTCGGGTTCGCGTTCGAGCACCACCTTGTCCACGGTGACCACCAGCGAGGTGCGGTTCGCCACCAGCGGGCGACCGGCCTGGTCCAGGATCAATCCACGAACCGCCGGTTCGACTACTTCACGAACGGTGTTGTTGACCGCGGCGGTCTTGTACTCCTCGCCGGTCACCACCTGCAGGTAGTACAGCCGGCCGAGCAAGGTCATCACCAACGAGAACATCAAGGCGCCGAGGACCAGCAGACGCAGATTCGATCGCTGGCTCATGCGACCTCCCAATCTGCTGATCACGCCCGCTTACGGAGCACGCCTTGCCTAGACGGTACGACGCCCAGCCCAGTGCCGGCGTTCCCGACCCCCGTGGCGGACCCATGGCGGACCCGAATCACCCCTCGAGCAGCACCTCGGGGGCCAGT